>NZ_CP129016.1:2890000-3226619 GCF_020524085.2 Halobacillus litoralis
CAGCTTCGAGAAGAAAAGGAAAATTGGGAGGGAAAGATCGATCAAAGTCCCTTCCATGTTAATGAGCTCGAACACCAGCAAGCTCTCTATGAACAAGCAGAAGCACACTTTCAGGAGAGGGTCAGCCAATTCATTTCGAATGCTTATCTCATGCCCAGCGCTCTACGTGAATATGCGGAGGCATATTTACAGTCTGTACAACCGGACTTTAAAGTGGGAATTCTTTTCACGCAAAAGAAAACAGATGAAGAACGCTCAGCAAGGAAACATGCATTTTATAAGAAGCTTACAGAGTCAGTGGAGAAAAACCTGTACTGGCCGCTGCGGGAACGAATGCTTGAGCTGATGGAAAGCTATTCGATCAGTGACCAGCGGCTGCTCGAACATGTGCAAAAAGAGACCTTCCATTATCCTGAGGAACGGTTGTATGCTCTTGTCGAACGTGGAGCGTCTGTCACAGGTTCTTACGTATTACGTTACACGGATGATGTGTCAAAAGATATCCAAAAGGAAGCGCGTCGTTTCATACAAGAATGGAAGCTTTTATTCCTCGAAGCGGTCGCGGCCAATCAACAAGAAATGGTCGACCAGCATAAAGAAGTTTTTGAAGCGGCTGATAGAAAGCAGGAAATCGAAAAACGACTAGAGGTTTTAAATGAAGAAATCAAAGACTACCGTCATAACCTAGAAGAATACTTGGGAAAAGAGACCTCGGAAGAAGAGAGATTATGGATCAGTGAGAGATGGAAAGAACGACAAGAAAAGATGATTTTTAAAAGTGCTGATGAAATTCCTGCTGAAACGCCGGTCATTGAAGAGGAAGACCTCGACCCTCGTCCAGCGCCTTCTAAAAAAAAGTGGTTCTTCCATCGACCAGGCACTTCTCCGTGCAGAGGAAACATTGGAAAACATCCACTCACTTGAAGGTACGAAGCGGCTCTATGCTCAATTAAAGAAAAAACGAAACCGTCTGGAGGACAGACATTATACAATCGCCCTATTCGGAGCATTCAGTGCGGGGAAATCAAGTTTTGCTAATGCCCTGCTGGGAGACCTGGTACTGCCTGTTTCTCCAAATCCGACTACAGCGACGATCAATAAAATTTCTCCATCTCATGCTGGAAAACCGGACCGCTCGATTGACGCTTATGTGAAGACAGAAGCAGAGATGCTGGAAGATTTATCTCCAATTCTTGAGGCCCTTGATCTCAGCGCTCATACTCTGGAGGATCTTCATACGAAAGCTAACCATATGAAGGAAAAAGATTGGCAGCCACTTGACCATAAGAAACACTCCTTTTTACGTGCTTTCATAGACGGTTATCCAACTATGAAACAGAATCTGGGAAGGTGCATCGATGTGTCATGGGATGATTTTTCATCGTATGTTTCTAAGGAAGAAAAATCCTGTTTCATCGAGTCTATGGAACTCTTCTATGACTGCCCGTGGACGGAAGCGGGAGTCACTCTCGTAGATACCCCTGGAGCGGACTCTGTCAACGCACGTCATACAGATGTGAGTTTTGAATACATCAAGGATGCGGATGCCGTTTTATTTGTCACCTATTATAACCATCCATTTTCACATGCTGATCAAACGTTCCTTAAACAGCTAGGCCGTGTAAAGGATAGCTTCAGCCTTGATAAAATGTTCTTCCTCATCAATGCAGCAGATTTGGCATCATCCGATGAGGAACGGAAGCAGGTGGAAAGCTATGTGAGAGGGCAATTGAATGAGTTCCAAATACGCCACCCGAAACTTTTCTCTATATCGAGTTTACAAGCACTCGATGAGAAAATGGATGGAAAAGATTTGAAGTCAGGCCTGCACGCTTTTGAAGAAAGCTTCCATTCTTTCCTTCACGAAGACCTCGCACAGATGATGATTCATGCGATGGATAAGGATATTAAGAACATAAGACAAGTCCTTGAGAACTTCATCGCTGCAAGTCAGCTCAACGAACAAGAGCGCCGTGAAGAAATTGAAAAGACGAAAGAGGAATACCATCACATACGCGAGACGCTTGAGAAGAATTTCGGTCAGGGGGCGGAAGACGCTATTCATAACAAAGCGGATAAACAGATTCACTTTGTACATGAACGAATGATGCTCAACTTTAATGATCTGTTCAAGCGGCACTTCAATCCAGCCACCATTCAAAACAAGGGAGATTCAAAAGAAGCATTGAAGGTTGCTCAGAAGCAGCTTCTGGATGAATTGAGTTTTGAAATGCTCCAGGAAGTGAAAGCGGTTTGTGTGCGGATGGAGAGGTTCATGGACCAGTTAGTAAATCAGTCCAAAGAAAGGATTGAAAGTGATCTTTATAAAATCCGCCCCTTCCTTCAATTGTCGATGATCGAAGAAGGAACATTCCCTCTTCCGATACTAAGTGGAAATGTTGACATTGGAGAAAAAGAAAAAGCTGGCTTGCGAAAATTTTTCAGAAACCCAAAAGCTTTCTTTGAACGAAATGAGAAAGAAGAGATGAGGGAATCCATGGCAGCTCTTCTTTCTCCGGAGCTGAAAGCGCAATTGGAAACACTTGAATCACTGGTTATTGACCATTATACAGAGTTGTGGCAGAGAAGGTATGCGGAATGTATGAACATTTGGAAAGAGGATGTGTCAGACCATTTCACTCAACTTCAATCTCACCTTGAACGACCAGAAAACACAAAAGACTTGGAAAAGATCCTATCTCAAATTCCTAAGTTCTAATTTACTAAACCAACACATAAGGTAATACATCAGCTTCCCCTTTTCTAAGGATTTCTTCCTCCTCCTCGGAAAGGGGGATTTGTTTTGCTGAAAAACTCTGGTATAAGAAGACAGCGGAAGCCATAAGTATAGACAGAAAGGTAGGTGTTATTCAGTGTATATCCAAAACGGTCCCTATAGACAAACGTATGCTTCTGAAACAGCGCAAGCGAAATTTTTGAGTAGTCCACTTGCTCCCAACTTGAAAGGGACCATCCAATTTTACCAAATGCCCTACGGCGTCGAGGTTTTTGTACAGGTAGAGGGCCTGCCTGATTTCAACAAGCCAAAAAACGGAAAGCAGATTGGACCTCATGGGTTTCACATCCATGAAAAAGGGGTGTGTGAAATCGGGGACGGCAAGGATCCTTTCGCATCTGCAGGTGGACACTGGAATCCAGATGAGCAGCCCCACGGGAATCATGCGGGAGACTTCCCCGTTTTGTTTTCCAATCAAGGAAGAGCACGGATGATATTTTTCACTGATCGGTTCAAAGTGAGTGACATCATTGGCAAATCTGTAATCATCCATGAAGGACCTGATGACTACCAGTCCCAGCCTAGCGGCAATGCAGGGAAAAGAATCGCTTGTGCTATTATTGAAAGATCTTGACGGAATGGAATAATTCACCTTCTCCACGTATATACTAGTCGTGTAACGTTAATAGCACAGCACGCTCTGCTTGACTTCACCGGTGAGTCATAGTATAGTGTATAAAAGGATAAAATTTACCAATATTCAGAAGTTCGCACTTCCAATCACCTATTATAAAGAGTGATCAATCCTTATTGGTACTTTTTATAATATGTGATTTTTTCTTTATTGCAAAACGCATATTAATTTTTGAAACATTGGAGGATCCATCCCTATGAAAACAGGTACAGTGAAGTGGTTTAACGCGGAAAAAGGTTTTGGTTTTATCGAGGTTGAAGGTGAAGATGATGTATTTGTACACTTCAGCGCGATCAACGAAGAAGGCTTCAAGTCTCTAGAGGAAGGTCAAGCTGTAGAGTTTGAAGTGACAGAAGGCAATCGCGGACCACAAGCTGCAAACGTCACGAAACTATAATAAAAAATAGAAAGAGACTGGCTTTTGAAGGTCAGTCTCTTTTATATCATGACATTCTAAAGGGGGGGCTACGCCGATGGCTTTCGGAAAGAAAAATCAGGCAGAGATCAAAGAAGAAGATACGAAGATTTGGGTTTGTACGTCCGAAGACTGCAACTGCTGGATGAGAGATAACTTCAGAACGAATGATAACAAGAAGTGTCCCATGTGCGGAAGTGATATGGAAGAAGAAAACAAAGTGCTTCAAGTTGTCGAAAATAATAGTTTATACTATAAATCAGAGTCTTAAAGAAAAAAGCGGTTGCTTATCAGGCAATCGCTTTTTCTTATATCTAAGGGAGGGGAAACCATGGATCAAAAAATAAAGCAGATGCGTGAAACCAAACAGAGCTTAAGAAAGATTTCACTTTCTACTGTTTTGGATAAATTTGATGGGGATTTAATGGCATTATCTGAAAAAGAAAGAAAGAAGAAGTATAACAAAATGAAAGCTGATCCTTACAGCTTTTTTAGAGGAAGTGCCTACTTGTTCTTTCATGATACCACAGAGCTTCCCTTTACCTTTCATACACCCGCGGACAAACCGACATGGCTCATGGGAGATTTGCATTTCAACAACTTCAGTGTCTTTCAAAACGAAAACAAAGAGATTGTCTTCGATGTGGACGACTTCGATGAAGGTTATCTAGGTTCATATCTATACGACGTCCTACGCATGGTCGTTAGTATACGTTTAATGATGCAGTCCCTTTCGTATGATGATGAAGCCAAGGAAGAGATGGTTCATCGATACTTGAAGACGTACGTGAAGCAAATAGAAGCTTACCATCATCGAGAATTGAGCCCGGAGAAAGTTCAATTTACGAAAGAGTCCACAAAAGGTCCTGTCAAAAAGGCCATTAAAAAAGCGGAGCAAAGAAGTTTGTCACACGAACTGGAAAAGCAGACGATGATCAATCACGAGTCCATACGTTCTTTTGATATCGGGAAAGACAAGCTGTCTTCCGTTTCTAAACACGAGAAACGATTGTTAGAAAGAGCGTGGGAAGAGTATTATCAATCCTTGGAAGAAAAGAACAAGAAAGCGAAGGACTATTACCGCATCAAGGATGTGGTAAAAAAGACTGGAGCGGGAATCGGCTCGACCGGCTTGAAGAGGTATTACATTCTTATTGAAGGTGCGTCTCACGAAGCTCATGAGGATGATATCATCCTTGAAGCAAAAGAAGCGCGAACTCCTATCCCTGCTTATTTCTTTCCCTATGATGAAAAGTTCTGGAACGATCATAAACATCAGGGAAGAAGAGTCATTCACACTCAGCGGGCGATGCACCACCTCTCCGATCCATTTCTCGGCTACTTTACTATGGAAGGGAAAGAATTTTACGTGAGGGAACGATCGCCTTTTTCCAAGGATGTTAAAGAAAAGCATCTAAGTGATCTTAAGTCTGTCAAAAAGACGGTAAAGACCATGGCAAAAGTGAGTGCAAAAATCCATGCGAGAGCGGATGTGGATATTGACGAAGGAATGCTCGACTATCATAGTGAAGACAGCATTATGGAAGCGATCGGGACAGAGAAAAAGAGGTTCCGACAGCAGCTCAGTTTGTGGGCTCATCATTATGAAAGAAAGGTATTTGAAGATTATGATCTGTTTCTTGAGTGGGGAAACGAGCGTGGATATTTTTAATATTGACGACGGCTATCATACAACGCTCAAGAATGATATAATTTCTATGTTATAGAAACGAGAGTACTGGAGGATTATCACATGTTAACAGTAAACAATGTAAGTCTTCGATTCGGCGACCAAAAGTTGTTTGAAGACGTAAATATAAAATTCACCCCGGGCAATTGCTATGGACTGATTGGTGCGAACGGGGCAGGGAAATCTACATTCTTAAAAATTTTGAGTGGTGAGATCGAGGCACAAACGGGTGATGTAAGCTTGAAGAAAGATCAACGTTTGGCCGTTTTGAAACAGAACCATTTCGAATATGATGAATACCAAGTGCTTGAAACCGTCATTATGGGGCATACCCGTTTATATGAAGTGATGAAGGAAAAAGACGCGATCTATATGAAAGGCGATTTTTCTGAAGAAGACGGCATGCGCGCAGCGGAACTTGAAGGAGAATTCGCTGAAATGAATGGATGGGAAGCGGATTCCGACGCCGCCCGTCTATTGAAAGGCTTAGGCATTGGCGAAGACCTTCATGATAAGAAAATGAGTGAACTGCAAGGATCAGAGAAAGTGAAGATTCTCCTTGCACAAGCGCTTTTCGGAAATCCGGATGTCCTTCTTCTCGATGAGCCTACCAACCACCTGGACATTAAAGCGATCCAATGGTTGGAAGACTTCTTGATCGATTTTGAGAATACAGTTATTGTGGTTTCCCACGACCGTCACTTCCTGAACAATGTCTGTACACATATTGCGGACCTTGACTTTGGAAAAATCCAGGTTTATGTCGGAAACTATGACTTCTGGTATGAGTCCAGTCAATTAGCACAGAAAATGGCTGCCGAACAGAATAAGAAAAAAGAAGAGAAGATTAAGGATTTGAAAGAGTTCATTGCACGTTTCAGTGCCAACGCCTCCAAATCCAAACAAGCAACTTCCCGTAAGAAACTACTCGATAAAATCACGTTGGATGATATTCAACCATCTTCCAGAAAGTATCCTTATATCGCATTCAATGCGGAACGTGAAATCGGTAATGACTTGCTGACAGTTGAAAACCTTTCGAAAACGGTAGATGGTGAGAAAGTATTGGACAACGTCAGCTTTACCCTTAATAAAGACGATAAAGTGGCCCTTGTGGGATCAAACGAAGTAGCGAAAACGACTCTTTTCCAAATCCTTATGGGTGAGGTTGAGCCGGACGAGGGAACCTATAAATGGGGTGTAACGACATCGCAAAGCTACTTCCCTAAAGACAACTCGGAATTCTTCGAAGGTTCGAATTTGAATCTTGTCGAGTGGCTTCGTCAGTATTCACCAGAAGATGAAACAGAAACGTTCCTGCGCAGCTTCCTTGGACGTATGCTGTTCTCTGGAGAAGAAGCGCTTAAGAAAGCGAATGTCCTTTCAGGTGGAGAGAAAGTGCGTTGCATGCTTTCTAAAATGATGCTTTCTCAAGCAAACGTTCTTCTTTTGGATGAACCGACCAACCACCTCGACCTGGAGTCCATCACATCCTTGAACAAAGGATTGATTAATTTCAAAGGTTCGGTCATTTTTGCTTCCCACGACCATGAATTCATTCAGACCATTGCTAATCGTATTATTGAAATTACGCCTAATGGTAAGATTGTCAATAAAGAAATGACGTATGATGAGTTCTTGAATGACCCGGAAGTTCAAAAGCAAGTAGCAGCTAAATAAGGATGAGACAAAAGCACAGATCCCAGTGGATCTGTGCTTTTTTTCGCTAGAATATGTTTTTTTCTATCATTTTCGGGTAAAAAAATCTATGAATAGGCAAACCTCCGCTTTGTTGAATGATGACGAAGGGTAGCAGAAGAAGGGCATTTATGACCGTTTCGCGGTGCAAATGCTCCTTTTGTAATGGCTGTGAAATATGGATGTTATGTTTGCAACTAAACTGTTGCTTGTTTGTTCTTAATTTATTCTGAGATTCTGTTAATCTTGTAATTGTGAATGGATCACCTAAATACATAGGGATCGATCAATCAAGAGGAGGCAGAATTTCATGAAAAAAACTGTATTTTCTGTTGTAGCAACTGTCGCATTAACGGGAGCATTCGCCACTTCGGTAAGTGCCCACGAAACGGAATATAAAATCAATCAGGGGGACACTCTTTGGGGAATCTCTCAAAAATATGACGTCAGCGTCCAAGATCTAAAAACATGGAATGGTTTAAATTCAAACATCATCTATCCAAATCAAACGTTAAAAGTAGCAAACGAGTCTAAATCCAGTACACCTTCATCTACTACGTCTTCCAACACATCCACTTATACAGTGAAGTCTGGAGACACGTTGTACGCCATTTCTCAAAAATTTAATATTTCAGTTGATCAGCTGATGGCGTGGAACAACCTGACTTCCACCCTCATTTATCCTGGCGAACAGTTTAAAGTTGATGGACAGGCTGTGCAAACATCTGCTCCAAGTTCCAATAGCAGCTCTAGTAATAGTTCCAGCAACAGCACATCAACAGCAACTCAAACCAGCACAAGTCAAGACACAAGTAACGATGTGGTCAAAGAGTTTACGGCTGAAGCTACTGCCTATACTGCATTTTGCACAGGATGCAGCGGTGTAACAGCAACTGGAATTGACCTGCGTGCAAATCCTGACCAAAAAGTGATTGCCGTAGATCCGAACGTCATCCCACTTGGTTCTAAAGTTTATGTCGAAGGGTACGGAACAGCAATTGCTGGAGATACCGGGGGTGCCATTAACGGCAACCGTATCGATATCTTCATGCCTTCCCGTGAGGATGCTCTTGCCTTTGGTAGACAAACCGTTAAAGTTCAAGTACTGGCTGACTAATTTGATAAGATTTAAAACTCCTTTCTGTAAATGCAGAAAGGAGTTTTTTTATGCGGTTTATTTTGAGTTTCAACCACTTATTGATAGACTAAAGACAATTGTAATAAGAAGGGAGAAGGTATGGATGAAAGCGATTGTACATGAAGGAAAAGATGGACTAGAGGGATTGAAAGTAAAAGAATTACCGAAGCATCAAATGAGTGACAACGAAGTGAGGATTAAAGTACATACGGCAGGAATGAACCGGAGAGATTTGGCTGTGGTCACGAAACGTCACAAAGCGGATGATCCTGCACTAATTCCTGGATCAGATGCTTCTGGAATTGTAGAAACAGTTGGGGAGAGTGTCACCAAGTTTCAGCCAGGTGACGAGGTCATTGTCAATCCTGGACTCGGCTGGCAGAAAAATAGCGCAGCTCCTCCAAAAGGGTTCGAAATCGTCGGTCTTCCTGATCATGGGACTTTTGCTGAATATTACACGTGTACGGAGGACCATCTTGAACGAAAACCTGAGCATTTGTCTTTTGAAGAAGCAGGCGTACTTCCATTAGCAGCGCTAACCGCCTATCGCGCCTTGTTTACAAGAGGGAATCTTGAAGCGGGTCAAACAGTTATGCTGCCAGGGATCGGAAGCGGTGTTCTTACTTTTTGCCTGAAGTTTGCAAAAGCCGTTAACGCAAGAGTCATCGTAACCTCCCGTTCAGAAAGTAAACAAAAGGAAGCGTTGAACCTTGGGGCGGACATAGCCATTTCAACAGAAGAAAGTTGGCAGGAAGCTTTAGCTTCTGAACAAGTGGACTTGTTAATAGAAAGTATTGGGAACGCTACATTCAATAAATCATTGGACATTGTCCGAAAAGGTGGAACCATTGTTACTTTCGGTTCGACGACGGATGATGAAGTGACAATCAATATCCGGGAGTTCTTTTATGGGCAGTACAACCTGCTTGGTTCAACGATGGGGAGCGCAGAGGAATTGCGTGAGATGCTGGACTTTATTAGCAAGCACAACATTAAGCCTCAACTAGACAAGGTTTTTTCGATTGATCAATATAAAGAAGCATTCGAATACATTCAAGATTCCAAAAACTTCGGGAAAATTGCTTTTACGATGGAATAATGTTCTTTATTTAAACTTAGTAGTAACTCCGAATTAATAAAATAAAAAAACACACATCAAGCGAACGAATGTGCGTATAATTAGACAATTCATCCATCTTTTGTTGTAAAATGATAGAAAGACCATTTTATGACAAGGGGTGGATGATTTTGTCACATAAAAACAATCCGAAGCGATTTGCTTTAAACATGAGTGCCGCACAATTTACAAAGTTTTATATCATGCATCTGTTACAAGTGCATCAGCCGATGATTAGTGAACATTTCAAAGCAGAGTTTAAAAAGCTTACGAAAAACTGGATTCCAGCACCTTCCACATTACTTGATACCCTACATGAAATGACAGAGCAAGGATTATTATACCGTAAAGATGATTACAAATCACATGATAAAAAGAGACAAAAAGTATACTGGTATTACCTGACGGATGAAGGAAAAGAAGAATTCGATGTGTTAAAAAAGCGTTATAAGCTGTTATTTGAAGAACAAATGCAAATACTGAAACAAATTATGGATGATGTTTATAGATAAAGGAAAGGTGAGCTTGCAGTGAAATTAAGTGTTCTGGATCAAAGCCCCATATCTGAGGGGGAGTCTGCTCAAGATGCATTACAGAAATCAGTAGAATTAGCGAAATACACAGAGAAATTAGGCTACCATAGATACTGGGTCGCCGAACATCACAATACGAATGGTCTTGCGAATACGTCACCTGAAATTCTTATATCTATGATCGCACAAGCCACAACATCCATTCGGGTCGGTTCTGGCGGGGTCTTACTTCCACAGTACAGTCCATTAAAAGTCGCAGAGAATTTCCGTATGCTTGAGGCTTTGTTTCATGGACGCATGGATCTTGGAGTAGGGCGCTCCCCTGGAGGTGGACCAAAGACAAGGCTTGCCCTTACAGATAGAATCGAAAAGCCCCTCAGTTCTTTTTCTAGACAAGTGAAGGAGCTGAAACAATTCTTACAAGATTCCATTCCTAAAGGAGATCGGTTTTATGGTGTAAAAGCACGCCCGGAAACCCATTATCAACCTGAACTTTGGGTCCTGGGTTTGACCGAGCGGGGAGCCAAACATGCAGCAGTGAACGGCACAGGGTTCACTTTTGGTCATTTCATTAACCCTGATCATGGAAAAATGCCTATTGAAACTTACAGGGAGCGATTCAAGAGCACGGATATGGAAAAACCTAGAGTGAATGTATGTATATTCGTCATTTGCGGGGAGACGGAGGAAGACGCAGAGAAGCTGGCTAAGAGTCAGGACCTCTGGTTGCTTCGTGTGGATAAAGGACTAGATACTCGTGTTCCCTCAGTGGAAGTGGCTGAAAGTTACCCTTATACAAAAGAAGAAATAGAAAAAATAAAAAAGAATCGGAGACGCTGCATTATTGGAAATCCAGATCATGTGAAAACTAGATTGATGGAACTATCTGAATATTATGGGACAGATGAGTTTTTGGTTATTACCAATCTATTTGATTATGAAGAAAAGAAAAAATCCTACAGCAGAATTGCTCATCTATTCACAAATTAATTGAACCTCATGATAGATATGTTCCGTTTGTCCGAGACTCAATTTCCAAATTTTTTGTGATCCTAGGGAGCTGCGGGGAAAGTTTCGTTCTGCTGTTCAAAGCAAACAACCCGGTGATACCGATCTTGTACACCTTAAATTGTAATGGAGCCTTTTTTTAAAATAAGTGTTGATCCGCCTAATCACCAGGGAGCTCAGCCTTTCACCCATACCGATTCTTACCCAGCTTCATATACAGAAGTAAAGGGGGGAATTGGAATGAGTAAAGGATATGGTGGAGGCTTTGCGCTAATCGTTGTTTTGTTTATTCTCCTAATTATTGTAGGAGCTTCTTGGTGGTATTAATCACTATAGAGCGTGGCAGTTGCCACGCTTTTTCTATTCCATAAAATCATCGTTTTAAAATGGATCAATCTAAGCTATAATAAGTAACATTACGTCACGGAAAAGGATGAAATTACATGAAAGATGTCAATATATTGGGAACTATTCAACAAGGGAAAATTAAAAAGAAAATCACAGAGGGTTTCATTGTTCATATCCAAAACGAAGAAGTGGTACTGCCCGACGAAAATGTTACTGAAGAGATTGAATTGGATGAAAGCCGAGACATGTTCATTTATGAAAACAAGAAAGGACAAGCTTCTGCGACCATGGAAATTCCGGAAGTTACAAAAGATACCTATGGTTGGTCGGAAGTGGTAGAAGTCGTTCCGAATATGGGAGTATTTGTGGATATTGGTTTAACAAACAAAGATATCCTTGTTTCCTCCGATCATCTTCCTCTCCTTAAATCTGTTTGGCCGACAGAAGGAGACCATTTGTTTGTCAGTCTGGAACTTGATAAAAAAGGCCGTCTTCTAGCCGAACCCATCTCTGAACAAGAAGTCATGGATGACTTGGAACCTGCACCGAAAGAATTGCTTGGGCAAGAAGTGACCGCTCGCGTATACCGCGCTACGAAAGCAGGCTCTACTGTATTGACTGGCGAAGGATACAGAGGTTTCATCCACCCAAGTGAAAGAAAAGAGGAACCAAGGCTTGGAGAAACAATTACGGCTAGGATCATTGATGTGAAAGACGATGGAACAATCAATTTATCTCTTCGTCCTTTAAAACAAGAGGGAATGAAGGAAGATGCAGAGATCATTTATGAATACTTACAAGAAAATGACGGAGTCATGTTCCTTCATGATAAAAGTGATCCGGAAGATATCCGAAAAACCTTTAAAATCAGTAAATCAGCATTTAAACGAGCCCTCGGCCAATTAATGAAAGAAAGAAAAATCATTCAAGAGAATGGAAAAACAGTGATCAATCATAATCGCACTTAAAACTTAGTAGCAACTCCGAAACTAAATAAAAAAATAAAACAAGCATCTAAGTCATCATCCTAAGGTGCTTGTTTTTTCTTTTCAAATATACGTTAATCTTCGTATTCTGCCTCTATCCCATTGCTATAAACAACTCTCAATGTAAATTCCTTATATGTTTCATCAAGTCCAAATACTTGTAAAACATCTTCTATTACTTCTTGTTCCGATGAATCTTCATCAAAACTGAGTTCCATGAAATGGGGTGTTAGTTGATTGAGCGCCTTTTCTCCTGAGATCTTTTCTTCTCCTATTTCATGAATAACAGCACGTGTTTGTGATTCATCCGACACGTATTGGATTTCATATGAAAGTGTATCAACATAATCAATTTCCAGTACAAATTGTTGAAACGGAAGAGCTTTCCTTGCTTTATCCACCTTCTCATTCGTTTCATAGTTCATATCATTGAGTGAATCGGTGGGGGGAGTAGTGGATAATGGCTGCTGCTCATAATCCATCATTTCCTCTCCATTGTTACCAGCCGCACATCCACTAATGGCGATTAAGGCAATTGTCAGTACTGAGGTTAAAATTTTCATTCATGGTCCCTCCATTCATATCTCTTTTCTTAGGATGGACGAAAATTACTGTTTTCATAACTTGATTTAGATAAGATGAGCGTTGTAATTTTTGATATGGAAGAATCATGATAAAATGAAGATACAAATACTCATAACCTAGGGAGGAGAAGGAATGAATAAGATGACAGCAGTTGCCATCAGCATTCTTTTACTATTGAGTGTCGGAGTCCTTTTCTTTTTCAATAAAAACTCTGGAGCTTCTACAACCAACGACTCTGAAGATGGGAAGAGAGTAGAGGTATATAAAGGTGAAGTTGTTGAATATTCTGAGGAAGACTTAAAAAGCAAGCTTACGGATATCCAATATGAAGTAACCCAGCAAGACGGAACAGAAAAAGCTTTTGATAACGCCTACTGGGACAATAAGAAAGAAGGCATTTATGTAGATATTCTCTCAGGAGAGCCTTTATTCAGCTCGACAGATAAATATAAATCAGGTACAGGCTGGCCTAGCTTCACGAAACCAATCACCGAGAGAAACATCACAACAAAGGATGATCCAGGGATTTTCGGGATGAGAACGGAAGTAAGAAGCAAGCATGGAGATAATCATCTTGGGCATGTGTTTGAAGACGGACCAGAACCAACAGGATTGAGATACTGCATGAATAGTGCAGCCATGGAGTTTGTCCCTAAGGAAGAGATGAAAAAGCGTGGATATGATGAGTTTTTACATTTGTTCAAAGAAGAAGGGTGAACTCACCCTTCTTCTTTTTTGTTTCTGTTAATGAACAATAACTACTCCTTTACACTTTGAGAGTCTAGAAGCTACTTGAACATGGTAGCTTTTGAATATTCTTCAAAATACCCAACGTTATTATCCTAGCTTATAAAGGACGAAACCTTGACAAAAACAATGAGAACGATTATCATTACCGTAAACAAAACTATAGATACGTAGGTGAGAGGTATGGAACAAACAAAAACAGAATTAGCAAAAATCATTCGTGAACGTCGCTCCGTGAAGAGTGGATATTTAGATAAAGAAGTACCAACTGAACTTATTACCGAATTGTTAGATGACGCAAGATGGGCACCCACACACGGTTTACGAGAACCATGGAGATTCATTTTCATTCCTTCTCATGAAAAAGAAGAATTCGTGGAATCCCTTGTACAAACATTTCCTCGTGACATGCAGGAAAACCGCAGAAACTATTTCAGCCAACCGGCCGCTTTTCTTATAGCGATTATGGATGAAGATCCTCGTCAAAAACAGTGGGAGGAAAACTTTGGTGCGATCAGCAGCATGCTTCAAAATTTCCAGCTATTAGCCTGGGAGCGTGAATTAGGTGTATGTTGGAAAACCAACCCACAAATTCATGAGCCAAAAGTGCGTGAACTCTTAGGTGTTCAACCTGGAGAAAAAATTGTAGGTTTTATCCATATGGGCTTCTTCGAGCAACAGCCAAAGCAGAAAAAACGAACACCAATTGAAGCAAAATTGACAGTTTATAAAAATTAAACAAAAGCACACCTTCTATATAACAAGAGAAGGTGTGATCTTCAAATGGATCCGTATTTTATAATTAACAAAAAGACGCCAATCATGGCGTCTTTTTGTTAATCTTTGTACTTCGTATCGTAGGCGATTAAAACGACGTTCAGTTGATCCTCCAGCTCTTTTATCCGCTGCAGCTGATCCTTTGGTAATTCAGCATAATCGAATGCCATCTCCAACGCCTCCTTCGCTTTATCCTTTGCAGAACAGTATAGGAATATTCCATGAACAACAGTTCACCTGCTTCATTGAATGGCAAGGCTTTACAATAGACGAATCTGTGGTTATCCATTTATGATGAAGGTAAGACCATAAGTAAAGGAGATCGTCATGAATTTTGTAGCTCTTGATTTTGAAACAGCTAATTCCTCAAGAGATTCTGTTTGTTCCATAGGTATGGTGGAATATGAACAGGGCTCTATTAAAAGAGAATACTACAGGTTAGTGAAACCTAAGAAAAATTATTTTGCTCCCATAAATATAAGAGTGCATGGAATAACAAAAGGTGATGTTATTAATGCAGAGGAGTTTGATGTATTATGGGAACGCGAGATTAAATCTTGGTTAGAAGGAAAATTTATCGTAGCTCATAACGCTCAGTTTGATATGGGGGTGTTACGTGCGGTTTTAGACCAATACAACCTCAGCTATCCAATGCTTGCGTATAACTGCACCGTCAATATATCCAAGAAAACGTGGCAGCTTCCGAAATACAACTTGAGTATCGTCTCTGACCATCTAGGGTTTTCATTCAGTCACCACCATGCATTAGAGGATGCTAAGGCTTCTGCTCATATTCTTATGTCAGCAAAAGAAGAGCTTGGAGCGACTGATGCTAAGGATCTTGTAAACAAAACAGGTACAACAAATGGAATGATGTTCGATGGGGGATATGAACCTGCGAGAATTAATAAAAGGAAGCGTGCCAAGAGAGCTCATCCTTCTTCCTATGTAGCAGCAACCAAACAGTTTGATCCCTCGCATCCTTTTTATAACGCTGCGGTGGTGTTTACAGGGAAGTTACGAGAAATGAAAAGGGATGAAGCCAGTCAAAAAGTCGTTGATTTAGGTGGTAACCTTCACAACACGATTGAATCTAATACAAGTTTTGTAGTCGTCGGCGAACAAACGTTCGAAGGGTATAAAAATGGCATAAAAACGAGTAAACTTGAAAGAGCAGAAACACTGCTTAGCTAGGGGTATCCAATTGAAATCATCTCAGAGGCAGAGTTTTATCGATATTTAACACGCTCATCCAATGAATAAGGATGAGCGTGTTTTATTTTTCATATAGGAATCTTTGATCTTTTAACCGCTGAGGGTGGACAGATCTTGCATGAGGTGAAATCTTTCCTAAATTAATACCTGCACCAAAATGATAAGATTGCCATACGATTTTTGTACAATATTGTTCCTCGTAGAGACTGCTTATAGGTGTCCATAACTTATAGTCGGCCCGAGGGTGCTCTTTTTGAAGCTTTGCCGCATAATCAGCAGCAGCCTCTCCAGATTTTGAATCAATGGCTGAATAGATGCGTATATAGCTGAATTTGTTGAAATAAGCTTCCATTTGATCTTGTATGACTCCTGAAGGAATGGAATGAATGACTTTATTATCTTTTGTTACAATTCCTACATGACCTATAAATCGCGATTCTCTTCTTCCGATCGGAGAAAACAGTAGGTCCCCAGGTGTAATGGATTTGCTTGTACCTGGATACAGATGAGTCTGTTCTTGTATCAATGGTGCAACTATTTTCTTAGGCTTTATAATTAAGGCCAAAAATACAGTACTCACGAAAAGAAACAACTTCTTCATAAACATCTTCCTTTGTCTTCTTATATCTTTATCCTAGCTAAAATCGTTCGAAAAAACAAAGAGAAGGTGCGAATAATTAAGCCTAAGAACAAATGTTCGCAATCACAAATAAAGAATCGAACATTTTGAGAATTCTTTATTTAATAAAGGATAATATATAAAGCGAAAATGCCTCAAAATTGATATGATTATGAAGGATAGTCTAATCCAATAGAATTAAAAGAGGTGGGGGAATGGAATACCGAAAAATTGTTGTTTCGATCATCCTCTTACATATTATTATATTGCTAGGGATATTCGGGTACATGTTCTTTGAAAATCTGGCATTTTTTGATTCTTTATGGTTAACCATTGTATCCGTTTTAACGATCGGTTATGGAGATATTTCGCCTGAATCAACAGGAGGGAAGCTCCTTACCTTAGTTTTAATTCCAAGTGCCATTGGTCTTACGACTTACATGTTAGCTCAACTGGCAGGTGCCATTATAGGCGGTAAACTATCTAGCGAAGTGAGGAAGAGAAGAATGTCATTAAAGATACAAGATCTTCACCAGCATATTATCTTGTGTGGTTACGGCCGGGTGGGCCAGCAAGTATTTCAACAATTACGGCATGAGAATCAACCATTGGTCGTTATTGAGAGTGATGAAAGTGTCATAGACCAGTTACCTGAAGGTGCTTTATACGTGAAAGGAAACGCCACGGAGGATCGTGTATTGATTCAGGCGGGAGTTGACAGGGCAAAAGGGATGATTGTTACTCTGCCTGATGATGCTGATAATGTTTTTATAACTTTGACGGTAAAAGGGAGGAATCCCGCTCTTTATACAGTCGTTAGAGCAGAAAGGGACTTTTCTGAAGAAAAGCTTTATCGAGCAGGAGCCGATAAAGTGATTAACACCTCCAATATAGGAGGAAAACGTATGGCAACTGCAATTACAAAACCGGTAAGCGTTGAATATGTTGAAACGATTCTCCACGATCCCTTAAATGATTACAACATCGAAGAAATTCACATTACTAATACATCATCTTTATTGAATCAAACATTAAAAGAATCTGATATAAGAAGAATATACGGAGTCAATATCGTGGCGATTAAACGGAAAGACATAATTATAAGTAACCCTGAAGGAGACGAAACGTTTCAAGAAAATGATTTGTTGATTGTTTTCGCAACTCCTGAACAATTGAAGCGTTTTGAAAAAGTAGCTACTGATTAACACAGAAGCTGCTTTTTTATAGGTTAAAAGACAACGATATCAATGTGCATTTCACTGTAGATAGGGTTTATCAATCCATGAAATAATATAAGTCGCGGTTTGTTTACTTAAAATACGTGCGATCAATAAATTCACTTAAAGTAAAAGTTACAGATCAGATTTGTTTTATTCATTTAAAATGAGAATTTCTATCCAATGAAGAAGCGAAGGGAATGGAGGTTCAAGGATATTCTGGTAGTATTATTTGTTTTTCATTTTAGTTTACATAATATTTATTATACTAAGTCAATTTAGGAATGATGATTATATCTCATTTAAGAAGTATACTTATGATATTGAGACATAACAAAAATAAATAAGCATAAATACATCATCTATCCTTAATGTTCATCAATCACTTGTCGTCCGAAATTATTATGCATTATGATTTCTATAAAAATCTAACTCAGCTTTGTTCAGTTCCAGTTAGATTAATTTGATTTATACCTTCCATAAGTCTTTCACAGCAACTCATAAATTTTGCTTTAAGATCTCCAGCAACTGTTAAATCATGTCTAAAGATGTTACGTTACATTTCATCCTGGACATTCTAAACTGTTTTCCATTCAACTCTTGTACGTTTATCGGATTTTACATCACCGTTTTATAAATGTGATTGCATTAATATTTGGATTTATGCGACACATTTATATTTTAATACCCTCAATCTATCATCCAATGAGTTTTTGGGTTCCAACCAAACACTTACTCACGTTTAAGCGTATAAATTTTCATAATTTGTATGATAATCTCCTCATATATAGACTCATTTAAAATTCGTGTGCCTCTCTTCTTTCCTGCTCTAGACATATTCTTGCCTTTGCTCCTCATTGGTTTTAGTATGGAGATGTCTTATTGATTGTTTTTTCTGAATATTTCGGAGTTGCTACTAAGTATGAATAGGTATTTTCTTATAAAAATGCTCATTTTACGGGGGTCGGAACATGTGTTCTGTTTTTGGGTTTTATTTGTATATTTGGAGTTACTACTAAGTTTTTTTGAGCATACAAAAGAAAAGTCACAGAGCATTTACTCTGTGACTTTAACCTTTGATTTTTTTGACGTTGTTGCTGCCTGTTCATCATACACCTTTAACGTCTTATAGTAATACTCAAGGATCTGCTCCGAAGGTTTTTGCCAGCTATACTTTTCAGCTTCTTGGCGCGCATTCTTACAAAGTGTCTGATATAACTCCTCATCTTCCAGCCTTTCAATCGCTTGAATCATGCTGTCGGTGTTCTCATTTTCAAACAATAGTCCAGTTTTGCCGTCTTCTACTTGCTCCATGGTCGGGCCGCTCTTTGCGGCAATGACAGGCAGACCAGAAGCCATAGATTCCAGGATGACAAGGCCGAGCGTTTCTGTGACTGATGGGAAAATCAGAGCGTCAGAAGAAGCGAACGCTTGTGCAAGCTCCTCTCCGTGCATAAGCCCAGTAAACACTGTATTGGTGTCCTTGAAAGTTTCCTCTAATTCATCTTTCACAGGACCATCACCAACGATGGCAAGAGAGATATCGTCTCTCTTTTCCAATAAAGGTTTGATTTTATGAATTTCTTTTTCAGGAGCCAGTCTACCGACAAAAACAAGCAATTTGTTTCCTTTCCTGCCAGCAGATAACCGCTCCCTCATTTCTTCATTTTTATGTCGAGGATGATAATGGTCGACTGCGACTCCACGGTCCCATACACTCACATTATGGAAGTTTTTCTCATCAAGCTCCGTCTTAATGGCTCTGGAAGTACACAAATTTACATCTGCATAATTGTGTAACTTTCTAAAATACCACCAGACAAGAGGTTTGAACGGATATAACCGGTAGTAATCCAAGTATTTAGGGACGTGTGTATGATAGGAAGCAATGAGCGGATAATTCAGTTTATCTGCATAATAGACGCCAGAAACCCCTACAAGTGCAGGGTTGACCACATGGACGAGGTCAGGATCATGTTTTTGCAGCAAGTCCTTCACTCGTCGTTGTGGTAAACTGAATTCTCTATACCTGTAGAAAGGCATTTTTGTCGTTTTGACCCCTTCGACGATCGCCCCTTCATATTCCGTCACACCAAAGTCTGGAGCAATGACGACGACCTCATGATCTTGGTTTCGCAAGTATTTGATGGACTCTTTTAATCGTGTGACGACTCCATCTGTTGATGGTAGGAATGTTTCTGTAATGATGGCGATTTTCAAAGCGGAAAACTCCTTACTTCCAAGTGATTGACGGCAATACGTTCTCTTTGATGATCCGGTCTTTATTTTCGACGGCTGTGCGCAAAATGTCACGAATGACATCGTCTGTCAACAAGTGAGGTTCTAGACCAAGGTCACGCAGTTTAGTATTCACCGCGTTGTAATAGTGGTCTTCATTCTCGATACGAGGATTCTCGATCTTCTTCACTTGTGTATCAAGACCTTCTTCTTTGGCAATTTTTTGAACGCGTTCAGCAAGATCCTGAACTGAGAACCATTCAGTAAATTGGTTGAATACGCGGAATTCACCTTTGTCTGCTGGGTTCTCAGCCGCGATCTCAACACATCTTACTGTGTCTTCAATGTTTAGGAACGCACGTGTCTGCCCTCCTGAACCATAAACCGTGATGTCATGGCCGATGGCTGCCTGGTTGACGAAACGGTTCAGAGCCGTCCCGAATACGCCATCGTAGTCTACACGGTTTACGAGCATCGGATCCTTACGCGTTTCAGCTGTATGTAAACCGTATACGATTCCTTGATTCAAATCAGTGGCGCGGATGCCCCAGATTTTACATGCAAACATAATATTATGGCTGTCATGTACTTTAGACAGGTGATAAAAGGAACCTGGTTGTTTTGGATAAGGAAGGGTATCCTTCCGTCCTTTATGTTCAATTTCAATATATCCTTCTTCAATATCAATGTTAGGAGTACCATATTCGCCCATTGTACCCAGTTTGATGAGGTGACATTCCGGAGCGAATTCTTTAATGGCATAAAGAACGTTCAAGTTCCCCATGACATTGTTTGTTTGTGTATAGACCGCGTGCTCGCGATCGATCATTGAATATGGAGCCGAACGTTGTTCAGCGAAGTGAACGAATGCTTCAGGTTCCGTTTGACGGAAAACTTCGCTAAGGAAATCATAATGGTTCAAGTCACCAATGAATGTTTTGATTTCTTTTCCTGAAACTTCTTTCCATTTAGCTACCCGGTCTTCTAGTGTTGCAATCGGTGTAACTGAATTCGAACGTAGTTCATCATCATACTTTCTGCGTACTAAATTATCTACGATGGTTACATCATGTCCTTGTTCGGATAGGTATAGTGCCGTTGGCCAACCGCAAAAACCGTCTCCCCCTGCTACAATAATTCTCATAATCTACCTCCTAGTTACGTCTTGCATACTCGTATTCCATTATAGAATGACTCTTATGACTATTCGATCTTCTTACCAATCGTCCCTTGTTCGAAGACGGGGAAAAGTCAAGGTCTCTACGTTTTTGACTTTACCATTAATTTAATTTTGAAACAATTAATTCTTTGTTAAACCGTCGATTCTATGTAGAGATATGCTTGTGAGACCTCAAACCTATTTACCCCAAATGAAGATGGCTTCAAACCTACTTTACAATAAAAGCCTGCAGAACAACAAGTTCTGCAGGCTGAGCGGTTATTTTTCTTCTTCCTGACCTTCTGTTAAGGATGTTTCTTCTTCCTTATTCTCATCCTCTTCTTTCGTAGCAGCCGCTTCCTTCAATTCATTATCAGAAGTTCCTCCAAATTCATGGACAGCCCCTCTTGATACATAGCTCTCAAGCATTGCTTTCAGATCCATACCTGTCGTTTCTTTTAATGATTCCTGAATGCCAAGCATGGTAGAAGTCACACTGTTCGCTACTTTCGCAGAACCTCCACGTGAATCGTTTCCTCCCATATCAATGACCTTCATATCTTTGATTTGGCTAATTGGTGCGGATACTTTTTCTGCATATTCCGGCAATACTTTTATGAGCATTTCCATAATAGCCGCTTCTCCATAATGTTCCATCGCTTTCGCCATACGTTCTTTCGATTCCGCTTCAGCAATTCCTCGTTGACGAATGACTTCCGCTTCGGATTCCCCTTTGATTCGTTCATTGTCGGCTTCTGCCTGTGCACGTTTTGTCACTTCATAAGCTTCAGCATCAGCGATAGAGCGGCGGCGTTTGTTCTCTTCCTCTTCTAATTCGACCGCTCTCTGTTTCTCAATGTATTGAACCTTCAACTCTTCTTCCTTGATCTGCTGGGCAAGTTTCTGCCTTTCCAATTCCCCGGCTTGGTCTGCGTTGGCTTTTGCACGGTTCGTTTCTTTCTGGAATTCCGCTTCTTTGATGTCTTTCTCCTTCGTCGATGCCGCAACCGCAGTCAAACGTCGGTTTTCTTCATCTTGTGCTTCATGGTCGTTTTTCGCTTGATATATCCGAGTCTCTTTCGTGGCATCGGACTCTGCCATGTTCGCTTTCTTCTGAACCTCAGCGATATGAGGACGACCTAGCGCATCGATGTATCCATTTTCGACATCCACATCCTCCACATCATTCAGAGCGAAAGAAGTGATTTCAAACCCCATGCCTTTTAAATCGGATTCAGCAATTTTCTTTACCTGAGTGTTGACTTCTTTGAAATCATTATAGATTTTTTCAATCGGAAGCGATGCGATGATCGAACGTAAATGACCATTCAGCACATCTTTCAACTCTGATTCTCTTTCTTTCTGCTTTTTACCAAGGAATTTCTCCGCAAAGTTAGCCATGATCTCAAGCTCACTTCCAATACTGATGACGGCCGTACTAGCAACTCTAACGGGGATCCCCTCTTTTGTATAAGCCTTGTCTGAATTGACTTGTAGTTGGAAAGATGTCAAATCAATCGGTGTCGCTGTCTGGAACATTCTCAGGCGGTACCCTCCACCACGAATGATTTTTACCGAACGTCCATTATCATCTTCAAATACATTCTTTTCTTTTTCCGGATCACCTAGTTTTGGACCTGTAACAATCAACGCTTCATTCGAACTGGCCGTCTTATAGCGCATTCGGAAGACGATAAAAGTTATGATTCCCCCAACAAGAACAACCGCTCCAATAACACCTAGAATTAACAAAAATAAAGCACCTTCAAACAAATAACCACTCCTTTTTATTTCTCCCTATTTATGTAACTAAAGGGGTTATATTACATAACGATTACAACTCTATTAAAGTTTCAGGAATTTTGCAATATCAGACATCTTTCTGTAAGAAACATAAATCAACGAATGCAATCGAGCAGCGAATTCAGTTATAATAGTTATAAGAAAATTCTGAAAAAGGAGGAACGTTCATGGGTACAGATATCAATGCATGGACCCCTACCGCAGAATATAAAGAAGCGACACGATTATTCCGATGGATGAAGAAGCATGGCTACAGCTGCTATGATGACTTTTACTCTAAATCCATTTATGATCTTGAATGGTTTTGGGAAATAGCAGTTAAAGAGCTGGACATCGAATGGTATACCCCTTACAAACAAGTGTTAGATCAAACCCTTGGAGCTATGTATCCTCAATGGTTTAAAGGTGGAGAGCTGAATGTTGCGCACTTAGCTCTTGATCGCTGGGCGGATGATCCATCTAAAAGAAATGACATTGCCCTTTATTGGGAGGGAGATAATGGGCAAACGGCCTCCTTCTCCTTTACTGACTTGCAAAAAGAAGTGGACATGATCGCTAACGGTCTTGAGAGCTACGGGATCGCGAAAGGAGATATCGTTACATTGTATCTGCCGATGCTTCCTGAGACCCTCATTGCCATGTTAGCCATCTCAAAAGTAGGAGCCATCTTTTCACCTGCCTTCTCTGGTTACAAAGCGGATGCCGTCATAACAAGAATTCATGCAAGTAAATCAAAAGCGTTAATTACAGCTGATGGCTTTTATCGGAGAGGAAAAACGATACCCCTGAAACAGGAAGCGGACATCGTTGCACATCAATGCCCATCCCTAGAGCATGTGTTCATCGTCGAACGTACAGGGATGGAAATGAAATTGGAAGAACCTCGTGATGTTCGCTGGAGTGATTTAAGAAAGAAGGAAACCGAGTACAAGACGAAAGTAAAAAGAGCGAACGATCCGTTTATGCTCATTTACACTTCAGGAACAACGGGTACGCCAAAGGGAGCTGTCCATACACATGCAGGATTCCCCATTAAGGCTGCCTTCGATGCTGGCATATGCATGGATGTTACGAAAAAAGATACGTTATTTTGGTACACGGATATGGGATGGATGATGGGGCCTTTCCTCGTGTACGGTGGTTTGGTTAATGGAGCATCCATCGTCATGTTCGAAGGTACCCCTGATTATCCAGAACCCGACCGTTTATGGGACCTTGTGGAGAAGTATCACGTCACCCATTTAGGACTCTCTCCCACCCTTGTCCGCTCCATGATGAAGCACGGGGAAGCTTGGATCGAAAAACATGATCTCAGGTCTTTAAAACTTATCGGATCAACAGGAGAACCGTGGAATCCGGAGCCGTGGCATTGGCTATTCAAACATGCAGGAGGTTCGCGTATACCGATTTTTAACTATTCAGGTGGAACAGAAATTTCTGGGGGGATTCTCGGTAATGTACTCGTCAAACCGATTCAACCGGTCACTTTCAATGCTGCTCTTCATGGAATGGATGTTGATGTTTATGACGAAAAAGGACAGTCACTCTTTGATGAAGTTGGAGAACTCGTGATTAAATCCCCATGGGTTGGGATGACAAAGAGTTTCTTTGGAGACGATCAGCGTTATGAAGAAACCTATTGGAGCCGCTTTAAAGATACGTGGGTTCATGGCGATTGGGTGATTAAAGATAAAAAAGGATATTATACGATTACCGGACGATCCGATGATGTTTTAAATGTGGCCGGAAAACGGTTAGGACCTACGGAAGTTGAATCCATCCTTATTAAACATCATGCAGTGATAGAAGCTGGAGTTATCGGCATCCCTCATAAGGTGAAGGGAGAAGAACCAATCGCTTTTATCGTCCTTAAGGATAACCATCCTCTAGGCGATCTAACAGAAGAGTTAACGGTGCTTCTGAATCAGAAACTAGGTAAGGCACTAGCTCCGAAAAAGATATTCGTTGTTGATGACCTGCCGAAAACGAGAAATGCCAAAGTAATGAGACGGGCCATTAAGTCTGCTTATTTAAATAAACCTGCTGGCGACTTAAGTGCACTCGTCAATCCGGAGAGCGTGAAGCAAATCCGGAATATTGGCCAAAATGTTTCTTCAACTTAATCATGTGACGCTTCTGGAGCACGCTATATAGAATTCCGTATATAAGCAAAAAGGTTCCTGGACTTTAATTGTCCAGGAACCTTTTGATTATACCGGATAGACGCCGTGTTTTCTTTCTGTAAATAGAACATCTTTTGTCTCGTAAGCATCATATCGAGTGGAAAGCTCTTCTCTCAGCTTATTCGGCTGAACGATGTCATCGATCACCATCTCAGAAGCCAAACGATAAATATCAATGTTTTCTCTGTATTCTTCATGCTTTTCTTTAATGAATGCCGGTCGCTCTTCTTCAGGAAGTGCGGCAATCTTATTAGCATAAACAGCGTTTACAGCCGCTTCTGGACCCATGACAGCAATCTGTGCGGTAGGCAAAGCTAGACATGCATCCGGCTCAAACGCAGGTCCTGCCATTGCATAGAGTCCTGCTCCGTAGGCTTTACGAACAACAACAGAAATTTTAGGTACGGTCGCCTCGCTCATCGCAGAAAGCATCTTCGCCCCGTGACGGATAATCCCTGCACGCTCGACTTTCGTTCCGATCATAAACCCTGGAATATCAGCAAGGAAAAGCAGCGGAATATTAAAGGCATCACAGAGCTGGATGAATTTCGCTGCTTTATCTGCGGAATCAGGGAAAAGGACGCCTCCTTTTGCTCTCGGCTGATTGGCGATAATTCCTACAGGCCGCCCTTCGATTCTCGATAGACCTGTAATGAGCTCCGGAGCAAACTTTTTCTTAATTTCACAGAACGAATGATCATCAATGAGACGATCAATCAACTGATACATATCAAACGGGGCATTTTGGTTTTTTGGAATCAATTCTTCCACGCTCTTCTCAAACGGAGCAGGCTCTCTTGATTCTGCCTTTTTCGGTAATTCCCTGTAGGACTGTGGGAAATAGCTCAAATATTTTCTGGCGAATGCAATCGCATCACTTTCATCCTTCGCGAGTACATCCCCGCAACCAGAGACGGAACAATGCATATTCGCACCACCCATTTCCTCGAGCGACACTTTTTCACCAATAACTTTCTCTGCCATACGCGGGGAACCTAAATACATCGAGGCATTACCATCGACCATGACGACGATATCGCAAAAGGCAGGTATGTAGGCCCCACCCGCTGCGGAAGGTCCGAATAATAAACAGACTTGTGGCACACGGCCGGATAGTTTGATTTGATTATGGAAAATACGTCCTGCTCCGCGACGATTAGGGAACATCTCCACCTGATCGGTAATCCTTGCCCCTGCAGAGTCGACAAGGTAAAGCATCGGTACATTCAGTTTTAATGCGGTTTCCTGAATCCGTATGATTTTTTCAACGGTCCGCGCTCCCCATGAACCCGCTTTTACGGTGGAATCGTTGGCCATTACACATACTTTTTCTCCGTTGATCTTCCCGATGCCTGTGACGACACCATCAGCAGGGAGGGAATCATCCTGACAATTAGCAAAAAAAGCATCTTCAATATCGATGTTGTCATCAAACAGAAGCTGTAGACGTTCACGCACGAACATTTTTCCTTTTTCAGCATTCTTGCTATGATACTTTTCAGCACCACCAGAAGCAATTTTCTTCGCTCGTTCTTCTAACG
Organism: Halobacillus litoralis; assembly: GCF_020524085.2. Classification (NCBI taxonomy): domain Bacteria; kingdom Bacillati; phylum Bacillota; class Bacilli; order Caryophanales; family Bacillaceae; genus Halobacillus; species Halobacillus litoralis. Next base: position 2,916,449 of record NZ_CP129016.1, read on the forward strand.
TTTCATTTGTAGGCATCGTTTTTTCCACCTTTTATTCTCCTTTGTATTCCGGTTTCCTTTTTTCCTTAAATGCTTGAAGTCCTTCTACACGATCATCCGTTGGAATCGTCTTTTCATAACAGCCACGTTCAATCTCAAGACCTGAAGACAAATCGGTATCATATCCCTGATTGATTGCTTTTTTTGCCTGCTTCATGGCAATTGGACCGTTTCGTGCGATGCATGCAGCCAGGTCCTTCGCTTCTTCCATAAGGAACTGCGGTTCGTGCATATATTCGACTAGACCAAGGGTGTACGCTCGCTTTGCTTCCACCGGCTTAGCGGAATAAATCATCGCTTTGGCCTGACCGATTCCAATCAATCTGGATAAACGCTGGGTCCCACCTGCGCCTGGGATAATGGCAAGAGATGTTTCCGTCAGTCCCACTTTCGTTGATGTACTCATCATACGTAAGTCGCAGGCAAGCGCGAGTTCCAGTCCGCCCCCAAACGCGACCCCGTTGATAACAGCGATCGTCGGTACATGAATATCTTCAATCATCCGGACCGTATCTCCGATTTTTCTAACGGTCTGGATGACTTCTTCATCACTCATTCCCCGTCGTTCTTTTAAATCAGCTCCTGCGCAAAAGGCTTTCGTTCCTTCCCCAGTCACTAGAACCACCCTGATTTCCTGACGCCGGTTGATTTCGTGAGCTTTTTCCTGCAGTTGAGAAAGCAAATCGCTAGACAATGCGTTCGCTGCATCGGGCCGGTTCAAATTCAGTACATATACATGTGGGGAAAGCTCCTCTAACGTGACTAGCTCCTCCATTCGTTACACCCTTTCTTTGTTTACCACTTGCATTTGATGACTTGGCAATGCCTTATTCAGGACGCGCTGGATATAAACGGCCGCTTCCTTCAGTTTTTCTTCGTCGATCCCTGTTTCAATACCCATTTGATGGAGCATGTGCACAAGATCGTCGGTTGCTAAGTTTCCGGAAGCTCCTTTGGCATAAGGACAGCCGCCGAGCCCTCCCAGGGCCGCATCAAAAGTGGTGATGTTATGCTGCATGGAGACAAGAACGTTGGATAAGGCCATCCCTCTGGTATTGTGAAAATGCATGGCAAGCTTATCGAAAGGCAGCCATTGTTTCCATTCGGAAAGCGCTTGATCCACTTGTCTTGGATTTGCTACACCAATCGTATCTCCTAAAGAGAGCTCGTCAATGCCCATGTCCAGTAGACGCTCACTTACCCGCGCGACCTGGTCTGTAGCAATGGCTCCTTCATAAGGACATCCAAAAACCGTAGAGACATAACCTCTAACACTCTTACCTTCTAATTTTGCTTCTTGGACAACTTCTTTCAGAACCGGATACGTTTCTTCAATAGACTTGTTGATATTTTTTTTGTTATGCGTATCGGAAGCGGACATGAATACAGAAACTTCATTCACGTCCGTATCGATCGCTGCTTCTAGCCCTCGCCGGTTAGGGACGAGAGCGGCATAGGTGATCCCTTTTTTTCGGGAGATCATCTCTGCCACTTCTTTTGCATCTTTCAACTGTGGGATCCACTTCGGATGGACGAATGAACTAAATTCGATGTACGAATATCCCGCTTCTGACAAAAGGTCGATCCAGGCAACCTTATCTTGAAGCGGCACTTCTACAGGTTCATTCTGCAAGCCATCACGCGGACCGACTTCTTTAATGGTGACTTTTTCAGGCCATTCCAACATAAGAACCTCCTGTTTATTCGATGATTGCGATGACGTCCCCTTCGTTGACGAAATCCCCTTCACTCACTTTCAACTCTTTGACTGTTCCAGATGTTTCTGCAGGGATTGGAATCTCCATTTTCATAGATTCTAGGATGGCGATATCCTCCCCATCGTTCACTTGGTCCCCTTGGTTTGCAACAATTTTCCATACACTTCCTGCCATGGATGCTTTGATTTCTGTCATGATTGTTCCTCCTTAATGATTCGTCAATGTTGGTAGATAATAGTTTTCTACGAATGTGGTTTTTGTTTTGCCTTCTTTGAACTTCTCATGGGTGACGACGCTCTTCAGCATCGTCAGGTTACATTTGATACCTTCAATTTCATATTCTTTAAGAGCTTTTGTCAGTCGTTCTATGGCGTCCTCGCGATTCTCTCCATGCACGACGAGTTTAGCAATCATAGGATCATAGAACGGTGTCACTTGTGAATCCCCTTCTACCGCTAACTCATGGCGGACACCAGGACCTTCAGGAAGGACCATTTTCGTCAATTTTCATGGTGAAGGATAGAAAGTATTGGGATCCTCCGCATAGATTCTCACTTCGATCGCGTGTCCATTGATGGTCAAATCCTTCTGACTAAGCGATAATTTTTCACCATCCGCTACCCGCAACTGTTGTTCGACTAGGTCGATTCCTGTGATCTGTTCCGTTACAGGGTGCTCGACTTGTAAGCGTGTATTCATTTCAAGGAAATAAAAATTCTCTTCATCATCAACTAGAAACTCAATCGTACCGGCATTGGAATAGCCGAGGGAAGATACCGCTTTAAGCGCGCTTTCTCCCATTTTTTCTCGAGTTACTTCAGATAGAACTGGTGTGATGGAGCTTCTTCGACAACTTTTTGGTGCCTGCGTTGGATGGAGCACTCTCTTTCAAATAAATGAACAGCATTTCCGTGACGATCCGCTAACACTTGAATTTCGATATGACGCGGATGTTCGATCAATTTCTCAATGAACATTTTCCCGTCCCCAAAAAAGGCCTGGGCACGTTTGGAGTTGCCTTCAAACGCTTTTTCAAGTTCTTCATCGTTATAGACCGCCTGCATGCCGATGCCACCGCCGCCCGCTGCTGCTTTCAACATGACCGGATAACCAAATTCACCAGCAATTTTCTTGGCATCTTCTGTGTTAGCCACTGCATCTTCCGTTCCAGGGGATGATTGGAACGCCGGCCGCCTTCATTTCCGCTCTCGCGGCAATCTTATCTCCCATTTTCGCAATAACATCCGCACTCGGCCCGATAAACGTTAGGCCTGCTCCTTCGGTTCTCCTTGCAAACTCCGCATTTTCGCTCAAAAGGCCATAGCCCGGATGAATCGCTTCCGCTCCAGAGTCTTTGGCTACTTGTAAAATCTTATCGATATTTAAGTACGATTCGTTGACACGTGGCTTACCAATGAGCTGACTCTCATCCGCCATTTGTACATAAGGGGCGTGTTGATCCGCTTCCGAATAGACAGCGACTGTTTGGATGTTCAGCCTTTGACATGTCCGAATAATTCGGGAAGCAATTTCTCCCCGGTTGGCAATTAGGATTTTTTGAAACAACAGTGATCACCTCTCTATTAGGATTTTAGGTTCATCATTTCAAGCGCGTGTTCCCGAAGTCTGAATTTCTGGATTTTTCCGCTCGCTGTCATTGGGTATTCATCGGTAAAGCTTATATAACGAGGGATTTTATGTTTCGAAATTTTACCTTGACTGAATTCCCTGATATCGCTTTCATTTAATTGCTTGCCTTCTTTCGGAATAATCCATGCCATGATCTCTTCCCCATACTTCTCATCGGGGACTCCGACCACTTGCACATCGAGAATGTCCGGATGCTGATACAAAAATTCTTCAATTTCTCTCGGATAGACGTTTTCGCCACCACGAATAATCATGTCTTTAATTCTACCGGTGATTTCGATGTATCCGTTTTCATCCATGACTGCAATATCTCCCGTATGAAGCCAGCCATCTGGATCGATCGCAGTCATCGTTGCTTCCTCGTTTTTGTAATACCCTTCCATAACAAGGTAGCCTCTCGTACAAAGTTCACTAGGAACCCCTGTGTCGACTTCCTCACCTGTAGCGGGCTCAATGATTTTCACTTCGACATTCGGATGAGCCTGGCCGACACTGCTTACTCTTAAATCGATCGGATCATCAGCTTTCGTCTGCGTAATGACAGGGGAAGACTCCGTCTGACCATAGGCAATCGTGATTTCTTCCGCTCCCATATCTTCAATCACACTCTTCATGACTTCCATTGGACATGTGGATCCCGCCATGATTCCTGTTCGTAAGGTCGTCGGCTTCAAGTCTTCGTATTCAGGATGGTTCAATTCGGCAATGAACATGGTAGGCACTCCATGCAATGCTGTGCAATTTTCTTCTTTCACAGCCTGCAGCACTTTTTTCGGATCAAACTGTTCCAGAATGACCATCGTGGTCCCTTTGGAAACGGCAGCCATCGTACCTAAAACACATCCGAAACAGTGGAAAAATGGCACTGGTATACAGAGGCGGTCTTCTTCTGTCAGGCGCATACAATCCGCTACCTGGTTTCCGTTGTTCACGATATTATAATGACTTAACATGACTCCTTTTGGAAAACCTGTCGTTCCTGATGTGTACTGCATGTTGATCACATCACGATGATGGAGGGTTTCTTTCCGCTCTTTCAGTTCATCATCAGTTACGGTCATCGCCATATCAAGGATATCCTGCCATGAATAACAGCCCCGATAGGACTTGTCACTCAAGACGACGACATTCTTTAAAAATGGCAAACGATCACTTTGAAGATCTCCTTTTTCAGAAGTTTCAAGCTCCGGACAGATTTCTTTCAAAATATCAATATAAGAGGTTCCTTTGAAATCCTCAGCAAGAACCAATGTGGACGCATCTGATTGTTTTAATAGATATTCTAGCTCCTGAGCACGATAGTTCGTGTTGACGGTGACGAGCACGCCACCCATTTTTCCGGAAGCAAATTGGGATTGTAACCATTCCGGCTTGTTATCAGACCATATGGCGACATGCTCTCCTTTTTCAATTCCAAGAGCCATGAATCCCTTAGCTAATTCATCCGTCATGTCGTTGAATTCAGCATAGGTTTTTCTAAGGCCTTTCTCAGGATAAACGAACGCCTCATGATCGGGATGGGCTTTTGCCTGCTGTTCTAGTAATTCACCAACCGTCTGTTCTAGTAGGGACATATCATTTCCTCCTTTATAATTTTTAACAACCTAACTGACGGGCAATGACCAAGCGCTGGATTTCAGATGTTCCTTCACCAATCTCCAGGAGTTTCGCATCACGGAGAAAACGTTCAACTTCGTACTCTCTCATATATCCATAACCACCATGAATTTGAATGGCCTGATTCGCAGATCGGAAAGCCGTCTCTGAAGCAAAAAGTTTCGCATATGCCGATTCTTTCGTGAAATTTCTCCCTTGATCTTTCAACCATGCTGCTTTTAGAACCATGTTACGAGCAAGTTCCACTTCCATTGCCATATCGGCCAACTTAAACTGAATGGCCTGGAATTTTGTTATCGGCTGACCGAATTGCTTCCGTTCTTTCGCATAGGCGAGTGCACGGTCCAATGAGGCTTGCGCGATTCCTACTGCCAGGGCAGCGATAGAAATCCTCCCACCATCCAATGTATAAAGGAATTGCTTGAACCCTTTTTCTGGATCACCGAGAATATTTTCTTTCGGTACTTTTACATCTTCTAAAATAATTTCAGAAGTGTTCGATCCACGAACACCCATTTTGTCATAAGGACTTGTAATCTTCATGCCTGGTGTATCTTTCGGAACGATGAAAGCAGAAATGATATTTTTCCCGTCTTCGCGTTTTCCTGAAACTGCCGTGACTGTGATGGACCTCGCATATTCAGCATTTGTAATCCAGCACTTTTCACCATTGATCACATAGTGGTCACCTTTCAATTCGGCACGCGTCTTCGTTCCTCCTGCATCTGAACCGGCATTCGGTTCGGTCAATCCAAAAGAAGCCAATCCTTCACCTTTAGCAAGCGGGGTTAGAAATTCTTGTTTTTGTTCTTCTGTCCCGAAATAATAGATGGGGCTTGCTCCTAGAGAAACAGCGGCTGCGTAACTGAGGCCTGTCGAACCACAAACACGACCAATCTCTTCCACAGCAAGAGCATAACTGACCGTATCTCCCCCTGAACCGCCATACTCTTCAGGGAACGGGATACCTAAAAGTCCAAGCTTACCCATTTCATCGAAGATATCCTTCGGGAATTCACTGTTAATATCGATGTCCACTGCTCGAGGGGCGATCACATCCTCTGAAAAATCACGGACCATCTTCCTTGTCATTTCCTGCTCTTTCGTTAAATCGAAGTTCATATGATTCCTCCTTAGGGAAATAAAGACCGACTGGTTGGTCTGTTGTAATGATAAATATAATGAAAGCGTTTACTCACTTTCATAAAAAAAAGGAACTTTTAACATATGGCTGAAGTATTCACTGTCTTCTTTACCTGGAAGCAAAAAGTGCAGCACCAGATCAGTAAAAACCTCTGCAATTTGATCGATGGTGTAAGTCCCATCCCTCCGGTACCATTTATAAATCCAGTTGACCATACCTAAGATTGCCATGCCGGTGATCTCAAGCGGAAGTTCTCTTCGGAAGTGGCCAGACTCTTGGCCTTCCGCAATGACATTGAACACCATGCGTTTGAATTCATCGCGCTTTCCTTTGATCTCTTCCTCATACGCTGGTTTCAAATACAGGCTTTCCTGATAAAACACCGAGATATGTGGTTTGTACAAGTCGAACACTTGGACAAACGATTGAATGATCGCCTGTACTTTTGGTATAGGAGAAGAATGAGTAACGTTAGCGGCCTGTGCTTCCTTCAATACATATGTAATAAACGTGTCGTGAATAACGAATAGAAGTTCATCCTTTGACTGAAAGTGATGATAGAAGCCGCCTTTTGATGTGTTGGTTTGCTGTACAATCTGCTTTACTGAAACGCCGTGAAAACCATGGCGGTCGAACAACTCTAAAGATGTCTGGATGATTTTTTCTCGCAAATCGCTCATACATCAACTCCCATCTGCTGAATATACACTCATTTTATCACATTTTTCTGAAAATACAACGGTCTAAAGAATGACTTCAAATGCACATCCATACACCCTGTTCAACCTATCAGTTACTGGTCTAGAGTTTTCATAAACAAATCCGATCAAGGTAGAGGGAGGAGGGCACTTTTACTTCCACATAAAAAAGCCCTCTGAACACAGAGGGCTTTGCACATCATTAGGTATCGGATTCTGTTTCAAACGGAACACGGTAGACCGGCTTGATCCAAGCCTCTTCCGCTTGTCCTTTTTCTTCTGTATCCAGGACATAAGAGCCGTTGCTGTAACGATCATTTGCTTTAAAATCCATCGTGTTGACGACGATGGTTTCTTGTTTTGCTGTCATGATCATCACTTGGTCATCTCTATTCACAAGGTGTACATCCACCAATTGATGTGGATTCTTCTTCAACTCTCTTAACATGAGCACCCCGCGTTTTGCCCGGGTGGTTCGTTCAAACTCTTTCAACCGCATGCGCTTCACCGCCGCACGGTGAGTGGTCAGAAGAATGGAAGGGTCCTCGGACGCTCTAAACAACTGTCCAGACACAACTTCATCGTCTTCTTTCAGGTTGATCGCTTTGACACCTGCTGCTCGCTGACCGACGGTGTTCACTTCTTCTTCATGATACCAAAGGCCATAAGCTTTCTTCGTAGCAATAAACAAATCCGCCTTGCCATCCGTTTTGTGGACATCCACTACTTCATCATCATTTTTCAGATTGATAGCAACGAGGGCCTTGGAATGCCGCTGCGCTTGATAGAGCTGCAAATCGCTCTTCTTCACCATTCCGTTCTTCGTGAAGAAAATGAGGTATTCCTCTGATGTGAAGTCCCGAACAGGAATGGCTTCGACGATATATTCTTCTTTGTCCACCTGAACGATGTTTGAAATGTACTGCCCAAGATCCTTCCACCGGATATCCGGCAGTTTATGAACAGGTAAGAACAAATATTTACCGAGGTTCGTAAAGAGTAAAATGGTATCCGTCGTATTGATTTCAAATAGACCTAACAGGTGGTCGCCGTCTTTCAATGCAAAATCTTCTCCATTTGATGCCGCATAGGAACGAAGGCTTGTCCTCTTGATATACCCATCTTTCGTCACGGACACAAGAACATCTTCACTCGCGACTGTGACTTCAAGGTCTACTTTCAACTCTTCTACTTTTTCCTCAATCTTAGTCAATCGCTCATCATTGTATTGCTTTTTCATAGAACGGAGATCGGATTTAATGACCTTCATCATCTCATGTTCACTGGATAAAAGTTTTTCTAAGTACTCGATTTGCTTTTTCAGTTCATCCGCTTCTTTTTGCAAGGCTGTAATATCTGTATTCGTCAAGCGATACAGCTGCAAGGTGACGATCGCCTCTGATTGTTCTTCTGTGAAATCATAGCTTGCGATGAGCTGTTTCTTTGCATCCGCTTTGTCTTTGGAGCTGCGAATTGTTGCGATAACATCATCCAAAATAGAAATTGCTTTGATCAGGCCTTCCACAATATGAGCACGAGACTTCGCCTTATTCAAATCATAGATCGATTGTCTTGTGACTACTTCTTTCTGGTGCTTGATATAAGCATCAAGCATCATCGGAAGACTCATAAGGCTAGGCGTGCGTTCGTGAATGGCGACCATGTTGAAGTTGTAAGAGATCTGAAGGTCTGTATGTTTGTAAAGATAATTGAGAACACCTTCACTATTCGCATCCTTTTTCAGATCAATGACGACCCGCAGGCCGGTACGGTCCGTCTCATCACGGACTTCAGCGATTCCTTCTACTTTTTTATCGATTCTCAGTTCATCCATTCGTTTGACCATGCTTGCCTTATTCACTTCAAAAGGAATTTCGTCAATGACGATTTGTTCACGTCCTCCGCGCTGCTCTTGGATTTCTGCACGTCCACGCAGGACGATTTTCCCTCTTCCTGTTTCATAGGCTTTCTGAATACCATCAATCCCCTGGATGATTCCGCCTGTTGGGAAATCCGGACCTTTCAATTTGGTCATCAGCTCAGGTACAGTCGCTTGAGGTTTATCGATCTTCATGATTACCGCATCTATCACTTCTCCGAGGTTGTGGGAAGGGATTTCTGTCGCATAACCTGCGGATATCCCCGTAGATCCGTTAACAAGAAGATTTGGAAACTTCGCAGGGAGAACGGTCGGTTCATCGATTGTATCGTCAAAGTTCGGAATAAACTCCACCGTCTGTTTTTCAATATCCCTGAGCAGTTCAGATGAAATAGCGGAAAGTCTTGCTTCTGTATAACGCATCGCCGCAGGCGGATCACCATCGACACTTCCGTTATTTCCGTGCATTTCTACTAAGGATTTTCTCACTTTCCACGTTTGGCTTAACCGAACCATCGCATCGTAAACGGATGTATCCCCGTGGGGGTGATAGTTACCGATAACGGTACCAACCGTTTTCGCGGATTTCCGGTAAGCTTTGTCGTGGGTGTTTTTTTCCTGGTGCATCGCATAAAGGATACGTCGCTGTACAGGCTTCAGGCCGTCCCTGGCATCAGGGAGGGCGCGTTCATGGATGATGTATTTACTATATCTCCCGAAGCGGTCTCCGAGAACTTCTTCTAATGGTAAATCTAAAAACTTCTCTGCCTCTGCCAACAGAAGGTCCCCCTTTTACGTCTGTATTTTATCGTTTTCTAGTATGCTCGCTTCATCTTCAAGACCAAAAGCGACATGGGATTCAATCCATTTACGGCGAGGTTCAACCTTATCTCCCATCAACGTCGTCACCCTGCGTTCGGCACGGGCGATATCGTCAATCGTTACGCGGATCAATGTGCGTGATTCAGGGTTCATCGTCGTTTCCCAAAGCTGATCGGCATTCATTTCACCTAAACCTTTGTATCGTTGGATCGAATAACCGTTTTTAAATTCCTTCAAGACCTTCTGCATGCCTTCTTCGTCCCACGCATATTCGACTTTTTCTTTCTTCCCTTTTCCTTTTGAAACTTTATAAAGGGGTGGGAGAGCTATGAAGACTTTTCCTGCTTCTACAAGCGGTCGCATGTATCGGAAAAAGAAGGTTAATAAAAGCACCTGAATATGTGCCCCATCGGTATCTGCATCGGTCATGATGACGATTTTATCATAGTTACAGTCTTCGAGCGTAAAGTCCCCACCGACTCCAGCGCCAATGGTATGAATAATCGTGGAAATTTCTTCATTTTTGAAAATATCTGCGATTTTCGCTTTCTCTGTATTGATCACTTTTCCCCGTAAAGGAAGAACGGCCTGGAATTTCCGGTCACGCCCCTGTTTAGCTGATCCGCCGGCTGAGTCACCCTCCACAAGATACAACTCGTTTTTCTTAGCATTTTTGGATTGAGCTGGAGTGAGCTTCCCGCTTAAAAGCGTATCTTTCCGTTTCTTTTTCTTCCCTGAACGAGCATCTTCTCTCGCTTTCCGTGCGGCTTCTCTCGCTTCTTTTGCTTTGATTGCTTTTTTAATGAGCATCGAAGCGACATCCGGATTCTCTTCAAGGAAATAGGACAACTGCTCAGCGACGATGCCATCAACGGCGGAACGAGCTTCAGATGTGCCAAGTTTACTCTTGGTTTGTCCTTCAAATTGAAGGAGTTCTTCTGGAATCCTTACCGATATAACTGCGGTAAATCCTTCTCTGATATCGTTGCCTTCTAAATTCTTGTCTTTATCCTTCAGAAGTTGGGCTCGTCTTGCATAGTCATTGAAGACCCTAGTGATAGCCGTTTTAGCTCCGGATTCATGGGTTCCTCCATCTTTCGTCCGTACATTATTGACAAAGGATAAGATGTTCTCTGCAAACCCGTCATTGAATTGAAAAGCAAAATCCGCTTCAATTCCACTATGACTTCCCTCGAAAGAGACGACGGAATGCAATGTATCTTTTTCTTCATTTAAATATTCGACGAATGAGACCAGCCCGTCATCATATTGATATTCTTCCTTGACCGTTTCTTTTCGTTCATCCACGAGGACAATACGGAATCCTTTCAACAAAAAGGCTGCTTCTCGTAAACGTTCGGATAAGGTTTCGAAATTAAATTTGGTTATTGAAAAAATAGAAGCGTCCGGTTTGAAACGGATCGTGGTCCCTGTTTTACGTGTCGCCCCTTTATTTTCTAGGGAAGTAACAGGGACGCCTCCATTCTCAAATCTTTGATAAAATTTCTCGCCATCTCTGCAGATGTGTACTTCCAGCCATTCGGAGAGAGCATTCACAACAGATGCTCCTACACCATGCAAACCACCTGAGGATTTATAGCCTCCTTGACCGAACTTTCCTCCTGCGTGAAGGACGGTCAAAATGACCTCTGGTGTCGGTTTACCTGTTTTGTGCATCCCCGTAGGCATTCCTCGCGCTTCATCCTGAACCGATACACTACCATCCTTATGGAGCGTGACAGTCATTTTTTCGCCGAATCCAGATAACGCCTCATCGATCGCGTTATCTACAATTTCGTGAACGAGATGGTGCAGACCTCTATGATCCGTGGATCCAATATACATCCCCGGTCTTTTCCGAACGGCCTCCAATCCCTCCAGCACTTGAATAGAATCATCTGAATACGTTTGATTTTGACTCGACAATTTACCATCGGCTCCTTTCTCTAACACACTGCTACATCAATAATAGAACAAACGTTCGATTATGTAAACGATGAGTGCAACTCCAGGTACTTCAACACTCACGACATAAGTCAATCAACGGTGTGGAGTCTCTCACTTCCACTCCATTGATTGGCTTATGATCTAGGAAAGGCCGAAGAACCCTGCACAAGAGATGGGATCATAGAAGCATCCCGTTTGATTTCGCTTACATTTCTTATTGTTTCTTAGACAACCGCTCTGTTAAACATTAGCTCTCCAAATAAAAAAAGTCTTTCTAAGAAAAGGACCATTTCTGTTTTTTAGAGCTGTTCGATGTCTCTAACAAAAAAACGTCGCTTGTTATATTGTAGCGATTTTATAAGGTTTCGCAAACATAAATCTTCCAAAAAACATGAAAAAACCCCTGAATGAACAGGGATTTTTTCATTTTCCACCTGATTTTTTTACCTGTAAATCGCATGGGCGACCTTAATGCAAGAGTCCATGATGACAAGCTTTGAATCGCCTTTTAGGATGTGATCCGCTTCTTCAGAATACACCCCTTGTTGAGCCCAAAAGGCTTTAGCTTCAATATTTTTCGATTCCTTTGCAATTTGCGGTAGATGTTCGGATCGTCGAAAGACATTGATAATATCTATAGGTTCATGGATATCATGAAGACTCGCCACTGCTTTTTCCCCAAGGGACTCCGTAATTTGAGGGTTCACCGGGATGATCTTATACCCTGCATTTTGCATCGCCTCACTCACTTGATAGGACGTGCGGTGAGGTTTATCGGAAAGTCCTACGACAGCGATTGTCTTCGATTGGGCCAATAGGTCTCGAATTTCTGCATTGGACGGATTTTCAAAAGTCATCTTCAAACCTCCTATTCGTCGATTAATCCTTCATTGACTAAATATTCTCTTGCCACTTCTTCAGGATCGCGGTCTTCAAAATCAACCTGGTAGTTCATTTCCCTCATTTTATCACCAGTAATCTTTCCTCCCAATTGATTCAGGACATCTTCAAGCTCTGGGTATTGATCTAAGGTTTCCTGCCTCATCAATGGTGCGCCCTGGTAAGGTGGGAAAAGATTTTCCGGATCTTCTAATACTTTCAAATTGAGGTCAACCATATAACTAGCTGTAGCATAAGCGTCGATGATGTCAACTTCTCCACTTTCAATAGCTCCCTGCCTCAAGCCAGGGTCCATCGTACGGACTTCTCCAAGGTTCAAGTTATATATTTTTTTTCATGCCCTGATAACCGTCCTGACGATCATTGAATTCGAGTGTGAAACCAGCTGTAATTTGATCTTCAACGGGTTTCAGATCCCCGATCGTTTCCAAACCGTACTGCTCTGCAAGCTCTTGTGTAGTCGCTACAGCATAGGTATTGTTGAACTGCATCGGTTGTAAAAAGGCCATATCATAGGTTTCTGCCATACCTTCTTTTGCCTGTTCGTATACTTCTTGTGGTTCATTACTGTTCGCTTCCTCTCCTAAGAGAGAAACGATAGCAGTTCCTGTGAATTCCGGATAAATATCGATACTTCCTTCTTCCAAGGCACTAAAAACCAAATCCGTTTTTCCTAAGTTCGGTTTAAGACCTACACTCAAGTCTGTTTCTTCTTCTATTAAAAGCTTATACATGTTAATGAGAATAGCAGGCTCCGATCCAAGCTTAGCTCCAAGTGTTAAGTCATTCTTCACTTTTCCACCGAACGCTAATGGACCAACAGCAATCAATGCTGCAATCACTAATAAACTGACGAGGGAACGGAAGCCGGATTTGGCTGACGTTCGCTCAAATAGACGTAGAATAAGATCCAAAATAATGGCTAGTAATGCAGCCGGAATGGCTCCGAGCAAGATAAGGTTGGCATCTCCTCCTCTATCCAAACCGAGCAGAATTAAGTCACCAAGTCCTCCTGCACCAATAAGGGCAGCAATGGTAGTCGTCCCTACGATCAGTACCATGGATGTGCGTATTCCAGCCATAATGACAGGCATGGCGATCGGTAGTTCAATCTTGGAAAGACGTCTGAATGATTTCATGCCCATCCCTGTCGCCGCTTCCTTTAAAGCTGGGTCAACTTCCTTGATTCCTGTATATGTATTTCTAAGGATAGGAAGCAGCCCGTAGGCAGCAAGGGCGATGATAGCTGGTGTTTGACCAATACCGAAAAACGGAATGAGAAATGCCAGTACCGCAAGGCTTGGAATCGTCTGCAGAACGGCCGTCATACCGATAATTGGTTCTGCAACTCTCTGCTTTCTTGTCAGCCATAATCCAAGAGGGACGGAGATCAATGTAGCAATTACTAATGCAATAATGGATATTTGTAGGTGTTCCCATATTTTCTCTAATAGAATGCCCTGTCGTTGGTTAAAAACATCTAAAAACTCACTCATTTATTTTCTACCTCCTCTTCCTTTTTACGTGACTGCTCTCTAAGGTAGAGGACAATATCCCTGTAGGATAAGGTACCGATCAATTGGTCACCTTTTACGACTGGTAGGATCGAGGAGTGACCCTCTTCAAAGATTCGAACCGCGTCTCTCAAAATCATATCATTGGATAACGGAGGCGCTTGCACCTGATTTCCATCCTCAATCATCCCCTGATACGTCCCATCGTGATTTTTAAGGGCAAAAGGACCATCCAGGACGACATGACCTTTTTTATATTCTTCTTCTGATACGACACGCTTTTCGGCATGATTCATGATGACATCAACGGCTGTCTGCCAAGGAGTTTTTCTTCCTCCAATAAAATCTTCAACAAACGTATTGGATGGATTCAATATGAGGTTTTGTGGTGTATCCAACTGGACAATTTCCCCTGCTTTCATTAGGCAGACACGATCGCCAAGTGCGAGGGCTTCGTCCATATCGTGGGTGACGAAGACAATCGTTTTCTTGATTTCCTTCTGTAATTGACGGATATCGGTTTGCAACTGTTCCCTGCTGATTGGATCGAGGGCACTGAATGGTTCATCCATTAGAATTATGTCCGGGTCTGCGGCTAATGCCCTTATGACTCCGACCCGTTGCTGCTGACCGCCGGACAGTTCACTTGGTTTTCTTTTGCGGTGCTTTTCCGGATTCAGTCCAACCATATTCATCAATTCATCAATCCGTTTTGATAAATCCTTTTTCTTCCACTTTTTCATTTCCGGTACAACGGATATGTTCTCTTCTACCGTCATATGGGGGAAGAGAGCAATTTCCTGTAACACATAGCCGATATTCCAGCGTAGTTCGTGAATGTTATATTCTCTAATATCCTTATTATGTATGGTAATAGTCCCTTCCGTCGGATGAATCAGACGGTTAATCATTTTCATGGTGGTTGTTTTCCCACAACCGCTTGGACCGATCAGCGCAAGCAATTCTCCTTCTTGCACTTCTAAGTTTATGTTCTTCAACGCTGTCGTTCCATCTGGGTACGTCTTCGTTACATCTGTGAACGTGATCATCGTTTTCCCCCTAAACAAAAAATAAAAGACCTATTTCTATAACCACATTTCCACAATCTGAAACATTTTGCAATTCTCCTGCCTCTTATTTCCGCGCTATTTTGCCAACGGTATATCGTGAGATTTATCCTACACTATCAAAACAACTTGATACCTGGTACTAAATTGATATAATAGAGAAGCTGCCTTATGAAATAAGAGTTCTTTATCTATGAAGCCCATGATAAAATAGTAGAAAGTGCAGAAGGAGTTGAACTTATTGGAATATGTACTCTATATCCTCGTTGCCTATCTCCTCGGATCCATCCCTTCAGGGTTAATTGTAGGTAAAATCGGTTACGATACGGATATTCGCGAACATGGAAGTGGAAACCTTGGAGGTACGAACACATTCCGAGTATTGGGGATCAAAGCAGGTTTGATCGTTACTGTCGCTGATATTTTGAAAGGGACATTAGCCGCCGCCCTTCCTTATTTTATGGGAGCTGAAGTCGTTCCTCTAGTTATAGGTATTTTTGCGGTTGTAGGTCACATGTACCCTGTATTTGCGGGCTTTAAAGGTGGAAAAGCTGTCGCTACATCCGGAGGTGTGATCCTGGGTGTCAACCCACTCATTTTTGCTATCCTCTTATTGTCTTTTTTCATTGTCCTATATTTAAGTAAATACGTCTCCTTATCTTCTATGGTAAGCGGGATTGTTGGCATTGTCGCGACTTTAGTCGTAAAGGAGTACGGTTTGACCATCATCCTTTCCTTGTTTACCATCTTCGTGATCTATCGCCACCGTGCCAACATAAAGAGGATCATGAATAAAACAGAGCCAAAAATCACATGGATGTAAAAACTATTCAAGCTTGAAAGGGTAACGATTGCGGAGATAGTCTATCCTATAGAAGGATAGGCTTTCTTTTATGGTGTATTCTATAAATGCACACTCATCAAGCAATCCATTGTATAATCAGAAATACATATTGTATACTTTGACATAGAAAGAAGGCCTGAAAGGAGTCTTTGTTATGAATAAGACTGATTTGAACCAAAACAAACAACTACCATCCAAAAAAGAACGCCATAAATTATTCGGCTCTGTGGAGCCGGGTCCACGAACAAAGCCTATGGAAAAGGACCAAATGGCTGATCTTCAAAACTCAAAAAAAGACTTTTTATTTGAGATTGATATGGTGGGGATTTCCAGTGTTAAGCACCCCATCCGTATTCCCAGCAAGATGACGCCAGAGATCCAGACAACCATCGGAACCTTTTCATTCGGGTCCTCCATTGCTCAAGGGAGCAAAGGGACGAATATGAGTCGCTTCACGGAGCAGCTCGATAAATACCACAATGAGGGATTCGCCGTTGACATTGTCACACTAAAACAATTCACCGAAGAGCTGGCCGGCCGCCTCAAGCAATCAGATGCGGAAGTGGAAGTGACATTCCCGTGGTTTTTTGAACGAAAAGGTCCATACTCTGGCCTTACAGGAATGAACCATGCGGATGCAACCATCCGGGTCGAATATGATAAAAAAACGGGACATGATGTGACCGTTACTCTTACTGGGAAAATCACGACGCTTTGTCCTTGTTCCAAGGAAATTAGTGAATATAGTGCGCACAACCAACGCGGAAACGTAACCATGAGTGTGAAATTGACGGATGATTTTGACGAGCAGGAAATTGATTGGAAAGCAGTGCTTCTTGAAGCAGCAGAAAGTAATGCCAGCGCCCGCATCCACCCGGTATTAAAACGTCCAGATGAAAAGATGGTAACAGAACAAGCCTATGAGAACCCTCGATTTGTCGAGGATATCGTAAGACTAGTTGCTGCCGATCTTTATGAGTATTCCTTCATAGAAGCATTCACAGTGAAGTGCCGCAATGAAGAATCCATTCACCTGCATGATGCGGTGGCGACCCTCAGTTATGATAAGAAAAAGGAAGCTGAGTAAAAAAGCTGATGAAGCAAATCATGATTGCCTTGATTCAATTTTACCGCAAGGGCATCAGTCCTTTTTTTCCACCATCTTGCAGGTTTCAACCCACTTGTTCAGAATACGGGTTGGAGGCTTTTCGCCGTTTCGGTTTTTTCAAAGGCAGTTATTTGACTGTCAAAAGAATTCTCAAGTGCCATCCTTTCCATCCAGGAGGATTTGACCCTGTACCCATGAAGCAATCGAACGATAGCTCTGATCCGTCTTCTCCTGAAAAATAGGTTTATAAAACGACGACAGAGGAAAGAGACAAACACGCACCCCATTACAGGAGTTGATCTAATGAACTTAACAGTAACAGAAGAAGCAGCGAAATGGTATGAAGAGGAACTTGATATTGATGGGAACGTCGACTTAAGATTTTACGTCCGTTATGGCGGCGTTGGCGGACTTCAACCTGGATTTTCTCTTGCCATCAAACTAGAGGATCCTGAAGAACCAATTGCAGAAACGACAACCGGCCCCATTCATTTCTTCATTGAAGCGGACGATGAGTGGTATTTTGATGAACATTCATTGGAAGTTACGCTCGACGAAAAATGGAATGAGCCGTCATTTGAATACAAAAAATAAGACGCCGATATGGCGTCTTATTTTTTGTGTAATTGGAAGCGATGAATTTGCTCCCAATACCCTTCTTCTTTCAATATATGCAGCTGACGGTCACCAAATAAATCAAAATGAGGGAAATGTGGATCGTTATGAATCCACCCCGGCTCTAAACCGTATTGTTTACCCCACGCCTGCAATTTGTTGAGATCAGAACAACCGACTTTTGTGACTGTATCGCACCCCGGGAAACGGTCATCCAACCAGAAATGAGTCAAAATAGCAATTTCCCCTTGCTTTACTTTCGCTTTCCAATCCTTTAGTTCCGCCTTTTTCACACCAAAAGCCATTAGGATTCAGGCTCCATGGCAGCCAAATAGGCTTCATGCCATTCTGGAAAGCTACGCCTGATGGATACAGGTTTGAAGTTATCTTTTTTCACGATGACATGTTTCGTTACACCAGTAACTGCTACATCACCGTTTCTGAACGCTACTTCATAGCCGTAGGAAACACGGAGACCATCATAACTTTCCACCCACGTCCGTACATGGACATCGTCACCGTATTTCACAGGTTTTTTAAAACTCATCTGAGCATCAATGACAGGAGAAACAACCCCCTGCTTTTCGATTTCAGAATACTTAAATCCAAGATTTTCAATGAAAGATGTTCGTCCAATCTCAAACCACACTAGATAGTTGGCATGGTAAACGACGCCCATCATATCCGTTTCCTGATACCTTACTTGAATTGGTGTTTCTACCACTTTCATTAAGAAGACTCCCTTCGCACCATCTGCCATGCTTTTTCTAAATCGACGAGTTCAAGTTCATTCATGTCTTCCGCTTCATCTTCCATAATGCGAATCGCCTGGAATTGAATCGCTTCGTTCACAAGGTTATTGATGAAGCGTCCGTTCCCCCGAACTTTGTGCTCCGTGTATTTTTCTAAAAGGAATGATTCTGCCCATTCATTAAAATGATACCCGAATTGTTTTGCCTGATAGTGAGTCATGGCAATCAGCTCTTCCTCTGTATAATCCGGGAAGTGGAAATATTTCTTAAACCTCGAAGCCAACCCTGGGTTGCTCTCCACCAACTGCTCCATTTCGCGTTGATAACCAGCTAGGACAACAACAAGGTTTTCATTGTGTTTGGTCATTTCGTCGACGAGTGTTTCAATAGCTTCCTTACCAAAATCATCTCTACCTCCGTTGTACAACGAATAGGCTTCATCAATAAACAAGACACCACCGAGAGCTTCCCGGATCTTCCGTTTTGTTTTGATGGCCGTCTGTCCTACATACCCCGCGACAAGATCGCTCCTTGAGACGACTACGGTATGACCTCTCTTTAGCAACCCACATTCTTTCAAGACATCTGCATAGATTTCTGCAACTGTTGTCTTTCCGGTTCCGGGGTTTCCTGAGAATACGGAGTGTAATTGAATAGGGACGACAGGATACCCTTTCTCTTTCCTTTTTTGCTGGGCTTGAACGAAGGAAGACAGTTTTTTCACTTCTTCTTTGACATTAGACAAACCGATCAGTTCATCCAGACGTTGCATCGGTGAACGCTCGTCTTCATCTGTTTCTTTCTCCCATGCAAGATCTTCCGTAGATATCCTCATATGATCCAGCCAATGATGCTTATCCTGCTCTGCTTCCTTCGCTCCTTTTTGGAATATAGTCTTTAACACTAAATTCTTGACCGTGCGTGCATTACCGAATGAGTCATCCACACGCTCTTGATCAATGAGCGAAGTAAATTCGTTCAATGCAGCTCTTGTGAAAAAGAAATCATTGTCGGTGGCCGTCTGCTCAGCAATCGTCAACAATTCATCCATGTGATAATCAGGAAGTTCAATATGATTTTGTTCAGGAAAACGACTTCTGAGGCCCGGGTTTGACCATAAAAACTGGCGCATTTCTTCTGGATAACCAGCCAGAATGACGGCGAACTTCCCTCCATATTCTTTGCTCGTCATCGCAGATACAAGGGTGTCAATGACCGCTTGTCCATAATCATTTCCTGTTTGACCTTCCCTTTTCAGGCTGTATGCTTCGTCGATGAACAAAACACCACCGATCGCTTGTTTGACGTAGTTCATCGTATTCTCTTCACTTTGGCCTAAATAAGATCCGACAAGGTGAGACCGATTCACTTCCACCACTTCTTTTGTATCCAGTATTCCAAGCTCATGGTAAATATTAGCAAGTAGCCGGGCAATGGTTGTTTTTCCCGTTCCGGGATTTCCAGTAATGATCATATGTAACCCGGGTTCATCTACCATGGAAAAACCATAGTTCTTTCTTTGCTGTTGGTATCTTAAAAAGTGATAATACCGTCGAATATACGTTTTAACATCATGCAATCCTACCATTTGATCGAAGGCTTCCAATGGATTTTGAATGGATTGATCAGTTAAAAAACTTGGCATTCGTTTGTATATCTCATCCTGATTATCCGAAAGGCGTCTTGTACGATCGTTGATTTCTTTTACAGGAACTCGAATACGTCTATTTTCAATGGAATTGATGGCTTCTTCCAGCATCTGTTCCAAATCAGACAGTTCCTCATAGACATCCTGATACAAAGTCAAACGGCTGGAGGCGTCAATGATTGTCTTTTTGGCTAGATCATCGTCCCACTGCTCCTTTAAATCACAGACATCAGAATAAATGGCTTTCGCTTTTTTGGCTTTTGCTGAATCATGATCCGTTTCATGTAGGATCCACTGATCAAGAGGTGTTTTTTTCAAAAGTGTATAGGCCTGCATCAACTGTTGAGACTCATACAATGCCGCTACTAAGGGGTGAGAAGGATTGAGAACCCGTGCCTCATCAATGAACTGCTCTGCAAGAGGGTCATTCCCCGGGTGTCTTTTAATCCGATGGTAGGCTAGAGTGACATAAAGCAGAGCCTTAGCTTCTTTCTCCTGCTCCCCATCCGTTTGGTCCATATATCGTAAAGCCTCCATTTCGGAAATCGGAGGCTGTTGTTCTAAACTATTCCACTGTTTCAGTTGGTCTAACATCTTCATCACTTCCTTTTCTATCGCCGATATCCATTTTATCATAGTCAAGATTTAATGTAGATGAAGATGCCTTAAACCTATACGGAATAGAGAAAAAACCGCTCCTCTAAAGAGAAGCGGTTGATCAGCACGTTAATATTGTTGATGACGGGCTTCGTCCTTGATTTCATCACGCATGGCTTCTAACGATTGGTTTCTTCGTTTATTTTTCTTTTCGATATTTCTCTTTTCTTCTTCAGATGCAAACTGCATAGCATCATGGGAAGCTTCAATGTTTTCAATTGTATCCGTGACTTTTTCTTGGAGACGATCGACGTTATCTGCTCGATTGTCAGGGTTAGGTTTCTGGTTCGCCATATGCTGTTGCTTGTGGGACATGTTCGTTTCCCTCCTGTAAATGTCAATGGACCCTTGATGAGTCATCCTTTACTTTTCCCTGGAAGAAGACGAATTATGAATAGAAAAAGGAAGGAGCATGCTCCTTCCTTAATGGTTTACACTATGTATAAAAACAAACCCCGGTTACGATGGGATTTGCTTCATACGCTCATTATGACGCTTCTCAATCCGTTCATCGATCTGGTCCAATAGCTTTTGATCAGCTTTGATGGAACGAATATTTTCTTTCACACGTTCTTCAAAAGATATGCTTTTATGTTTTCTCATGGATATCTCTCCTTTTATAGGTAGGATTTCCATGAATTGATTAAAATATTCCTATTTCAGCGCATCTTTCTTCTTTTCCATCATTTCATAGGTCATCGGACCAACGATTCTTGGCTCCTGAATGATACCATCCGAACCTATGAAATAAGTCGTAGGGATGGATAGAATCTGGTATGTCTGATTAATTTCAAGCTCCTTGTCCAGCAGAATGGGAAATGTGTACCCTCCCTCATTGACGAAACGGTCAACATCTTCCCTCTTTTTCTCTGTGCCCGTTCCGTTAACAGCCAAAACGACTACGTCATCTCCATATTTTTCATGGAACTTCTGCATTTCAGGCATTTCTTCACGGCATGGTGGACACCACGTGGCCCAATAATTGAGGAAAACTTTTTTCCCACGATAATCAGAAAGCTTAACGGTTTCACCGTTTACCGTTTCTAGGCTGAAATCCGGGGCCTGCTCCCCTACTTGTAAGCCATCGGGGGCATTCGGTGCAACCATCCCTATTTCCTGATTTGCAGAAGATTTTTGTTGCTTCTTCTCATCTTCTTCAGAAAAGGTTGTAAAAATAACGAGACCTAAAAGTATAACCAGGAAAGCTGTTGCTAACCATTGTTTCATAATGATAGCCTCCGTCCATGATCCAAACGTTACTGTTTTATGTATAAGAATAAAGAAAACCATTTATGCTTGTAAAGCTTTATCCGAAAATGTAAGAGAATCGTTATGGATTTGTTTTGATTTTTCATTATATTTCGGAGTTGCTACTAAGTTTTAAGAGAGAGTAATTGGGTATATAACATTGATCCATTTACCAGTTAGTTTTGTACTTGTTCAATCATTGTCCGTATCGTCTTGAGAAGAATAAAAAGATCGCCCATTTAAGGGCGATCTTTAGAAAGAAACTTAGTTCAATTTGTTACGCAGAACCATTTGTAGAATACCACCGTGGCGGTAGTAATCGACTTCCACTTCACTGTCAAAGCGGGCGATGACTTCAAATTCTTTCTTATTGCCGTCTTCATCTGTAGCAGTCACTTTGACAAGGTCACGTGGTTTAACATCTTCACCGACTTTTACATCGAAAGTTTCACGGCCTGTCAAACCAAGGGACTCGATGCTATCTTCTGGCTTAAACTGTAATGGAAGAACTCCCATCATGACAAGGTTTGAACGGTGGATACGCTCGAAGCTTTCCGCGATGACCGTCTTAATTCCAAGAAGATCCGTACCCTTGGCAGCCCAGTCACGGGAGCTTCCCATACCGTAGTCATTACCAGCAATGACCATCAATGGAGTCTGGTCTTGCTGGTACTTCATAGCCGCTGTATAGATCGGCATCACTTCTTCTGTCGGCCAGTACGTAGTGAAACCACCTTCTGTACCTGGAGCCAACTGGTTACGGATACGAATATTTGCAAACGTACCACGCATCATAACTTCATGGTTACCTCGACGAGAGCCGTAGGAGTTGAAGTTACGTGGGCTTACGCCATTGTCTTGCAAGTACTCCCCTGCAGGCATATCTTTCGGAATCGCACCTGCTGGAGAAATGTGGTCCGTTGTTACGGAATCACCGAATTTACCGATGACGCGCATCCCTTCCAATGGTTTAACCGTTTCAGGTTCACCGGAAAGCCCTTCGAAGAACGGAGGATTCTGAATGTATGTGGATTTGTCATTCCAGTCATACAATGGTTCATCCGTTGTTTCGATTTCGTTCCATTTTTCGTTCGAGTTGAATACATTTTCATACTCTTTACGGAAAATTTCTGGAGTGACAACACGGGAAATTTCTGATTTGATCTCTTCTTGGGAAGGCCAAATATCATTGAAATAAACGTTGTTTCCTTCACTGTCTTTTCCAATCGGTTCATTTTTCAGATCGATATCCACAGTTCCCGCAAGTGCATAAGCGACAACTAATGGCGGAGATGCCAGGTAGTTGGCTTTTACTAGAGGGTGGATACGTCCTTCAAAGTTACGGTTACCAGACAAGACAGAAGAAGCTGTCAAATCACTGTCAGCAATCGCTTTTTCAATTTCAGGCAGTAATGGACCTGAGTTACCGATACATGTCGTACATCCATATCCAACGAGGTTGAATCCTAGATCGTTAAGATAAGTCATCAGCCCTGAATCTTCAAGATATCGAGTAACAACCTTGGATCCCGGTGCTAATGATGTCTTCACATAGTCTGGAACCTGTAATCCTTTTTCAATCGCTTTCTTAGCGACAAGACCAGCTCCAAGCATAACGTGAGGGTTGGATGTGTTTGTACAAGAAGTGATGGCAGCAATCGCAAGAGCACCAGTCTTCATGATGGACTTGTCGCCATTATCAAACTGCACTTCAACTTCCTTATCGAACTCCGATTTATCTAGGCCAAAACCGTGGTTGCCTGCTGGACCTGTAATTGCCTTTTCAAATGATTGCTTCATTTGAGAAAGAGGAATTAAGTCTTGAGGACGTTTTGGTCCGGACAAGTTCGGCTCCAATTCACCGAGATCGATTTCAACCAGTGACGTAAATTCCGGATCCTCGAAGGACGGATCATACCACAGGCTGTTCTTCTTGCAGTATTCTTCTACAAGCTTAATTTGCTCTTCGCTGCGGCCTGTAAGACGAAGGTATTCAAGAGACTCTCCATCAACCGGGAAGAAACCACATGTCGCACCATATTCAGGAGCCATGTTTGAAATCGTCGCACGATCAGCCAAAGGCATTTCCTGCAGTCCCGGGCCGAAGAATTCAACGAATTTACCAACTACGTTTTGTTCACGCAGCTTTTGAGTGACTTTCAGTGCTAAGTCAGTAGCTGTTGTTCCTTGTGGGAAGCTACCATTCAGCTTCACCCCAATAACTTCAGGAGCTGGGAAGTAAGACGGCTGACCAAGCATTCCAGCTTCAGCTTCAATACCACCAACACCCCAACCCAGGACACCAAGACCATTGATCATCGTAGTATGTGAGTCGGTTCCGACAAGTGTATCAGGATAAGTATCATAAGAGCCGTTCTCGTTTTCTTTCGCGTGAACGACATTTGCGATGTATTCAAGGTTTACCTGGTGAACGATACCTGTTGCAGGTGGAACTGCACGATAGTTATCGAACGCTTTTTGAGCCCAGTGCAGGAATTCATAACGCTCTTCATTTCGTTCGAATTCAAGCTCCATGTTCACATTCAAGGCATCAGGAGTACCATACTTGTCTACTTGTACAGAGTGGTCAATAACAAGATCAACAGGAACTTCCGGGTTGATTTTGTCAGGGCTTCCTCCCATATCCACCATCGCTTTTCTAAGAGATGCCAGATCGACCACGGCAGGTACGCCGGTGAAGTCTTGCAGGATAACGCGGGAAGGTTTAAACGGTACATCTTCCCCTTTTGACTTTTCAGTTCCCCAGTTTGCTAGACTCTCGACATGATCATCACTGATGACTCGTCCGTCGTGTTGACGTAAAAGAGATTCTAGTAGGATACGGATGGAGAAAGGTAGACGGGAAATCTTACCATGTCCCGCATCTTCTAAGGCTTTCAAATCGTAATAGTTGTACGTTTGGCCATTGAGTTCAAATTGTTTGCGAGCATTAAAAGCATTGCTAGCCATATTCCTTTTACCCCCTCATCAATATTCAAATAGTGACCCTTTTTAAGGTTTCACCATTCCCCAATTTCTTACATTTGTTCCCTTTGTATAAAACAAGTTCACAAATCTGCAATCCTTATTGTAAATGAAAACGATTTATAAGTAAAATGAATGACCACAAATTTTTCTGAATTCGATAATTTTTATACAAAAGCCTACAAAAACGCATGCTTGTATTTAAAGGACCAACCTTTTATAATGAAATTAGATAAGTCTAAGATAATGAAACAGGTGATATTATGTCAGGTGGATTTGCCCTATTTATCGTCGGGTGGATTATCATCATGGTTGGTCTGATGAGCATTGGCGGTTTTTTTATGTTCCGCAAATTCCTGAAGCGTCTTCCAAAGGAGGACGGGAAATCGATCATTGATTGGGAAGAATATTACGTGGACAAGACAAAACACATGTGGTCCTCAGAGCAAAAAGACCTACTGGAGGAGTTGATCTCTCCCGTTCCTGAACTGTTTCGGGATGTAGCAAGACAGAAGATCGCAGGACGCATCGGAGAAATTGCCCTTCAAAAGAAGAAAAAGATAATCACACAGGAGATTTTGATTGAGGGCTACATACGTGCGACCCCAAAGCGGGACCATAAGTTTCTCGTCAAAAAGTTAGAAGAGAAAAAAATAGACATGAGCCCTTACGACCCACTTATTGAACGTTAAAAAGGACCCGGCTAAAGCCAGGTCCTTTTTTAATTCCAACTTTTTTTCTAAATGTAAGTATTGTTTCAACATGGCGATCCGCCATGTCATGATCATCCCGAAAGCGAGCAAAAAGAACATTCCACTCGTCTCCCCAAGGGAAACATGCTGTCCGATCATGAGCTTGAAAACGATTCTCAAAATCAGGAGTCCAAAAAGGACAAAGACAAAGGCCCTTGATGGTTTCAAATAGATATCTCCATCCCTCACTTCAAATTTAGAAGTACGAATGAGAAAGATGGAAAAAATAACTCCAATGAGCATGGCTTCAATCACCTGGGTCCATTCTACTCGGAACACCGGAAACACAAACATAAGAGCTCCTGTGCTCATCATGAAAGGTGGCAGAATGATCTTTTTTACACTTGCCGGTTTTTTTGCCGCTCTCAATCGGACGAAAATCATCGCTGTGGCCATACCAGCAGCGACAATGGTACTTGCAATTAACCAAAACATAACGATTCACTCTTTCTACTCTGTCCTTAATATCAGTTCAACACAAGATTCTAGGGCATCCAGGACACGAGTTTCACCATAATGGGGTTAGACGGTGAAGTCTTTTGTACAACATTGAAAGGCCGGTAAGACCATTTACTCATGCCCCCTGAGTACATGTTGTCCGTTCTCCCTTATATTCTTCAGAGTTAGATGCATGTCCATGCAATCATCTACACTCAAAACTCTAGCCATGACGGGGTTTATCTTTTATTCCCTGTCGTAGGCAATTGTCAAAATGATCGTCATTGTCACCCCTACAACAGCTAGATAAACACCAAGGTCGAACAAAAGGGCCGTAGCAAGTTCGGTCTTACCTAGGATTGGCAGCTGAAAGTAAGCAAACGTCTGGGTAAGGAAAGGCGCATCAAAAAGCATTCCACCAATTCCAGTTGCTGCTGCTACCATCAATCCAACAGGTATCAGAAAACGGAAATTAATCGGCAAAATCTTTTCCATTGCCTTACTTCCATAGGCCATATACATGAGGATGATTGCTGCAGCAGTCATTAAACCACCGATAAACCCTCCACCACCTGGAGCATTATGGCCAGCAAAAAATAAATAAACCGAAAACCCTAGTAGGATAAAAGCTATAAGTGTGGTTGTCGTTCTTAATATAATATCGTTGGTCTGGGTCATCAAAAAGCTCCTTTATTTTTTCTCTTCTATCATCTTAATATAAATGCTCACTAAAATCCACGGCTTAGAACCCCTGGTGGAAATCAAAGAGCCCGGCAAGGTAGGAAGTAAGCATCGTCATCCAGTCAAAATAAAGTGCAATTCCGACAAGAATCATAATATACCCACCTACCTTAACAATTCCCGTACTATGCCTTTTAATCCAACTCAATTTGCCAATAAAAAAGGATAAGGCCAAGAAAGGAATGGAAAAACCGAGGGAATAAGACAGCATCATGACTAAGAAAAGATCAGGAGAATCAGCAGCTAATGAAAGGACAGAAGCTAGTATAGGGCCTGTACATGGCGTCCAACCGAGTGAAAATGTAAGTCCGATAAGAAACGTACCTATGTATCCAGAGGGTCTATTCTTGAAAGTTACCTTCCTGTCTTTCATCAAGAAATCAAAGTTGAATACTCCAATAATGACAAAACCGAAGAAAATTATCAGAATGGATCCTAAACGACGTATCAAGGATTCATACTGTATAAAAAACTGGGCAAAAAACGAACCTGAGAACCCTAATATCAGAAAGATCGTCGTAAATCCTAATAAGAATAAAACCGTATGAATCAGACTTGCTCTTTTCAGCATCCCATTGTCTTCCCTTAGTTCATGTACACTCATCCCTGTAATATAAGAGAGGAATGCAGGGTATAGAGGAAAAACACATGGGGATATAAACGATAAAAACCCTGCTCCGAAAGCAAGGAAAAGATTCACATCCATTCAATCATCACACCTTCATTCATAGTCGCCTCCTATTGTATCAGAGCTTTACGCCTAACACGATGTTTATCTTGTGAACATCTAAAGAAGTTCTCATAGAGAAAGCCTTCTTTCATTCACGAAAGAAGGCTTTGTGTCATTATTTCATTTGATTGTTCATTGAACGCATCATCTGATTGATCTTCTTCTGCGAAGGCTTTTGGCCCATCTGCATCATCAGTGTACGTAACATTTGTTCGTTAATTGGCGGGTTCTTTTTCAAATAATTCATCATATACTTTCTTGCGATGAAGAAGCCTAGAGCTGCACCACCGACAAGAGTCAATAAAGCAATGATGATGACCCAAACGATCCCCAATGTCATGACTTCGTCTTCCTCCTTCGTGTTGTCTCCCATAACAGTATAGTAAAACGTTCTGTAGAATACAATAGTCGTTTCAATATGACCATAATTCAGAGGCTACTACAAGGGTCAAGCGTCTATGTGTAAGCAACAGGACCCCCATGAAAATAGAGTCATCTGCTATGAACGATGACCGTACCAGAGACAACAATCATTCTTATGCCTATTATATCATATCGCGTAGGGAAACCGAAAATGGTTGTCCTTACTTTCATCCCTCATTTTTGAGATGATATTGAAACTCTCAGAATAAGAAGAAGCTGCCTTAGGAACTGGCAGCTTCTTTCTTGTTTATTTCATCAAGTTTTCCGCATGCTTCACTACGTTTTCTACCGTGAAACCATAGTTTTCAATTACAGTATTTCCTGGCGCAGAAGCACCGAACTTGTCGATTCCGATGACGGAACCATCCAAACCTACATATCGGTCCCAACCGAATGAAGCGCCCATTTCAACTGCCAGACGTTTGCGGACAGAAGAAGGCAATACCTGTTCCTTGTATTCCTTAGGCTGAGCTTCAAAGCGATCGAAAGAAGGTACACTGACAACGCGGACATCGTAACCATTCTTTTTCAATTCAGCTTGAGCTTCAACAATCAATTGCACCTCTGAACCTGAAGCAAGCAGGATCGCATCCGGCTCTTCTTTATCAGAATCGCTAAGGATGTATGCCCCTTTCTTCATTCCTTCATAGGCATGTTCCTCTGTACCTTGTAGGGTCGGTAAACCTTGACGTGTAAGGACAAGTGCGGTTGGAGTCGATTCAGACTCTAAAGCAAGTCTCCACGCTGCATTGGTTTCGTTCCCATCCGCAGGACGAAGCACAGAAAGATTAGGCATCGCGCGAAGAGAAGCCAGTTGTTCCACAGGTTCGTGAGTCGGACCGTCTTCTCCAACGGCAACAGAATCATGAGTGAAGACATAGTTCACTGGAAGGTTCTGTAGGGCAGAAAGACGAACAGCTGGGCGCAGGTAGTCACTGAAGACAAAGAATGTACCCGCATAAACTTTTAATCCTCCATGAAGGCCCATTCCGTTCATGGCAGACGCCATAGCAAATTCACGAACACCGAACCAGATGTTTCGACCAGCGTAGTTGTTACGTGAAAAGTCTTCTTCATCTTTAACGGCCGTTTTGTTTGAACCTGCAAGATCGGCACTACCACCAAAGAAATTAGGGATAGCTTTAGAAAGTGCATTGATCGCATCTCCTGAAGCAGCACGTGTTGCAGGGCTGTCTCCTACCTGGTATGTTGGAAGGCTTTGATCCCAGCCTTCAGGAAGCTCTCCGCGGATTGCGCGCTCAAATTCTTCCGCAAGCTCCGGATACGCCTCTTTGTACTGAGCCATTAAGTTGTTCCAAGATTCTTCTTTATCCTGACCATTTTGTTGAACTTTTTCTTTGAAGTCCTGATAGACCTCTTCAGGTACGTGGAACGGCTCGTGTTCCCACTCGTAAAACTGTTTTGCAGCTGTTACTTCCTCATCACCTAGAGGAGCACCGTGTGAAGCAGACTTACCAGATTTGTTAGGAGAACCATACCCAATGACTGTTTTCACTTCGATCATTGTTGGTTGATCTGTGTTCGCTTTTGCTTTCTCTAGTGCTTTCGCAACTTCTTCTGTATTCGTTCCATCTTCTACACGGATCACTTGCCATCCATACGCTTCATAGCGTTTTTCAACACTTTCGCTGAAGGAACGATCAAGATCACCATCAAGAGAAATGTCGTTGGAATCATAAAGAACGATCAATTTACCAAGGCCTAGGTGACCGGCAAGAGAAGCTGATTCCTGTGATACACCCTCCATCAAGTCACCATCACCACAAATCGTATATGTGTAATGGTCAACAACGTTGTACCCTTCGCGATTATATTTCCCGGAAAGATGAGCTTCTGCCATCGCCATTCCGGTCGCCATTGCAATACCCTGCCCTAGGGGACCTGTAGTTGCTTCTACACCGTCTGTATGACCAAACTCTGGGTGCCCAGGGGTTTTTGAATCCCATTGACGGAAGGACTTAAGGTCGTCCATCGTCACGTTATAACCGGATAAGTGGAGCAAGCTGTAAAGAAGCATAGATCCGTGTCCAGCTGATAGGACGAAACGGTCGCGGTCAAACCAGTTCGAGTTTTTCGGATTGTGATCCATGAACTGAGTCCATAGCGTATATGCCATCGGTGCTGCACCCATCGGCATCCCCGGGTGTCCGGAGTTTGCTTTTTCTACTGCATCGATTGTTAAAGTTCTAATCGTATTGATTGATGTTTGTTCAAGGCTGTTTGCCATGTTCAACATTCCCCTTTCGTTTCAGGTATATGTACCATGTATTATCCTATAATGAAATTCATTTCGAAACAAGCTTTGTGCAAAATTTCGCACAGCCTCAAACCTAATTTCCCCCTTATTCAGGGAATTAAACAAGAAAAAATCCGCATTCGAAAATTATCGAATACGGACGATTTGGCCTTAATTCTTTTTTTCGTTCTTTTGCATTTGACGAAGCTTCTCTGGAGTTACGTCATTCCCTTTCGGATCAATGACGGTCACACCTTTCAGCTGATTCTTGAAGGATGCGCGCGCATTTTTCAAATATTCATGGCGCAGCTTCTGTTGTTCCGCTTTCTCTTCCTTCGAAAGCTCTTCCTGCTTAGATTTATTAGCTAGCTCATTTATACGATTAATTTTTTCTTTTGATAACATAGATCCTTCTCCTTTAATCATAGTCTGGATCGTAAAACATGAAAAAGACAAGAAATCCAAAGATCCTTGTCCACACATCCTATATTACCGTGATTCTTCCTCTTTTTCAAGCGATAGGTACTCTTTGTATCTGCGATGCACCGTAGCTTTTGATACATCATATCCCAACCCTCTCAAAGTCGCTGCGATATCTTTGAATGTCAAGTCATTTTTCCTTAATCGAACAACCTCTTCAATAGGAAAGTCGATTCTCTCACGACCGGGTGCCTGATCACGGTTGGATAAGTTGGCGGATGGATCATAGCCGCCCTCTACCGCTTTTCTCATCCCCCGCCGTATTTTCATATTATGTATTTTCCTTTGGTATTCTTCTACGATGCCAACAATCTGTAATACCATCGAATCTGATTCCGATAACTGTAATTCTCCATGGTTGGAAAGGGAGTACACCTTGACCTTCAAACGGTTCAATTGATGAAACAAAGCGATCTTCGTATTTCCTCGGCCTAATCGTGTTTCATCTTGGATTAATAAGGCTTCCGCACGCCCTGAAGAAAAGCATTCCAGCATGCGGAAAATCCCTTCACGTTCAATATCGTAACCACTCGCTTGTTCTTCAATGCACTCCACAACTTCGAAGCCGTGATGATCCGCCATGGATGTCAACTCAGCTTTCTGCCGCTTTAAAGAAGTCACTTGAGCTTCTTTTTCCGTACTTACCCTGCAATATAAAATTACTCTCACTTGGATGTTCCTCTCTCTTTCTCTATTAAACAGCTGTGACCATAGAATAATAGAGAATGATAAAACTAACAATAAAAAGAATGATGTAGGTGTAATCCAGCTTAGATAATTTATTAAACATTGATAACCCCTCCGCTTTCCTAGAACGAACGTTCTTAAGAACCTGTGTTCGCGTTTGTTAATTCTCATTATATACGAACACAGGTTCTTGTCAATGGTTTTTTTCGAACGCGTGTTTGTATTTTTGAAATATAAGTGGTACAATGTGGTTACTATAATCCTATGTACGAGGTGCTAATCTATGAGTAAACTTTCAAAGCGGCAGCAGGAAATACTAGATTTTATTAAAGAACAGGTTCTAGCAAAAGGATATCCACCATCCGTAAGGGAGATCGGTCAATCCGTTGGTCTTGCTTCAAGTTCGACTGTGCATGGTCACTTGTCCAGATTGGAGAAAAAAGGATATATTAGACGCGATCCGACCAAACCTCGTGCCATTGAAGTAATTGAATTAGAAGAAGATCACAGCATCCCGAGAAGTGAAGCTTCTTACGCTCCAGTAATCGGTAAAGTCACGGCGGGGTCACCGATTACAGCTGTTGAAAACATTGAAGAATATGTCCCTCTACCCGATTCACTTGCAGGGTCGGATGACAACACCTTCGTACTAATTGTACAAGGTGAAAGTATGATCGAGGCAGGAATTCTTGACGGGGATATGGTCATCGTCAGACAACAACAGACCGCTCAGAACGGCGACATCGTTGTTGCAATGACGGAAGACGAAGAAGCCACTGTGAAGCGGTTCTTCAAAGAAAGAAATCATGTTCGCTTGCAGCCTGAGAACGCAACGATGGAACCCATTCTATTACAGGATGTATCCATTCTTGGGAAAGTCGTAGGTCTTTACAGGACCGTACACTAAAAGAAAGAGGCGAGGTTTAGTTAAACCTCGCCTCTTTCTTTACTTATGTCATACTCCATAACTTTTACGGATAGATGTTAAAGGAAGTACAGACAATATATGATCTTTTATAATCGTTCCCACCTGTTTTCGCTCATAGAAGTAAGCAATGATCTGTTCATCCTGAATGTCGACCACTCTCACCACTCTTTGTGATATGACGCCTTCGCGATTGATATAGATCCACGCCAACTTAATCTTCTCCAGTTTCATAAGCTGGAAGTACGCTTCCATTGGTAACCCTCTATAACTGGAGCGTTTGTTCTTATTTTTGTTACATGTAACTCCCCATCGAAAGTATAGAAATACATAAAAAACCCTTGAAGCTAAAAGCTTCAAGGGTTTTATACTTTAATACGTCTGCAAATATTGTTCGCGTTCCCACGGATGAACCTGGGTGCGGAACATATCCCATTCGATTTCTTTCGCTTCAATGAAGTGTTCAAATAGGTGTTCCCCTAGGGCTTCTACCATAATCGGATCCTGATGCAGCTCTTCCAGTGCATCATACAATGTAGCAGGCAGGTCTTTCACCCCGTGAGCTTCCCGCTCTTTCTTATCCATCACGTAAATGTTTCGATCGACAGGAGCAGGTGCTTCCAGTTTATTTTCCACACCATCAAGTCCAGCAGCAAGAAGTACAGCCATCGCCATGTATGGGTTCGCTGATGGATCCACACTGCGTACTTCGATTCTTGTGCTCAATCCACGGGATGTAGGAACACGTACGAGCGGACTACGGTTTTGACCGGACCATGCTACATAACACGGTGCTTCATACCCTGGCACAAGACGTTTGTAGGAATTGACGGTAGGGTTCGTCACGGCTGTGAAGTTCGTTGCATGCTTGATAATGCCTGCTGTGAACTGATAAGCCACCTCAGACAATTGTTCCTTCCCTTTCTCATCAAAGAACGCATTGCCCTTTTCATTGAAAAGAGACATGTTCGCGTGCATACCAGATCCGTTTACACCGAACAATGGTTTAGGCATGAATGTTGCATGCAAACCATGTTGACGTGCAATGGTTTTAACGACGAGTTTGAATGTTTGGATATCATCACAATGCTTGATTGCATCCGCATATTTGAAGTCAATTTCGTGCTGGCCTGGAGCTACTTCATGGTGAGAGGCCTCAATTTCAAAGCCCATTTCCTCAAGCTCTAGGACGATATCCCGGCGGCAGTTTTCGCCAAGGTCGGTCGGTGCTAAGTCGAAGTAGCCACCTTTATCATTCAATTCCATCGTTGGTTCGCCTTTTTCATCTAATTTGAATAGGAAAAATTCAGGTTCTGTACCAATGTTGAAAGCAGAAAATCCGAGTTTCTCCATTTTTTTGATGTTACGCTTCAAATTGTAGCGTGGGCATCCTTCAAAAGGAGTTTGGTCTGGGTTATAGATGTCACAGATGAATCGTGCAACTTTCCCTTTTTCAGAAGTCCAAGGGAAGACGACGAAAGTATCCAGGTCTGGGACCAAATACATGTCAGACTCCTCGATACGAACGAAACCTTCAATAGAGGATCCGTCAAACATCATCATGCCATCAATAGCTTTATCCAACTGGCTAAGTGGAATTTCCACATTTTTGATTGTACCAAGCATATCCGTGAACTGCAGACGGATAAACTTGACGTTTTCCTCATCGATTTTTTTGTAAATTTCTTCTTTAGTTAAACCCATTGAATTTCTCCTCTCAACACAATATTAATGGAAGAACCTTGACATTTCTCCCTGTCTGATTGCTAATTTACCTTGTCTTCCCGCTGTGAATAGTTCTCGTTGCAGCATACGACGAAGTTCTTTTTCGGTAAGTTCATTGTGTACTTCCTTCACCTGATCCTCATCATATACTTCATTATCTGGCTGATCGTTCAGCTTCAGAACTTTCTTGATTCCGGCCATGTTCACACCCTGATCGATCAAGTCTTTAATTTCAAGAAGTCGATCGACATCATTGAATGAAAACATACGTCGGTTCCCTTCTGAACGGGCCGGCTGAACAAGCTCGTGCTGTTCATAGTACCGAATCTGCCGTGCAGTAAGGTCTGTCAATGATTGAACAATCCCCATCGGGAATAACGGCATAGAACGACGAATTTCATCACTCATCGATGTGCCACCTCCCCATAAGAATGATACTTTAATTATACGTCACGAAAGGGATATGTCAACATATGTGAGGAATGTTCACACAATTTGGAGATGTTTTTTGAAAGGGTTACCATTCCCTTTGCTTCAAGCTTTGACCATACCCTCTTCTACCAACTGTTGCACCGCTTGTACGACAGCGATCTTTACATGCGCATAAGTCAATCCCCCTTGGACGAAGGCTGTATATGGGGGGCGAATAGGACCGTCGGCGGTCAATTCGAGACTGGCTCCTTGAATGAAAGTCCCTGCAGCCATGATCACTTCGTCCTCATACCCCGGCATGACGCTTGGCTCTGGTTTGAATTGGGAATTGATCGGGGATGCCTGCTGAATGGATTGACAGAAGCTGATCATTTGTTCAGCGGTTTTAAAGTTGACGGATTGAATTAAATCTGTTCTCTTCACATCATAAGCAGGATTGGTGTCGAAACCCCATTCACTTAAATATTTCGAAGTGAAAATAGCTCCTTTCAAAGCTTCTCCCACGACATGAGGGGCAAGGAAAATCCCTTGATACATCTCTTGCAGGCTGTTCAAACTCGGGCCTGTTTCCTTCCCTAGCCCAGGAGCTGTCAATCGATAGCTGCATTTTTCAATGAGGGATTTACGTCCTGCAATGTACCCACCGACTCTGGCAATTCCACCTCCAGGGTTCTTAATTAACGAACCAGCGATCATATCAGCGCCTACTTCAAGCGGCTCTTTCGTTTCTACGAATTCACCATAACAATTGTCAACAAAAATAATC
Source organism: Halobacillus litoralis (assembly GCF_020524085.2). Lineage (NCBI taxonomy): Bacteria > Bacillati > Bacillota > Bacilli > Caryophanales > Bacillaceae > Halobacillus > Halobacillus litoralis. Next base: position 2,951,657 of record NZ_CP129016.1, read on the forward strand.
ACATCGTCTTTTATGTCACGCACAAATCGTATGATGGATTGTAACTCGTCAATGAGGAATGAAGGACGGTCCTCGTATCCTTTTGATCTTTGGATGGCTACCACCTTCGTCTTATCTTGCATAGCTGTTCGGATTCTATCATGGGCAAAAGCTCCGTTTTCTTCTAAAGGAACGGTTTGATAGCTGATACCAAAATCACGTAGAGAACCTGTATCTTTCTTGTCCTCAGAACCAATGACATCTCTTAGGGTGTCATAAGGTTCTCCTGATATGTATAGCAGTTCATCACCCGGACGTAATACCCCGAATAAGGCTGTGGTGATTGCATGTGTTCCCGAGATGAGCTGAGGTCTGACAAGCGCATCTTCCGCTTTGAATATCTCTGCATACAATGCTTCCAGAGTGTCTCGCCCGAAATCATCATAGCCATAACCTGTTGTCGGGTTAAAATGAGAATCGCTGACCCTCAGTTTATGGAAGGCCTTTAAAACTTTTTCTTGATTGTAATCGACAATCTCGTCAACCCTATGATGTTGGTTCTTAATCTCTTTTTCTACACGTTGTTTCATTTCTTGAATGTTCATGATGGGTCCTCTTCCTATCTTGCAGTATATTTCGTTGTTCCAACGTTTTGTTCATATTTATAATATTTGATGTTTCAATGGGTGTTCGGGATGGATGAAACCGTGAAGGGCATAGCCCTCTTTTTCTTCATAAAAATTTATGCTCGTAATCATACTGTAGGCCTTGAATTGCTGCAGCCGTTTCCCTTCAGAAGCCGGCACGAAAACATCATACTCATCCCACTCTTCTCTTAAAACCTCTTCGATTTTATGAAGGACACGTTTACGATCGATTGGATCATGCACGCTCACTGTCAGCGAAGGGAAGGAGTGCGGAATGAAATCCTCCTTCAGTAGATCTTTCTTATTATATACGGTCAGTATCGGCAGTTGACCAGCCCCGAGTTCGTCCAACAACTTCAATACAGTCTTTTCCTGCTGCATATGATCAGGGTGTGAAGCATCAACCATATGAACGATAAAATCTGCCTCTGTCACTTCTTCTAACGTAGATCGGAATGCTGCTATGAGCGTCGTTGGCAAGTCCTGAATGAATCCTACCGTATCAGATAGGAGAGCCAAAAAGCCAGAAGGAAGGCTCATCTGCCTTGTCAAAGGATCGAGTGTAGCAAACAATAAATCCTCTTCAAAGGACTGGCTATCGGTTACTCTATTGAAGAAAGTCGATTTACCAGCATTCGTATAACCGACGATTGCCACTTGAAAGGCGCGGTTTTCTTTTCTCCGCTTCCGGTATTGCTCTCGTTGTTTAACGACCGTATCCAACCTCTTCTTGATATCATCAATTCTCCGTTGTATATGACGGCGGTCGGTTTCCAATTTGGTTTCACCAGGACCTCGTGTACCAATTCCTCCACCTAACCGGGATAACGCTGTCCCCTGTCCGGATAGCCGAGGAAGCATATATTGCAGTTGAGCAAGTTCTACCTGCAATTTCCCTTCTTTTGTACGGGCTCTTCCTGCAAAAATATCAAGGATCAGCTGACTTCTGTCGATCACGCGCACACCGACCCTATCCGCTATGTTTCTAAGCTGACCAGGAGATAACTCATCATTAAATATGACAAGCTCAGCTTCAGATTCCTCGGCTGCTTCTTTTATTTCTTCCAGTTTACCCTCACCTAAATATGTAGCCGGGTGAACCCGGTCACGCTTTTGAGTTATAATTTTACATACTTCTCCATTAGCGGTCTCAGTCAGCGACTGAAGCTCTTCCAAGGAAGACTGAAACCGTTCTTCCTTTTCGGATGGATCTTTTCTAGCAACTAACACGACCAATTCTTTTGCCATCTGTCTCTTCACCTACTCTTCCATCTGCCTGTATCTTTTTCATCATAACAGAAAAATGATTCCTATGAATGGACGACCGTTCAGATCAAGTCTGTTTCTTGTAAAGGAAAGTCAAAGTCTTCAGCCTGTAGGGTCATCAATGTCTTCTTCTTAGGGTTAGGGGTGCTGATTACTCTCCAGGCATGTTTTCGAATGGCCTCTTCAATAAGGTTCCTTACATAACGGGCATTTGAAAAATTTTCCTCGCGCCTGACGTACACGTAGGCCAGATGTTGGAAAAGTTTTCGTTCCGCCTCTTTTGTTAAACAATATTCCCTTTCTTCAATCATTCCAAAAGCAATCTGGGTAAGTTCTTTAGCAGAATAGTCCTTAAATGAAAGCTGGATGGGGAACCGGGAAGCAAGACCTGGATTTAATGTCAGAAAATCTTCCATTTCATCTGGATAACCAGCAAGGATAATAATGCATTCATTATGATGATCTTCCATGCATTTCACCAATGTATCAATCGCTTCTTTTCCGAAATCCTTTTCTCCACCTCTTGCTAAGGAATAGGCTTCATCAATAAAAAGGACTCCCCCCAATGCTTTATGGATCAGATCCTTCGTCTTTTGGGCTGTATGACCGATATACTCGCCTACAAGGTCACTCCGATCCGCTTCTATGAATTGACCCTTATCAAGCACCCCGACTTCACGGAATAACGCAGCAACCATTCGCGCGACGGTCGTCTTTCCCGTACCGGGATTTCCGTGGAAAACCATGTGTAGTACTTGCGCATTCGATTTCAATCCTGCTTCTTCTCTTTTCTTTGAAACGAGCACCTGTGCATAGATTTCTTTGACCCTGGTCTTTAAATCCTCCATTCCAATGATGGAATTGAAAAATTCCTCGATCTTCAGAAAAGGCGCCCCCGTCTGTTTGAGGGTGGCTGCTTTCCGATCAGGAATCGCTTTTTCTTTAGAATCATTCAACACAATATTGATTGTGCTGCTCGGTCTCACTGTTTTCGCTTGGGGTTGCACATCGATCCCTCCTCATTCTTCTTCATCATACGCGTAGGGATGGTTTCCTGTGACAAACGCCCAATGGGTGGATGCGCTTCTTTCATTCCCTTCATCCATGAAAGAAGCGGGTGCCGTATAAAGGCACCCGCTTCTTTCGGTTTCATGAACCATTCACACTATTCTTTATCCAATGAAACATTTTTGACAGGAGCAAATGTTGAAATGGCATGTTTGAAAATCAATTGTTGCTTTCCTTCTGTCTCTAACAAGACAGTGAAGTTGTCGAAGGCTTTAACGATGCCTCTCAATTGAAATCCGTTGAGCAGAAAGACAGTCACCTGCATGCGTTCTTTCCTTAATTGATTCAAATAATTGTCCTGGATATTAACCGATTGGGCCATGGATCTTCCTCCTCTTTTCTATCTGTAATAATACGATTCTACGCATTAGTCTATCTTTCCTGCTAAATCGCCTAAAATTGTTTCAAATTTCTCCTCGTAGTTTGAAGGAGATACTTCATACCAATGGATTTCCATTTTGTTCTTGAAGTACGTGTACTGACGTTTGGCGTAGCGTCTGGAATTACGTTTCAGCAATTCAATCGCTTCCTCTAAGGTAGATGAACCTTCAAAGTAAGGAATCAATTCCTTATAACCGATCGCCTGCATCGATTGAACATCCTGCAATCCCTGTTCATAAAGATGCTGAACTTCTTTTACCAAGCCCTGTTCAATCATCTGATCAACCCTTTTATTGATACGGTCGTACAACAACTCACGGTCCATCTCCAGTCCAATTAGCAACGGGTTAAAAGGAGATTTATTCTGCTGCTGTTGGTGACGGTCACTCATTACCCGACCTGTTGTTTCATAAACTTCAAGCGCACGCAACACTCGTCTTTCATTATTCGGATGTATTTTTTCTGCTTGTTCGGGATCAATTTCAACAAGGCGTTTGTACATATAATCCCTGCCCTTTTCTTTCCGCTCTTTTTCAAGCTTCTCCATGATGGCAGGATCCTTTTTTTGTTCTGAAAAATGGAAATCAAAAAGTGTTGCTTGTATGTATAAGCCTGTACCCCCGACCAAAACCGGCAGCTTTCCCCGCTCATGGATTTCCCTGATTAACGCTTGCACATTTTCCTGGAACTCAGCGACTGAAAACTGCTCATCAGGGTCTTTAAAATCAATCATATGATGCGGAATGCCCTGCATCTCCTCTTCTGTCACTTTCGCTGTTCCAATATCCATCGTGCGGTAAATCTGCATGGAATCTCCACTAATCACTTCGCCGCCAAAACGCTGAGCGATCCGGATCCCCAAATTCGATTTTCCAACTGCTGTAGGACCAACCACTGAGATCACCAATGGTTTCACACTCCCACCTCCTTCACATGTCTCTATTATACATGAATGGCTCTACAATCATACCTCAGGCAGCTAACTAACGCAATCCGTTACCATGACTAACGGTTTCCGTTATAAATATTCAAAATATTCGTTAGTCATACTATCGCAATTCGTTAGTCTGTGTTATAGTATAGAAAAGGAGGCGTCTTAAAGTGGTTCATGAAAGAATTCGTTCACTTAGAAAAGAAAGACGTTTTACACAATCGATGTTAGCTGAAAAAGTCGGTGTGTCCCCACAAGTCGTATCGAATTGGGAACGAAGTTACACTTCACCAGATCTAGATGATCTCACGAAGATTGCTCACGCTCTCCATACCACTGCAGATTATCTCCTCGGTTTAAGTGATGAACAAGAGGATGAAATGCGCGAAATTAAGCAGCTCCTGGAAACAAAGGGATACACTAAACCTGTATTCTTTGATAAGAAAGCATGGTTCGGAATTCAGCCAGAAGACATTAAACAAATCGATAACTATTTTCGTTTTCTTCTCCAACAGAAGAACATCTCCTAACCCCCTACTTCGTCATTATTCGTACTTATATAAACTTGATCATAAATATATTATGTAAACAAAAATGGGAACATAAAAAGAGAGACTCCGAATTCGGAGTCTCTCTTTTTATTACATTACACGTTTGAACATTTTTTCCATCTCATACTCAGAAAAGAAGACGATGATCGGCCGTCCATGAGGACAAGTGAAAGGATCCGTCGATTTTCTCAAATCTTCTAAGAGATGGAACATATCGGTCTGATTCAAGTAGTGATTCGCTTTAATCGATCGTTTACACGACATAAGAATAGCAGCTTCTTCTCTTAGTTTAAGAATATCAATCCGGTCTTCCTCCATCAACTGTTGGATCATTTCATCAATCACTTCCTCTTCAAATCCTTTCGGGAACCACTGAGGGTGACTGCGCACGATATAGGTGGTATCTCCGAATGGTTCAAAGAACAACCCCACTTTTTCCAGCTCACCTTTGTATTCTTCTAATCTTAAAGACTCAGCTTTTGAAAATTCAAAGGTCATTGGTACAAGCAATTCCTGTACTTCGTGATTCACTTCTGACAATTTGTCCCTGAAGAATTCGTATTTGATTCTTTCTTGAGCCGCGTGCTGATCCACGATATACATCCCTTCCTCGTTCTGCGCAAGGATGTATGTTCCATGCAGCTGCCCAATCGGATGCATTGTCGGAACTCTTCTCTGTTCTTGAGAAGATTCTTCCTTTTCGAATTCATCTTCTGCCCATTCATTCTCTGTTGGAACCGAAACATCGGAGTCAAATGTCGGGACCATCTCTTTGATTAAATCGTCTTGATTTTCTTTAAAGCCATCCTCTTTGGGAAGTCCTTGCTCGCTTTTCACTAAGTGGTCCACCGTGGCTTGCCGCTCGCGATGGGCATCTTCCTCCCTCGTATGATAAAGGTTGAAAGATTCCTGTGTGGTTTTCTCTTTTGCAGTCTTTGTCGCTGGCTGTGACACATCAGGAATAAGGGTTTGTTTCCGGAAGGCCTGTCGAACGGTCTCTTCTAACAAATCATACAATTCCTTCTCTTTACTAAAACGCACTTCCATTTTTGATGGATGAACGTTGACATCGACAAGAATCGGATCCATGTCTATATTTAATACGACAATCGGACTTTTACCAATCGGCAGCAGGGTGTGGTAACCTTGCAAAACGGCCTTATTTAATGGAATACTCCGAATGAAACGACCGTTGATGATCGTTGACATATAATTTCTCGAAGCACGGTAAACTTCGGGCTTTGCAATATAGCCATCAACTTTAAAATCTGCCGTTTCCATCTTTATCGGGATCATTTTTTTTGCAACATTCATTCCGTAAATGTTCGCTATGACTTGGAGGAGATCTCCCCTGCCATTCGTCTTGAAAATCTGCTTTTCATTATGAGTACAAAGGAATTGCACTTCCGGATGGGCTAATGCCATACGATTTAATACGTCCGTCACATGACCAAGCTCTGTATGGATGGTTTTCATATACTTTAACCGGGCGGGCGTATTGAAAAACAATTCCTCAACCGTAATGTCCGTTCCTTTTCTTGCATCACTTTTCCCTCTAGAGACGAGGCGACCTCCTTCGAGATTCATTTTCGTACCAGCACAATCTCCCGTGGAGGTCTGGATACTCAAGCGGCTCACTGCAGCAATACTTGCTAATGCTTCCCCGCGAAAACCTAGGGAACGGACATGAAAAAGATCGTTTTCATCAAGGATTTTACTCGTTGCATGGCGATGAAAAGCGATTTCACAGTCTTCTTCATCCATTCCTGCTCCATCATCGGTGATCCGGATGCGCTGCAATCCGGCCTCCATTAAATCGATTTTCACCCATGTGGCACCTGCATCAATACTGTTTTCTACCAGTTCTTTGACGACAGAGGCTGGGCGCTCAACAACTTCTCCGGCCGCTATTTTGTTGGCTAGGTGGTCTGGCATCAGTCGGATCCGCGCCATCTCTGTTCCTCCTTTATGATTTCAAACGTTTTTGCAATTGGTACAATTCGTTCATAGCATCCATCGGAGTCATTTCCATTAGATCTAATGACTGAAGACGCTTTTCAATATGTGAAGCGTGAGGAGCGGTTGTCTCCTTTTTCTCCGGCTTCGATTCTTCTATAAACAAACTTAACTGCTCCTCTTCTGCTGTTGCAGAGGTTGAGGCTTCATTTTTGATGGACCCATTTTCAAGCTGATCCAGAAGGGCGGTTGCTCTGTTGATCAGTGGATCAGGCAAGTGCGCAAGCTTCGCCACGTGAATACCGTAACTTTCGTCCGCAGGTCCCTCTTTGATCTGATGAAGGAAAACGACATTCCCCTCATATTCTTCTGCTCGCACATGGACGTTTTTCAAACGCTCCAGCTGTTCCTCAAGGGATGTCAATTCATGATAATGGGTGGAGAACAGGGTTTTTGCTTTAATCTCTCCATGAATATACTCCACAATGGCCTGAGCCAGAGCCATTCCATCATAAGTACTTGTTCCTCTTCCTATTTCATCAAGAAGGATCAAGCTGTTCTCTGTCGCATGAGTCAAAGCATGATTCGCTTCTAGCATTTCCACCATAAATGTACTATGACCGGATACGAGATCATCGGCTGCGCCAATTCTTGTGAATATTTGATCGAAAACTGGTAAACTCGCAGACTGACATGGCACAAAAGAACCCATTTGACCGAGAATGGCCGTCAATGCAAGCTGACGCATGTACGTACTTTTACCGGACATGTTCGGTCCTGTAATCAGTAGCACGTCCGTCTCTTCATTCATGTAAATATCATTCGGGACGAACGTTCCTTCCTGCATCACTTTCTCAACAACAGGGTGACGGCCTTGACGGATGTCCACCACGCGTTGTTCCCGATACTCCGGTCTCACATATTGATAGGACTCTGCTACTTGAGCAAAACCTTGGAGAACATCAATACGACTGATTTGTTCTGCAAGCTGTTGAAGCCTCTTAACGTAAGCCTTCACCTTTTCTCTTACTTCAAGGAACAACTCATACTCAAGCTCCACACTTTTCTCCTGGGCCTCTAGAATCATCGATTCTCTTTCTTTCAATTCCGGGGTAATAAACCGTTCTGCGTTGGTAAGCGTCTGCTTCCTCTCATACCTACCTTCTGGTAAATGTCTCAAGTTCGCTTTTGTCACTTCGATATAATAGCCGAACACGCGGTTATAGCCGACTTTCAAAGATTTGATCCCTGTTTCAGCTCGTTCCCTTTGTTCAAGCTCTGCAATCCACTGTTTTCCGTTCTTGGAAGCATATCTATAGTCATCCAGCTGTTTGTGGAATCCGTCAAGAATCAAACCCCCTTCTTTTACAGAGATTGGAGGATCATCGGCAATGCTTTCTTCAAGAAGATCTTTTAATTCATGAAGCGGATCAACATGGTCATAAAGCTTTTCGATTGAAGAATGATCGAATTTAGATAGCGTGGCTAAGATATCCGGGATATGGCTTAAAGAATTCCTTAATTGGATCATATCCCTGGCATTCACATTGCCAAAAGCTACTCTTCCAGCTAAACGTTCGAGATCGTAAACATTCGAGAGCTCATCTCTAAGAGTCTCACGTTCAAAAAACTGGTCGAGAAAGCCTTCGACCTGGTCATGCCTCGTCGCAATTGCATCCGCTGACAACAACGGCCGCTCCATCCATTTTTTGAGCATACGCGCACCCATCGAAGTGACGGTTTTATCGATGACGGAGAGCAAACTTCCCGCTTTCCCTTTCTTTCTGATGGTTTCCAACAATTCTAAGTTTCTTTTAGAATACATATCAAGGGTCATGTATTGTTTCAATTCGATCACTTTCACTGGTTGAAGGTGATCGAGAGACCTTTTTTTGGGTATGCTGGATATAATTAAGAAGCCTACCGAAACCAATAATTAGTTTGTCCTGATGAACGCCCTCAACAAGAGGTTGAAATTCAGGTGTGACCTCCGTCTCTTCTTGATGAGAAACGGTGTAATCCAAGCGATCGATCAGCATTTGTTTATGCTCGACATCAAAATCATTGGATACAACCACTTCTTTCACCGGCCGGCTGTACAATTCACTCAAGGCTGCATCAAAACCGCCTGGAATAAGAGCCACACTGTTTTCACCAGTCGTGAGGTCATTGTAACTAACTACGTAAGAGCCATCTTCAAATGCACTTAAAGAGGCCAAGTAGTTGTTTTCCTTTTCATCGAGCATACTGCCTTCCATGACCGTCCCGGGAGTGACCATTTGGACAACTTCCCGTTTTACGACACCTTTCGTCGTTTTCGGATCCTCGACCTGTTCACAAATGGCAACCTTGTACCCCTTCTCGATCAACTGCTTTATATAATTGTCTGCGGAGTGGTATGGTACTCCACACATAGGAATCCTACCGTTTGCGCCTCCGTCCCTGCTTGTCAATGTAATTTCGAGCTCCTGGGATGCTTTTAACGCATCCTCAAAGAACAACTCATAAAAATCGCCTAATCTGAAAAACAGAAAGGCATCTTTTTGGTCTGCTTTAATTTTCAAATATTGCTGCATCATGGGTGTGTATTGTGCCATAAGGTTAAACCTCCAAAACGTACATAAGATTCTCCACCTATTATAGCATACGAGGCAAATGATCTTACACGAAAGAACATGACCTTATTAAAGTATATGGCCGGTTTGAGGAAGACTTAGTTTCGAAATGTTCTCGGGTTCGTTACCCGTGTTGAGCGTCAGGGGTGGCTGGGAAGCTACTCGCTTTCCTGTCGGGGAGGGCCGAGCTTCCTCAGGCGTTCTGCCGCACTAATGGATCTCGCCTATCTCCTCCTCCCACGGGAGTCTAGCAGCTTCCCAACCAACCCATTCGATGTAGGGGAGAAACGAACCTCTTCACTTGGGGAGGGTGATTTCCACTAATCCGATGTCATAGGCATAAAGCGCTCTATACCAAGTTTTCTGCATGCAGAATATTATCCCTAGGAGTTCATTTCCTTCCAATTACCATTTGCATATAAGGCACTTATTCCAGAAGTGGTTTCGAGAAACTTCTCTGGCAAAGGGCGGAGGGGAATGGCGAGACTCCTGCGGGAAAAGAGTGCTTGGTGAGACCCCGCAAGGCGTAAGCCTGAGGAGGCTCACCGCGCTCCCGCGGAAAGCGAGTCATCCCCGCAGCCCCAACCCACCGCACCAAAATCTCGAAACAGAGTCTTCAACACACGGGAGCTATGGAAGTATAAGAAAGCAAAAAAAGAATTCCTCGCTGAAGCAGCAAGGAATCCACCATTAATCGTGACTATCGTGATCTCTGTCTGATGAGGATGGAAGGAAGTCCGTTTCGATGGCTGAAAAATCATCCGAAGACAAATCATAATCGTAATCATCATCATGGCCGCATCCATGAGGATCTACTTTCACACACAATTTCGTTTCACCTATGACATCTACAGCAAACTCTCTTTCTACTTCTACGCAAATTTTTTGCCCATTCCCTGAAATGTTCGCTTCTAAACAGTTCGGTTGTTGTACGACCTTAGCGATTACCTCAAAGTCATCATGTACACAATTATCATCTTTCACTGCCAACTTGACGTGATCACAATAGCTGACACGCTCTGTAACGACTTCTGTTTTTGTATTGTCGTTATACGAATACCAGACGTTCACATCGTAACTGCCAGAGATTTCAACGTGATCTCCTTTCTTTTTGGCATTGTAGATGTGATTGATGACCCAACAACCTAGGATACTTGTCGGACGGTGCGAAGGGCTGATGGTGTGTGTGGATTCTGTAAACTTTTTACCTTTACCGATTACAGCTTTTGTAATGATCTCTCTGTAATCTCGTTCAAAAAAAGACATAGGGTTTCACTCCTCCTTATTCTACCACCCATCCTATGTGTGGGTTGGGCGAATGGTGACTAGCGGGAAAATGGCCTAAGGACGTGTTTAATTCATTCTATGCACTAGCCCATAAAATTGTACGAAAAAAATCCGCCAGAGGGGAAAACCCTCTGACGGAAGTGTATGCATTAATGACCGCAACCATGACTTGATTTATTTGAACCTGTTTCTCCTTGCAGGAGATCCCCGCCCGTAGAACGGATAACTTCATTAGTAACTTCGCGTGAAATCGTGTTTGAAACCATTTGAAGGATATCGTTAATAATGGTTTGAGAATCTTTAAATTCTGCTACGACCGGAATCTCATCGAGCTCATCTTGAAGTCGATCGATTTCTTTTTCAATTTTTTGAAGAGCTTCTGTTTTTCCGTACGCTTGAAAGTTAACCGCCTGCTTTTGCAAAGCTTTGATTTTCTTAATATGGGATTGAACTTTTTGATTGTCATTCAATTTCGCTTCCAATTGCTTGAAACGGTCAATTTCTTCAATATCAGCCATCATTTTTGCCAATTTTTTTGCTTCTTCTACAACTTCTTGTCTAGTATATTGTGCCATTTATTTCACCTCTGCGTTGATTTCTACTAATTCTCCATCAAGAGACCACGTTTTCGCTTTGGTCACTCTTACAGGTACGATTTGTCCGATTGTAGACTCAGGTGCACGGAAGTTGACCAACTTGTTCCGTTTCGTGTACCCAGCTAACACATCCGGGTTATTTTTACTTTCTCCTTCAACAAGCACGTCTACGATTTCACCTTCATATGCTTTCATGGCATCTGCAGATTGCTGGTTGACAATTTTATTCAACCGCTGCAAACGATCCTTCTTCTCTTCCATTGAAACGTTATCTTTCATCTTAGCTGCGGGCGTATTATCTCTTGGAGAATAAATAAACGTATAGGCCGCTTCAAATCCGACTTCTTCCACAAGGGATAACGTATCCTGGAACTGCTGCTCCGTTTCATTAGGAAACCCAACGATGATATCCGTCGTAAGTGTTGCATCCGGCATGGCTACACGAATTTTGCGAACAAGTTCAAGATACTCTTCCCTCGTGTATTTACGACCCATGATTTTCAGAATATCGCTATTGCCTGATTGGACCGGTAAATGGATATGATCAAGCATATTACCGCCCTTAGCAAGTACTTCAATCAAGCGGTCGTCGAAGTCTCTTGGATGAGATGTTGTAAAGCGAACCCGCGGAATATCAATACTCCGCAGTTCATCCATCAAGTCCCCAAGCCCATAAGTCATATCCAAGTCTTTTCCATACGCATTGACGTTTTGTCCAAGAAGAGTGATTTCTTTATATCCTTGGGCCGCTAAATGCCTAACTTCCTGGATGATGTCCTGTGGTAAACGACTTCTTTCTTTCCCTCTTGTATAGGGAACAATACAGTAGGTGCAGAATTTGTCACAGCCATACATGATGTTCACCCAAGCCTTGATTTTTCCTTTCCGAGATCTTGGAAGGTTTTCAATAATGTCCCCTTCTTTCGACCACACATCAATCACCATTTCTTTCCCGAACATCGCTTCTTTTACGAGCTGAGGGATTCTATGAATATTGTGTGTGCCGAAAATAAGATCGATAAAAGGGTGTTTTTTTAGGATCCGGTTTACGACAGACTCTTCTTGTGACATACATCCGCATATTCCGATAATCAGATTTGGATTTTCCATTTTCAAAGGCTTCAAGTGTCCGATTTCACCGAACACTTTATTTTCTGCATTCTCTCGGATGGCACAGGTATTTAAAAGAATAATATCTGCTTCTTTCGTATCTTTTGTAGGTTCATAACCCATTTCTTCAAAAATTCCTGCCATGACTTCAGTATCATGTTCATTCATCTGGCATCCATATGTACGGATCAAATATTTTTTACCTTTGCCGGCTTGATCCATATCTTCAGGAATTTCAAAATCATAATGCACATCCGTTTCTTTCCTTTTCCGGCGCTGCGCATCCCTCATGTTCGGAGGTTGGTATGTCGTTTCAAAATATTTAACAAAATCTTCGCTTGTTTTTTGTTTCAGGCGATTTAGGTTATCTTGTTCTGCTTTATCATCTGCCGTGGAAGGCTGACGAATTTGTGACATTTCCTTACGTTGCTGTTCGTTCATAATGATCTCCTTTCAAGCCGAACCTTCTAACTGTATCATTATATCAAGTTTTACATGATAAATTAAGCGTAAACATAAATTCCACCGTTTTTCATCTGCTTTCCAATCATTTTAATCAACGATTTGGCAGGATTCTTAAATAATCGAGATGTGTCAGGTTCGTTTACTGTTTTGAGTGTCAGTGGTGGCTGGGAAGCAGCTCACTTTCTTATCCCTAAACTAAGCCTTCCACAATCGGGAGAGTTTGTTTAAAAGAATGGGTACTGTTTTTTAAATGAAAAAGAAGCCAGCTATGAAATTTCATAGCTGGCTTTTTTACTATTACAAGATCCCTAATTTTTTACCGACTTTTTCGAAGGCATCAAGAGCTTCTTGTAGTTCTTCTTTAGAATGTTCCGCTGTAACGATCGTGCGGACGCGTCCCTTTCCGCGCTGAACTGTCGGGAAGACGATTCCCTGAGCAAATACGCCTTCTTCAAACAATTCATCGGAGAATTTGTGAGTAAGGGCGTCATCCCCAATCATGACAGGTGTTACCGGTGTTTCACTGATTCCCGTGTCAAATCCAAGAGCGTTCAAGCCATCTTTGAAGAATTTTGTATTGTCCCAAAGTTTTTCAATCAGCTCTGGTTCCTCTAACAATACATCAATCGCAGCATCATTCGCGGCCGTCACTGCCGGCGGATGGGATGTACTAAACAAGAACGGACGTCCTTTATGAATCAAGTAATCTCGAAGGGTTTTTGTACTGGCGACATATCCTCCAAGTACTCCAATCGCTTTACTGAGTGTTCCGACTTGTATGTGGACGCGACCATCCAAATTGAAATGGTTGACTGTTCCACGTCCGTTATCACCAAGGACACCACTAGCATGAGCATCATCCACCATGACGAGGGCATCATACTTTTCAGCAAGTTCTACGATTTTTGGTAACGGAGCGATATTACCGTCCATGGAAAAAACACCATCGGTAACGATCAATCGTGTACGATAATCGCCACTTTCTTTTAACGCTGATTCTAAAGACTCCATGTCGACGTGTTTATAAATTTTACGATCCGCTTTTGTCAAACGAATCCCGTCGATGATTGAAGCGTGATTCAACTCATCGGAGATCACTACGTCTTCTTTACCCAGAATAGAAGACAGGACACCCTGGTTTGTTGTGAAGCCGGATTGGAATACGAGGGCGGCTTCTGTATGTTTGAATTCCGCTAATTTCTCTTCAAAGTCTTCATGCATTTTCAATGTACCTGCAATTGTACGAACAGAGCCTGTTCCGACGCCATATGTTTCATTAGCTTTTTCCGCTGCTTCTTTCATCTTCGGATGTGAGGTAAGCCCTAGATAGTTATTGGAAGAAAGTTGAATCACTTCTTTTCCTTTGATTGTCACCTTAGAACCTTGTGCAGATTCCAGAGGGATCAATGTACGGAATGTACCTTCTTCCTGCATCTCGTTTAGTTCTTTTTGCAAGTATTCAAAGCCTTTCATAAAACATCCTCCTTACAATTATGGGTGTAAAACTACTTTTCCACATTGACCCTGATTCATTAAATCAAAGCCCTTCTCAAATTCTTCAAGCTTTAAGTGGTGAGTAATCAATGGAGAGACATCCACTTGTTGAGATTGAAGAAGACGAGATACCTGCTGCCACGTTTCGTACATCTTTCTTCCAGTAATCCCTTGAACCTCTACGCCTTTGAACACGATGTCATTCGTCACATCGAGGCTCACTCTCTTGGTAGGTAGACTTAGAATGGAAACGCGACCTCCATTCGTAATCATTTTAAACCCTTGGTCCATCGCTACAGGATGTCCACTCATTTCACAAACAACGTCCACTCCGTGGCCATCTGTCAATTCTTTTGCTTTTTCAACCGGATCGATTTCACCAGAATGAACCACAGTTGTCGCGCCCATTTTCTCAGCAAGTTCAAGGCGATATGGATTCAAGTCAAAAGCAAGTACTTGAGAAGCTCCAGCCGCCTTGGCTACGCCTACAGCCATCAAACCAATAGGCCCACACCCGATGATGGCGACTGATTTTCCTGCTACATCTCCATTCAGAACCGTATGTACAGCATTGCCCATCGGCTCTTGAATGGAAGCGATGTCTGTTGGCATATTATCAGGGTTCTTCCAAAGGTTATCTGCTGGAAGAGCAACATATTCTGCAAAACACCCTTGTGTATCCACACCAATAATTTTAGTGTTTTCACAAATATGGAATTTACCCGTCAAGCATTGTGGACAGTGACCACAAATAAGGTGCGTCTCTGCACTCACATAATCTCCTGTTTGGAAATTATGAACCTTACTTCCTGCTTCCACAATCTCTCCTGAAAATTCATGACCAAAAACATACGGAGGATTAACGCGGCTTTCAGACCACTCATCCCAATTATATATATGGACATCCGTCCCACAAATCGATGTCGCTTTCACACGAATCAATACTTCATCATCACGGATCTCTGGAATCGCAACTTCTTGCATTTGCGCTCCTGGACCTCGGTGATGCTTAACGATCGCTTTCATCGTTCCATTCACAGTGAACACTCCCAACCTCAATAAATCATTATTAAACCTCTTATATAAACAATATTAACATGTATTGAGGAAAACGCAAACTTGGTTGTCCACTGGAAAAATACAAGTGCTCATATTACTCTCCATTCTATTAACCCCTACTAAATATCTTTAATCAAGGTATAGAAAATTTCTATTCTTCAAGGTTTTAATTGAGATTTTAAACAAGTGAGCGACTCTGGGATAATTGCTTATAAAATTGCCTCTTCTATCGAAAATGATCCTTTCCCTAACCTTCGATATAGTTGGATGCCCTACTTTTGAAAAATCATTCAAACTCTAAGAAAAAGGTTACTTCATAAAGGCATAAAACAAGGGCGTACTTAATTGTAAGTACGCCCTTGTTTGATCCATTCTATTTTGCTTTCATCCATAAAGACTAGGTATTTGCTAGCAAACATCATAAGTACGCGAAACTTATAAAAACTCTTGGGTTAATAAGTTCATCGAGGTTCGACGATCAACTTAATCGCTGTTCGCTCCTCCTCATCGATCATGATATCTGTAAATGCCGGAATGCATATCAAGTCCATGCCACTCGGGGCAACAAACCCTCGAGCGATGGCAACAGCTTTAACTGCTTGATTCAATGCTCCGGCTCCAATCGCTTGAATTTCGGCCGTCCCGCGCTCTCTTACTACGTTGGCCAAGGCTCCTGCTACTGAATTAGGTACGGATTTGGCTGATACTTTTAAGACTTCCATTACTAGCTCCTCCTTCAATCACTATAGTTGTTCCATAACTACTATATTCTTGGAGATGTAGGATATTACCTTTTCATTATGAATGAATTTGTCGCAAAATTCAAATAATCATTCAAAGAATGGATGGTCATCGTTAATTAAAATGCGCTGGACTTTTGTAGATTTTCCTGTCTTGTCATCTACATCCACCAAGAAAGCACTCAGTTGTGCTCTTCCCTTTTTTGGAACTTCAAAACGTACAGGTAAGTTTGTAAGAAAACGCTTTAAAACCGCTTCACGTTCCATCCCTAGAATTCCATCGTAAGGTCCTGTCATACCCACGTCAGAAATATAGCCTGTACCTCCTGGAAGGATCCTTTCATCTGCTGTTTGAATATGAGTGTGTGTCCCTACGTTTACACTCACTCTGCCATCTACATACCAGCCCATCGCCTGTTTTTCACTTGTTGCTTCTGCATGAAAATCCAGAAAAATGATAGATGTCCTTTTTTTCGCTTCTTCTATCAGCTCATCGATCTTTCTAAAGGGATCGTCATTTGGAGACAAAAATGTACGCCCTTGTAAGTTAATAACGGCGACCTCACCCTTAGGGGTTTTTACAAAAGTCATCCCTTTTCATGGTGTGCCCTCAGGGAAATTGGCAGGCCGGATGAGGTATTCTGCATCATCAATAAAATCAAAGATCTCCCTTTTATCCCATGCATGGTTGCCGAGAGTTACGGCTTGTGCTCCTTTTTCAAGGAAACGACGGTAAATTTTTTCGGTAATGCCTTTTCCGGACGCTGCATTTTCACCGTTTACAATCGTCACAGCGGGCTGATATTTCTGCTTTAGTTTTGGCAGATATTCATCAATCATTTCCCGCCCCGGTGAACCTACGACATCACCTATAAATAAAATCCTCATATAACAAAAACCTTCCTTCCACAATCGTTTCTTTATTGTACCCGTAAAAACAGAAATGAAGCGACCAAGAAGGCCGCTTCATTCTTATTATTTCGCATACTCCACAGAACGTGTTTCACGAATAACGGTAACTTTAATATGACCTGGATAATCGAGTTCTCCCTCGATTCGATTTCGAATATCTCGTGCTAATCTTGTTGCTTCAAGATCATCAATTTCATCAGGACGAACCATGATGCGAACTTCGCGTCCAGCTTGGATCGCGAAAGATTTCTCTACGCCATCATAAGACTCTGAAATCTCTTCCAGTTTTTCAAGACGTTTGATGTAATTCTCTAAGGTTTCACTTCTGGCTCCAGGACGTGCCGCGGATAGAGCATCGGCAGCAGCAACAAGTACAGAAATGATTGAAGTCGGCTCTTCATCACCATGGTGGGATGCCACAGCATTGATGACCGTTTCATTCTCTTTGTACTTCATCGCCAATTCTTTACCGATTTCTACGTGGCTTCCTTCTACTTCATGGTCAATGGCTTTACCAATATCATGAAGCAGTCCCGCACGACGGGCAATGCCAGGGTTTCATCTTCTCCAAGTTCTGCAGCTAACAAACCGGAAAGGTATGCAACTTCCATTGAGTGTTTCAAGACGTTTTGCCCATAACTTGTACGGTACTTCAGACGTCCTAAAATCTTAATCAGATCTGGGTGGAGACCATGAACACCTACTTCAAAAGTCGTTTGTTCACCAACTTCTCTGATGTAATCATCAACTTCTCGTCTGGACTTGTCCACCATCTCTTCAATACGAGCGGGGTGAATACGTCCATCCTGCACTAACTTCTCAAGGGCCATTCTTGCTGTTTCTCGTCGAATTGGATCAAACCCTGAAAGGATGACAGCCTCAGGAGTATCGTCAATGATCAAGTCAATGCCTGTCAGTGTTTCTAATGTACGAATGTTCCGGCCTTCACGTCCGATGATGCGGCCTTTCATTTCGTCATTAGGAAGGTTGACTACGGAAACGGTCGTTTCAGCTACATGATCAGCTGCACATCGCTGAAGGGCAAGAGAAAGAATGCTTTTCGCTTTCTTATCTGCTTCTTCTTTCGCGCGATTTTCCGCTTCCTTAATCATTAGCGCTGACTCATGCGATACCTCTTGTTCGACGCGTTCTAAAATCATCTGCTTCGCCTGGTCTGATGTTAAGCTTGAAATGCGTTCAAGCTCTGTTTGTTGTTCTTGAAGCATAGCTTTCACTTTGCTTTCCATTTCTTCAATTTGTTGTTGTCTCTCGGCAAGAGTCCCTTCTTTCTTTTCGAGTGAAAGATCACGTTGGTCAAGCGTTCCACTCTTACGATCAAGATTCTCTTCTTTCTGAGTTAAACGATTTTCAGTTTTCTGCAGTTCCATGCGGCGCTCACGGATTTCACTCTCCGCTTCCTGGCGAAATTTCTGGTTCTCTTCTTTCGCTTCAAGAAGAGCTTCCTTCTTGGCTGATTCAGCATTGCGATGACCTTCTTCCACAATCTGTTTCGCAAGGTCCTCAGCACTGGAAATTTTCGCTTCCGCAATCGATTTCCGAATAAGATAACCAACAACAGAACCGATGATAAGGGCAAGCAAAATGAAGATGAGCGAGGATATTATATCCATAATTTCACCTCCTCTTGCTATGAACTTGGTCCGTTTGTCGGCAATTACAAACGTTTCATTTTCAGTTTCATTTGTTTAAGATAAGGGTATAAAGATGAAAATGATACACATTCATTTTATGCTTGACTATAAGGAATGTCAAGGAAACGCGCTATGTATCTGCTAACATATTCAAATATTTGAAAATGTCAGTCTATTAATTTCACATTTTCAGAGCGTATCCCTTCAAAAAAGACACTTACTCACTCCCCGGTGGTTTATTAATCTCCATTAAAAATCAACTATATTAAAAAATCGAGTATGAACCAGTGGTTTCATACTCGATTTTTCTACTTGAAGCATTAGACGTCCAGCGTTTCCTGACTTTCTTTGCTATTGGTTTCTGCAGATTCTTCATCTGCTTCCATGCCGTAATGGTCTCGAATCAATTTTTTCACTTCTTCGTAGACTTCTACGTTTTCTTTCAGGAATTGCTTGGCATTTTCACGGCCTTGGCCAAGTCTATCATCCTTATAAGAATACCAGGAACCGCTCTTTTGGATGAGATCAAGGTCTGTACCGATATCAAGCAGTTCCCCTTCACGGGAGATCCCTTCTCCGTACATAATATCAACTTCCGCTTGTCTGAAAGGTGGGGCAACTTTGTTTTTGACCACTTTCAAGCGGGTTTTATTTCCGACCATTTCATTTCCTTGTTTCAAAGTCTCCGCACGACGGACTTCAAGACGTACTGAAGAGTAGAACTTCAACGCACGGCCACCAGGTGTTGTTTCTGGGTTACCAAACATAACTCCTACTTTTTCACGAATCTGGTTGATGAAGATAGCTGTCGTTTTTGATTTGTTAATAGCTCCAGAGAGCTTACGAAGAGCCTGGGACATCAAACGGGCTTGCAAACCGACGTGTGCGTCCCCCATTTCCCCTTCAATCTCAGCTTTTGGCACAAGTGCCGCTACAGAGTCGATGACAACCATATCGACGGCGCCACTACGGACAAGGGCCTCCGCAATTTCAAGCGCCTGCTCCCCCGTATCCGGTTGAGATAGTAAAAGTTCTTCAATGTCAACACCTAACGCTCTTGCATAGACAGGATCCAGAGCGTGCTCTGCATCAATGAAAGCCGCCTGACCGCCTTTTCTTTGAGCTTCTGCAATCGCGTGAAGCGCGACTGTTGTTTTACCAGAAGATTCTGGTCCATAAATTTCTACGATTCTACCACGTGGGTAGCCGCCAACTCCAAGGGCTACGTCAAGAGCAAGTGATCCACTCGGAACCGTGTTCACTTTCTGCTCAGCGCTTTCCCCAAGCTTCATAATTGAGCCTTTTCCGAATTGTTTTTCTATTTGACGCAATGCCATATCTAATGCTTGTTTACGATCGCTCATTATATACCGCCTTTCAAAATTTCTATCCCTATCATAACTTGTTTTTCATCGTTTGCCAACTAAAAAGCGAATAAATGTTCCCTTTTTTTATAAAGAATAAAAGGTGCAATTTTTTATTTCCTCTACGTGAAATTATCAAAATTGCACCTTTTCAGCAATGAAAATCATTTTTTTAATCGATGGAAAATTAATTCGTACGCCCTTTTCACAGCTCTCACTCTCACTTGTTCCCGTCCTCCGTCGAAGTGAAATTTATGGACTTCGGGCTTTCTCTCTCCTATTTGAAGCCCGATAAAGACGGTACCTGGTTCATGTCCCTCGCTGGCATCCGGACCAGCCACACCTGTGAAACTGACAACCACATCGACGTCTAAGTTCGCTTGGGCATTTAAAGCCATCATCTCCGCACACTCTTGGCTGATGGTCCCATATTTCTTTATTAGAAATTTAGGTACCTGAAGGATTCTTTCTTTCATCTCCGGAGTATAGACAGTATATCCACCTTGACAGACGGCTGAAGCACCGGGAAGCGCGATGAGCCGCTCTAAAAATCTTCCGCCGGTGAAGCTCTCTGCTGAACCGATTTTTAATCCTTTTTCTTTTAGGAGATCTCTGACCTTTTCTTCAATAGTAATCGCATCACTGCCATAATAATACTTTCCGACATGGTCAAGAATCTCGTTTTTAAGCGTATGAATTTTCTCCTTCGCCTGTTCTGTTGATTCCCCGGTAGCTGTCAACCTTAAACCCACTTCACCTTCAGAAGCGAGTGGTGCAATAGTAGGATTGGTTTGAGTACGAATCAAGGATTGGAGCTTAGTTTCTAAATCAGACTCTCCGATCCCGATAAAACGCATCATTTCTGAAACGATTTGGGATTCAATGTGGTAATTATTCTGTAAATAAGGAATGATATACTCATCCATTATATACTTCATTTCTCTAGGGACTCCTGGGAGGAAGACCCACAAGGTATCCTCATGTTTCACCAGTTGACCAGGCGCCATCCCTTCTAAATTTTGAAAGACAGAGGAACTCTCGAACACTCGTGCCTGTTTACGGTTGTTTTCTGACATAAATTTTTGATTTCTTTGATAATAGCTCTTGATCTTTTCCATAGAATCTTCATGTTCGACCAGTTCCTCATCAAAAACGAGTTGAGCGGCATCCAGGGTTAAGTCATCTTCGGTAGGGCCAAGTCCGCCAGTGACAATTACAAGATCAGCCCTGGTTTCCGCCAATGCAAAAGAATCTGTCACCCTTTTCAAATTATCTCCGACAACGGTGTGATGATAAACAGAATGTCCGAGAGTCGCAAGCCGACTTGAAATCCACTGAGCATTTGTATTCGCAATTTGACCTAAGAGTAATTCTGTACCGACACCTATAATTTCTGCTCTCATTTAGAATCCCTCATTACATGCCAATTTTTTTTGAAGTAATCATAACCAGAGTACACGGTAATAATCAGCGCCAAGTATAGTGCTATCATTCCCAAAGGGAACCCGATGAAGGCGAATGGCCAATTATGCAAAAGCAGGAGGGAAATAGCGATGATTTGGATCCATGTCTTCAGTTTTCCCATTTGGCTTGCTGCAAGGACACTGCCTTCCCCTGCGGCTACTAGTCGAAGTCCCGTCACTGCGAATTCACGGCTGATGATCAAAATGACAATCCATGCAGGGGCCAGGCCTATTTCTACGAGTAAGATAAGCGCAGCACTGACTAAGAGCTTGTCAGCGAGGGGATCGAGAAACTTCCCTAAGTTGGTGACAAGGTTATATTTCCTTGCAATATACCCATCGATCCAGTCCGTCGTAGAAGCTAAGATAAACAAGAGGGCACCTGCTAAATGGGCGACGGGTAATTCGCGGTCTTCCATTTGGAAGGTCCCCCATTCAAATGGAACACTCATGAGGATGATAAAAATGGGAATAAGGAAAATTCTTGATAATGTGATTTTATTCGGTAAGTTCATAAAGCTCACTCTCCTAACAGTCATTTCAATACATGAAAGGCTGCCCGTCCACTAAGAGTGGCTTTACACTCTTACGATGAACCGCTGGGGCAGCCTGGTCATGATTATATTTAGTTTCTTACTTGAATTGCAACAATAATTTCTGTGTGGAAACTTCCGGGTTAGGGTAAGAAACTTCCTTTTCGCCAATCGTAACGGTAGTCCCCGGTGCATTCCCGGTCTTAATGTACAATTCATCTTTGTCTCCTAAATCAAGGGAGATCGGTGAATCTTCAGCGGTGTATTCCTTCGCTGTCACAAGGTCTTCACCATTTTTAGGAGCTCTCACTTCCATGTAGGCTCTCCCTGTCAACTCAATGGTAACGGAACGTTCAGTTGTGCCGCTTACATCATAAGTATGATCAGGGAAAGACCCTGTCCCTTCCTGAACCAGTTGAATGGCTACCTCTTCTTCACCTTCCGAAGGTGTTTCCTCTTCTTCTGTCGCTGGTTCGTCTTCGGATGCTGGTTCTTCAGATTCACTTCCATCTTCATTACCTTCCGCATCGTCCTGGTCGCTGGAAGTTTCACTTTCAGAATTCTCAGGCACGCTGATTTCATTGTTGGAACCATTGTCCGTTGCTGTATTGCCATCCTCTGCCCCGCTCATATTCTGCCATACGAGCCATACAACAAATATTAATCCAATAATTAATCCAACAGTTAAAATCGTCGGCAGAACTCTAGAAGATGGGCCGCTTTTCTGGGTCGCTTCCTTTTTAGTCCTTTGGACACGGCTGTACTGTACCGTGCTCTCCTCATCAAAGGTCGGAAGCTCCCCTTTATGTTCTTCCATGACTACTTCAGGGTCTAACCCGACTGCAGAGGCATATTCTCTGATAAATGCACGGGTGTAGAATTTTCCAGGCAGTACTTGAAACTCATTCTTTTCAATCGCCTGAAGGTAGCGTTTTTGTATTTTTGTCGTCTCTTGCAACGATTCTAAAGAAAGGCCTTTCGATTCTCGGGCTTCCCTTAGTCTTTCTCCAATCTCCATGTTAACACCATCCAATTTCTAAAAATCGAACATGGAAAAACCTTCATTCATAGACATCTCTTGTTTTTCCACAGGTTCATAAGTAATCTCTTCATCTTCGTTATTCCGAAGTTCGATAATATAATCAAAGTCATCCATTGTATATTCCGTTTCCTGAACAAAAATGTCTGGATGTTCAATGACTTTCGTTGCAGGAAGTCTCATGATCTCACGTACAAGCTGCCAGTGCTTTTCATTCGCTCGTTTAGCGGACACAATCCCATCAATGATGTAAAGGTTGTCTTCACTGTATTCTTCATCGATCAACTGGTTTCGCACCGTCTGCTTTAAAAGCGTACTGGAGACAAACAACCACCTTTTGTTTGCACAAACACTTGCTGCTACAACAGACTCTGTTTTTCCTACTCGGGGCATCCCGCGGATCCCAATCAGTTTATGTCCATCCTTCATAAAGAGCTCGGCCATAAAATCAACAAGTAATCCCAAGTCCTCCCGATTAAAACGGAATGTTTTACGATCATCCACATCGCTATGTATATAACGTCCATGTCTTACGGCTAAACGGTCTCTCAATTTTGGCCGGCGCAGTTTTGTCACTTTTATTGTATCCATTGTATTTAAAATCGATCTCAAACGAGTGATTTGTTCTTCATCTTTACATAAAAGCAGCATTCCTCGGTGTGAATTTTCTACACCGTTGATGGTGACGATGTTGATCGCCATCATTCCGAGCAATGAGGAGATGTCCCCAAGCAATCCTGGGCGGTTATATTGGATTTCATATTCTAAGTACCATTCTTTTTTTTCCATAATACAACTCCTCTGAAAAATTGTCGTTATTTGTCAAAGTCGAGTGATTTATGGAATTTTTCACTCTCTATCTATCATAAAGGATTTTTTCTAAATAGGAAAGGTTGGATGCTACATAAACATACAAAAATTGAAAAAGCTTGGTTAAATCAGAAAAATCCGCACAGACGTCTGTGCGGATTGATGACGAGGTTAAGCTTGGTTTCCTTCATTTTGGACCAGCTTCACCATCATATTGGCAATGGCGTGTTGTTCTTTTTCATCTGCTACATTCCAAAGATCACGCAAGACAGCTTCATGGTCGTTCTTCGCATCAACGGAGTTTGCTAAATAACCACCAATTTCATAAGCAAGCTCAGAAACCGCTCCTTCTTGCATACCTTGACCTTTCGCCTGATGTAAGCGATCACCCAAGAAATCTTTCCATGAATCGAAATTATTGAGAACAGACATGATGTAACCTCCTCTGAATTTTTTCATGCTTAGTATGAGAAGGAAACACGGATCTTATGCAACAGAATTAAGACCAACCACCGTCCACTTGAATCACTTGGCCCGTTATGTAACTTGATTTGTCACTCAATAAAAAACCGGCCGTATGAGCGACTTCTTCAGGCGAGCCGGACCGTCCTATAGGAATATCATCCTCTAGGAAGTCCAGTTCTTCATGGTTGAGATGGGCATTCATCTTTGTAGCAATCAAGCCAGGGGCAATACTGTTAACTCTAATTCCACTTGGTGCTACTTCTTTCGCCAGTCCTTTGACAAAACTGTTCTGTGCGCCCTTCACAGAACTGTAAACAACCTCCATACTCGCACCTTCAAGTCCGAAAATAGAACTGATGACAATAATGTTGCCATTTTTCTTTTTAATCATGTAAGGGAGCACCTTCCGGGCAATCATCCACAGTGATTTGACGTGAACGAAATACAGTTCGTCCATCTCTTCTGTTTTCATATCTTGAAATAATCCGCTATGCATATGTCCACCCGCAAAGATTACGGCATCCCATTCCCCCTCGATTTGATCTAAAAGGGAATGAATGCCTTCTAATGTGGAAAGATCCGCCCCGTATGCCCCCGCCCATTTAGAAACAGGGATTTGTTTTCTGTTTTCTTCGATGTTTCTTTTATTTTTGTTGTAATGCAGACCAACGGAAAAGCCTTGCTCGACAGCACTTTGAACGAGTGCCTGACCAATCCCACCACTGGCTCCTATAATCAGACACTTCTTATTCATCAGCTTGTGGTTTAATTTGGAAGACGGTGATCGCATCTTCTTTTAACCAGTGTTGCAAATATTCTTCTGCATCATCAGCGGTCAAGGATTCAATAATTGGCAGTACTTCAAATAAGTCTGTACCAAGTGTATGATAGTGCGTAAATTGATTAGCGATAAATTCCAACGAGTTCATTGCTCTCATGAATTGACCGATTTTCTTTCTTTTCATTCTAGTGAAGTCCTCATCGGATATCCTCTGTTCTTTTAACTCATGCAGCATTTCCTTAATACGAGCTGCCATTTCGTCAGGCTTTCTGGAGTCTCCACCAAGAATTGTGAAACCAAACTGGCGGTCAAGTTCTGTTTCAAACTGGAAACTGTCATCAATAAGGTCGTTTTTGTACAGCTCCTCATAGAAAACACCGCTTCTTGAGAAATAATAATCAAGGATCATCCCGGATAAAAGTTCTCCGCGTACCAATTCTTCGCCTGTTAATCCTTCCACATTTTCCTTAACCCCGACCATCGCTTTTGCTGTTGTCACTGGCATGGTGATCGAATGTTCCTTCTTAGCCGCAGAAGTCGGTTCTTCAGGATAGGAACGGTTGATTTCAGGAGCCTCAGGAAATTCTTTTTTGGCTTGATTGTCCCTGATTAATGTCATCATAGACTCAGGATCGATATTTCCAGCAACGAACAAGACCATGTTGGAAGGATGATAAAACGTCTCGTAACAAGTGTAAAGGTCATCTTTGGTGATCTTTTGTATACTGTCAACTGTCCCAGCGATATCCACCTTCACAGGATGGTCGTGATATAAACTTTGGATAGTTCCGAAGAAAGAACGCCAATCAGGCTGATCATCGTACATACGGATTTCCTGTGCGATGATCCCTTTTTCTTTTTCCACAGACTCCTCTGAGAAATAAGGGTCTTGCACAAAATCAAGTAGTGTCTGGACGTTCTTATCAATTTGACTCGTTGCAGAAAACAAATACGCCGTCTTTGTAAACGATGTAAAAGCGTTGGCGGATGCACCGAGTCTTGTGAAGTCCTGGAACACATCGCGATCTTCTTTTTCAAACAACTTATGCTCAAGAAAATGAGCAATTCCTTCAGGTACTGTCACCTTTTCACTTTTCCCTATCGGTGTAAACGTTTGGTCAATGGATCCGTAGTTCGTCGTAAAGATCCCATATGTTTTGGCCATTTCGGGCTTTGAAAGTAAAAACACTTTCAACCCATTATCTAATGTTTCCTGATATACCGTTTCGTTCAGCTGAGTATAGACCAGTTCTTCCATTAAGATTCCCCTCCTTCTTTACTCGTCAAAAAGTAAATCGTGTCCAATTCGATCTTTTTAGCCATTTGTACCACTTGTTCTTTCGTAACTTTTCGAATATTATCGATCAATTCATTCGCAGGCATTTCCGCACCTGATAACATTTGATGATAAAGGACTTCGATCATTCCGTTTGCATTATCCATTGTTTCCAGGAGTTGGTGAATGACCTGTTCTTTGGTCTCTTCGACTTGTTCCTCAGTGAAATCCCCGTTCTTCATTGCGTCCATCTGTTCTAAAATGATTGATTTCGCCTGATCAAAATCCTTAGGATCCACCCCACTGAAGACAAGCAGAAGACCTTTATGACTCTCAAACCTTGAAGCGGCATAATAAGCTAAGCTGTGCTTCTCACGAACGTTCATAAACAACTTGGAACTAGGGAAGCCTCCAAATATTCCATTGAATATTTGCAAGGCGTAATAATCGTCATCACCGAACTTCGTATATGTCCGGTAACCTAGATGGAGCTTACCCTGGTTGACTTCTTCCCTTTCGACAACTTCTCTCGATTCTTTCACTTCTTTCGTGACAGATACCTGGTCGTCATCCGCGTTTGTGCTTCCTTTTCTTGAAAAATACTGATCTGTCAGCTTTTCAATCGCTTTTTGATCCATATCACCAATCACATACACGTCCAACATATCGTTTGCGATCATGTCTTTATAATAAGCGTAGAGCTTTTCAGATGTAATAGTTTTGAGGTCTTCCAGGTAACCATGCACATGTAAAGCATAAGGTTCGTCTTTGCACATGTGATCCATGAGTCTCATATTGGCATAACTCATTTTGTCATCTTTGATGCTGGTTATTTTTTGCTCAAGGGTCTGTTTTTCACGATCGACGATAGAGGAATCGAAACCTTCCCCTTCTGTCTTCGGATCGAAGAGCACCTCATTAAATAATTGGACCGCTTCTTCAAGAATCGGTTCCTGATCATTCAAGTATGCTTCATTAACAACTTCCATGCGGAAACTAATGACATGGTTTTCTCCCTTTTTGGATCCATCACTTGAAAGAGCGGTGCCATATAGGTTTTCAAAAGCAGACTGAAGTGATCGTACATTCGGGTGATTGTTCGTAGCTTTTTGGAGAACATGTGGCAATAGCGCACGCTCTGTTATCCCTTCTCTTTTTAAAGGGGCTTTGAATTTTGCAACAATCGTAATGGTTTTGTATTTTTTGCTTGGTAAAATATGTAGACGATACCCTTCTTTTTCGAGTAACGTTTCTTTAGTAATTTTCATATTCATCCTCCTTATCAGTCTCTTCTATTATAGACCTACATGTCCATATTCATCCATTCTAACTAAGTCTCATGCTAAGGTATATGTGTGAAAAAGTAAAAAAATTAAGTCCGGCACATGTGTACCGGACTTAAAAGTAATCAGCGGTTGCCTTTCACATAAGCTTCTCCTAATGACTTTGGTGCTTCCGCTCTTCCGATAAATCCAGCCAGAGCAAGGATTGTCAATACGTAAGGAGCGATGAGCATAAAGACTGAAGGAACATTTTCCAAAAGGGCAATGTCTGATGAAACAATACTTAAACTTTGAGCAAATCCGAAGAAAATAGCTGCGCCGAGCGCGCCAAGGGGGTGCCATTTCCCAAAGATGACCGCTGCCAGTGCAATAAACCCTTGCCCCACGATTGTACCGTGTGAGAAGTTATGGCTTACTGTCAAGGCATACACTGCGCCACCAAGACCACCAAAGGCACCAGAGAGCATCACGCCGATGTATCTCATCTTGTAGACGTTGATTCCGTTTGTATCTGCAGCCATTGGATGCTCACCTACAGAGCGTAAACGGAGCCCAAAAGGTGTTTTAAAGATAATGAACCACACAAGGAATGCTAGGGCAATCGCTAAGTATGAAGTCCAGTACCAACCGGTGAAAAACATGTCTCCAAGTATAGGGATCTTATTAAGTAGAGGAACATTAGAAGAATAGATCGGACTTTCAATGAAATCCGTCTGTCCTTTATCATACCACTGTTTAGTAAGGAACAACCCAATACCTAAAGCAAGGAAGTTTATAGCCACCCCACTCACGACTTGATCCGCCCTGAAAGTAATCGAAGCGACCGCGTGAACGAGTGCAAATATAGCGGAAACCACCATAGCGACAAGCAGGGATATGACCGGTGTTGCTGCACCAAAAACACTATAGAAAGTCAAGTTTGAAACAATGGCTACGAAAGCACCCATGATCATTAAGCCTTCTAGACCAATATTGATGACCCCGGATCTTTCACTGAACACTCCTCCTAAAGCGGTGAAAATAAGAGGGGTGGCAAAGACAACAGATGCACCGAGAATACGGCTGATCAATTCAATAATCTCCATTTATTTCCCCTCCTTTTTAAACCGAAGAATGACCCAGCGGATCATGTAGCTTGAAGCTACGAAGAATATGATCAAAGCAATAATAATTTCTACAAGCTCTGTCGGCACACCGGCAGCTGTCGGCATATTCAAAGCTCCGATCTTCAGGATACCGAAAAGGAAGGCCGCAAGAATGACACCGAAAGCCGTGTTTGCACCTAGAAGAGCGACGGCAATTCCGTCAAATCCAATATTCGTAAATCCAGATTTAATCGACATGAAGCCGAAAGTACCTAGACCTTCCATCGCTCCTGCAAGTCCTGCAAAAGCACCGGAAATGACCATCGCCAGGATGATATTTTTACTGACATTCATCCCCGCATATTTAGATGCGTGCTGGTTGAACCCTACAGCCCTCAATTCAAATCCAGTCGTTGTACGGTTTATAATGAACCACATAACAAGTGCCATCAGTAAAGCGACAATAAAACCATAGTGAATTCTTGAGTAAAATGTCATTTCTGCAAGCCAGTTCGATTGTAAAGATGCCGTTGCTGCAACTTTTTCTGTTCGATCCGCACCGTCACTCAATAGATTACGGACGATGGAGTTACTTAAATACAGGGCAATATAGTTCATCATGATTGTAACAATAACTTCATGGACGCCTAACTTTGCTTTCAGAAGACCTGGGATAAAGCCCCAGAAAGCACCTGCAATAGCCGCCGCTAGTATGGCCAGAGGCAAATGAAGGATCATTGGCAGTTCAAAAGAAATACCAATCCAAACCGAAGCGAGCCAACCCATAAATACCTGGCCTTCCACTCCAATGTTCAACAGTCCTGACCGTAGAGCAAATGCAACCGCAAGTCCCGAGAGAATGTAAGGGGTTACCTGTCTGATCGTCTCTCCGAAGAAGTAAGCATCACCAAAAGCACCATTCCATAATGCCGCAAAGCCTGCAATGGGATTATAACCGAAGATCAACATGATGATGGCACCAGAAATCAGACCGAGCAATACAGAAATGATCGGCACTAATATATTGAATAGTCGATTGGAAAACATCATTGCTCACCTGCTTTCTGTGTTGAATTACCAGCCATCAGCAACCCGAGCTTTTGCTCATTTGTTTCTTCCGGTTGGACATCAGCAATGATCTGTCCGTCAAACATGACGGCAATCCGATCACTCAAGTTCATGATTTCATCGAGTTCAAATGACAGAAGGAGAACGGCACGACCTTTGTCTCGCTCTTCAATTAATTTTTTATGGATAAATTCAATGGCTCCAACATCCAAACCCCGTGTGGGTTGAGCAGCTATAATCAAATCCGGGGACCTGTCCACTTCCCGACCAATGATCGCTTTTTGCTGATTCCCTCCTGAAAGGGCCCTGGCCGGTGTGTAAGCATCCGGTGTGCGGACATCGTATTCGGCAATTAAATTTTTTGCTTTTTGGTAAATGTTCTTAAAGTTCATGACACCTTTTTTCGAATAAGGTTTTTGATGATAACTTTGCAGCACCATATTCTCACCAATGGGAAAATCGAGTACAAGACCGAATTTATGACGGTCCTGCGGGATATGAGAGACACCGGACTGCGTTACTTTACGAGGCGTTAAATTGGTAATTTCCTTACCATGGAGGCGGATGGTTCCGGATTCACTTCTTCTTAAGCCTGTTATCGCTTCAATCAACTCAGATTGCCCATTTCCATCTACACCTGCGATCCCAACAATCTCACCTGCACGCACTTCCAAATTCAGCCCCTTTACCATCTCGACACCACGGACGTCCTTCACGCGTAAATCTTTTATAGAAAGATAGGTTTCCTTAGGTTCAGCTTTTGTTTTCTCAGTAGAAAAGTTGACATCACGACCCACCATCAAAGAAGCAAGCTCTGTAGGGTTGGTTTCAGAGACATCTACAGTCCCGATTCCCTGTCCTTTACGTATGACCGTGCACCGGTCACAGACCTCCATAATCTCCTTCAACTTGTGGGTAATAAGGATGATGGATTTCCCTTCTTTAACGAGGCTTTGCATAATATCAATCAGCTCTTTGATTTCCTGAGGAGTAAGAACCGCTGTAGGCTCGTCAAAAATAAGGATTTCCGCTCCTCTATAAAGCGTTTTCAATATTTCTACACGCTGCTGCATCCCTACGGATATATCACGTATTTTCGCTTTTGGATCGACATTTAGACCGTATCTTTCTGAAAGCTCTCTCACCTGGTCTTCTGCATGTTTCAAGTTCACCGTTCCTGCTTTTTTCGGTTCGCTTCCTAAAACAATGTTTTCAGTGACTGTAAATGTATCAACAAGCATAAAGTGCTGGTGAACCATCCCAATCCCTTGTGCGTTTGCTACGTTAGGGTCTGTGATGTTGACTTTCTCTCCACGCACTCTGATTTCTCCTCTTTCCGGCTGATAGAGGCCGAACAGAACGTTCATCAGTGTAGATTTACCCGCTCCGTTCTCCCCAAGAAGAGCGTGGATTTCACCTTTCTTCACTTGCAAATTAATATTGTCATTCGCTACAATACCCGGAAACTCTTTTCTAATGTTCAACATTTCAATTACATAGTCCATTCGTCTCTCTCCCTCCCCCGTTCACCTTAAAAAATCACCAAAGGAAAAGGGCCGGAACAATCTTTTCATTTGATGACTTTCATTGACAGAAGAAAAGGCCGGCTCTCACCAGCCCTTTCTGACAGTTGTTACATTGAATCTAAGAATGTTTGAAGATCTTCACGTGTGCTTGGCACTTCAACTTCGCCGTTGACGATTTTCTCTTTCCACTCTTCAACAGCAGAAACGATTTCTTCTGTCATCGCTTCCTCGTTCGTGCGAGCAATGCTGATCGCATCATCAGCAAGACCAAACTCAAGAACTTCCCCTCCAGGGAACTCTCCGTTCATTGCTTGATTTGCCACTTCTTGAACAGCTATGTCTACACGTTTAACCATAGAAGTAAGTGTGACGTTGGAGTCACCGATTTGACCTTCTTCGTGTTGGTCACGGTCGACACCAATGACCCATACCTCTTCATCAGGATTACTGTTCTTGATGTCTTTCGCTTGAGCGAATACACCGTTACCTGTACCACCGGAAGCATGGTAAATGACATCAATATCTTTGGAGTACATGTTGGATGCGATGGCTTGTCCCTTTTGGGAATCGTTAAAGCTCTCTGCATATTCTACTTCAACTTCAATCTCAGGGTTTACAGATTTAACACCTGCAACGAATCCTGCTTCGAACTTGTTAATCAAGCTTCCATCTACCCCACCAATAAAGCCGACTTTATCTGTGTTCGTCTTGTTAGCTGCAGCTACTCCTGCAAGGAATGAACCCTGGTGTTCTTTAAACACGATACTCGCTACGTTATCTCCTTCTTGG
Organism: Halobacillus litoralis; assembly: GCF_020524085.2. Lineage (NCBI taxonomy): Bacteria > Bacillati > Bacillota > Bacilli > Caryophanales > Bacillaceae > Halobacillus > Halobacillus litoralis. The sequence goes on from NZ_CP129016.1 coordinate 2,983,848, forward strand.
ACGGAGTCAACAAGAGCGAAGTTCGTATCTGGATATTGCTGAGAAACTTCAGCGATTGCCGGTTGAAGAAGGTATCCGATTCCATAAATCAAATCATAGTCCTGACGTACAAGACGGTTCAGGTTTGTTGCGTAATCGGCATCACTCTCAGATTGAGCGTAATCGATTCCCTCACCTTTGCTCATTCCATTTTCTTCACCAAAAGCCTGTAAGCCTTCCCAAGCAGATTGGTTGAATGACTTATCATCAACCCCACCCACATCTGTAACCATAGCTACAGAGATATCGCTGTTTTCTTCTCCAGAAGATTCTTCACTGCCAGAGTCATCACTGCTGCTTCCACTGGTTTCTTCCTCTCCTCCAGAAGAACCACAAGCTGCTAAAAACACACCAAAAGTTAATAAAAATACTAGAACCATAAGAAAACGACTTTTCAACAAAACGATTACCCCCTAATTGTTTAGTATGAAATGAATCAAAATCCAGCAGAATTCAAGTATTTATGACCAGCCTCACCTCCCTAAAATGAATCTGTCACACTTTTGTAAGCCCTTACACTCTTTTTCTTAGCACGTGGAAGCTGAACTTGTCAGCCCTGAAGTAATTGGAGGAAAGTAACATCGGTACATCATCCTGAGAGTAATGCATTTGTCTCAAAAGTAAGAGAGCCTGGTCAGGCTCACAATTCAGAATCGGAGAAATCCTTTCATGAAAGCCGATCGGTTCAATATGGGTGACCGCATAACCGATGGTTTTCCCTGTATAGCGCTCTAAAACATTAAATAATGAATCCGCTTCTCTAATTTGATCAATTGGGAGTAAACCTTCTGGAATTTTATCTGTACAATAAACCACTGGCTGCTCGTCGGCTGTTCTGACACGTTCGACTTTCGCAATACTATGTACTTCCAGTGGAGAGAATCGTTTCCGGTCTTCTTCTGTGGGCTCGATAAGCTCTGCAGACAGGTACTGAGACCCCGGGGTCATACCTGATTTCGCAATCATGCCTGTCACACTATCTAATTCTTCAATTCCTGATGTAAACAGAGGTTTTGGATTAACAAAAGTACCCACCCCATGCCTTCGAGTAACCACCCCTTCTTCTTCTAAAATTCTCAATGCTTCCCTCAGCGTCGCCCTGGATACCCCAAGGGACTTGGAAAGTTGGAATTCGGATGGTAGCTTTTGCTTTTCTAAAAAGATACCGTTTTCAATATCTCGTTTAATCTGCTCGATCACCTGTAAATATAGATGTCGAGTGTCTTGTCTGATGGACATCACTTTCACCCCAAGTCTATTGAACTATCGTCTAGAGATCTGACCTCTGACGTTCGACACATCACATTTTGACAATAATATAACACTATTCGATAAATAAATAAATAGAATTAGGACATTTTTATGAATTTTGACTCATTTCCATGTAAACGTTTGATAGATTTAGATCAGCATTCCATGAATGTAAAATATCTACATTTACAATAGAATAGCTCCCTTTTCTTGAAGACTCAGTTTCGAGATGCTTTCGGGTTTCGTTTGCCATAATGGGATTTAGGGGTGGATGTGAGAAAGGGACACCTTTACCAAGTTGGATTGTTTTCAGCTATCCCGATTGGAAGAGCATAAAACGCTCTGTATCAAGCTTTCAGGATTCTAATACCTGAGCAAAGGAGTTTTATTCTAATACTCCCATCAAACTAAATAGCTAATTTTTCGGAGAGTGGTTTCGTGACACTGGTATAGAAAAGGGGCGGAGGGAAATGGCGAGACTCCTACCTTAAGTGTGGAGGAGCCTCGATCAGCGGCGTATGGACTGGACTGAGCTGACGGAGATAAAGGAAACACGAAGAACGGAGTGATTCGATGTTGACTTATCATACAGAAGCGAAGGAAGTTTCACTAGCCGCTAGGCGCCGGAAACGGATATCGAAGAGGAAAAAAGTGCAGGGTGAGACCCCACAGGACGCAGTCCGAGGAGGCTCACCGCGCTCCCGCGGAAAGCGAGCTATTCCCCGAAGCCCCCATCCACTCAACAAAAGTCTCGAAACTGTATCATCAACAATCCTGCCAGTTTGTTTAATAAGTATATAAGAAAGCTTCGATTATGTCTTTATTGAAACACACAAAAAAGGATCCACCTAATTAGGTTGGATCCTTTTAAAATTTATGAAGTATGTTGTTCTTCTGCTTGCTGTGAAACAAGGACAGCACGTGGTTTACTACCTTCATAAGGTCCGACGATACCGTTGTCTTCCATGGCATCGATCAACCGGGCTGCTCTCGTATATCCGACGCGGAAGCGTCTTTGTATCATAGAAACACTGGCACTTTGCATTTCAATAACCATTTGGACCGCTTCAGGATAGAGGTCATCATCCACTTCCTGCTTCACTTCACTTTCCTCTTCAGGGATCATTTCTTCTTGGTACTGCGCTTTTTGCTGCTCCACACAGAAATTGACGATTCTCTCCACTTCCTCATCGGATAAGAAAGCGCCTTGTACCCTTGTCGGCTTGTTGGAGCCAACTGGTGTAAACAGCATATCCCCTCTTCCCAAAAGCTTTTCTGCTCCTCCAGAGTCCAAGATCGTTCTTGAATCGGTCTGTGAGGATACACTAAAAGCAATTCTTGATGGAATGTTTGCCTTGATGACTCCTGTGATGACATCTACAGAAGGACGCTGAGTAGCGATGATCAAATGGATGCCTGCTGCGCGGGCCATTTGTGCAAGGCGGGTGATGGCATCTTCCACTTCATTGGAAGCGACCATCATTAAGTCTGCAAGTTCATCTACAAGGACAACAATGTATGGAAGCTGTGGCTGTTCATCTTCATTTTCATGGTTATGCTTTTTGATATATTCATTGTAGCTTTCGATATTTCTTGTTCCTGTATCTGAAAAGAGATCGTATCTTCGTTCCATTTCAGATACGACTTTCTTCAATGCGCGTGAAGCTTTCTTAGGATCTGTGACAACCGGAGCTAAAAGGTGTGGAATACCGTTATAGACATTCAATTCAACCTTCTTCGGATCAATCATCATCATTTTCACTTCATGTGGCTTTGCTCTCATCAGAATACTCGTAATGATGCCGTTAATACAAACACTTTTACCACTTCCGGTCGCACCTGCGACAAGCAAGTGAGGCATTTTATTTAATTCTGACATAACTGCCTCACCAGAAATGTCTCTCCCCAGAGCAAAGCTTAATTTGGCATCTGGTTTTGATTTGCCCGTTTCCAACACTTCACGTAATGAGACCATGGACACTTCCTGGTTCGGTACTTCGATTCCGACCGCTGACTTTCCTGGAATAGGCGCTTCAATCCGGATATCCTTCGCCGCCAGTGCTAAGGCAAGGTCATCATTCAAGTTCACGATTTTACTGACTTTCACCCCTACATCTGGGTACACTTCGTACTTCGTTACCGACGGACCGACATGGACTTTTGTGACTTTCGCTTTCACACCAAAACTTTGGAAAGTCTTTTCAAGCTTCCTCACGGTCGCCTGGATGTGAGAACGCCCCTGACTTTGCGGAGTGGAAGTAGGTTCGTCCAATAACTCCAGGCTCGGTAACTGGTAATCCATGTTTTCAAGCTCAGCTGTTGGCATCGATTTTTCAATATTTACTTCATCGACATCCTGTTGCTCCTCCGTGCCACTTTCTTTCGGCTTATCCGTTTCCGTTTTCTCAGAAGCATAAGCAGTATCAGTAAAGTCTTGTATGATCGGCTCTTGGTTCTGCTCTTCTACCTGATCATTAGACGTATCATTTAATTCATAAACCACTGTTTCTTCTTCCTGCTCTTCTAATGCCTGCTTTTTCTTTTCTGCTTTTTGCTCTTTCTGATCCTTCATCTTTTGCACTTGTTCTGAGCTCATTTCTTTTACTTTTCGGCCAAGCTTAGCAAAGAGCTCACCTATGGATTTTTCACTGACGAAAATCACACCGATAATAAATAGGAAAAAAGACAAAATAGCTGCTCCAGCTTTCGCGAAAAGGTAATAACTGATGGAAAGAAGGATCGCACCCGTTAACCCTCCGCCAATGCTGTAAAACGGAAGTTCTCCCCTCATCATTCCTGTAATTCTATCCCAGGTCATGGCGAAAATCGAACCTTCGCCAGTCCCAAGCTCAGCAGAAAGTGTTTCAAGATGTGTGAACAAAAGTAAAGCCGTAACTATGGTGTACACGCCTAATAGGCGTTTATGTAAAAAAACAGGCCACTTTCTTTTTACCATTAAATACACACCAACAATTAGAAAGAACAAGGAGGCGATAAAGTACCATACACCAAACAAGAACTGCCAGAACCTTTCCAAACCTCCTGGAACCGCTCCATCACTGATAGCAGAAGCCCCGCTTCCAATGACAGCAATAAAGAGGAAGAATAGCCCTATAAGTTCAAACCTCAAATGGCTTTTCATATTTGATTGCTTTTTCTTCTTTTTTCTTTTCCTAGCCATGGTCTTTCCTCCCCATATGTAAAACTAAAACGAGAAAAATGCCGATGGTTCCTTCAATATTCATGAAGAAATACAGCACCGGCATCCAGTCACTCATTTATTCTATTATACCATAGCCATCTACAATGTTACGAGTCCAACCATTGTCCTGGTTGAAGATCTGGATCCATGTAATGGGAAGGGTCTGTCGACAGAACTTGCATAATCTGCTTTTTTCCATCAGCAGATTTACGACACATTAACGGACAATTGTTATGTTCATGATACACGACCGACATTTCTTCTTCCATTGGAAAAATGTCATGTTCACTTAAGGGTGTGTATAGAATGGTCATTGAACCACCTGCTGCTCAGAACCTTTACTCTGCTCTATGAGCTCGTTCAATTTTAACATGGCTTCTTTCACTCCGCCAACAGCATCAATTAGACCATGATCCACGGCTTGCTGACCGACCACATTCGTACCAATATCACGGGTGAGATTCCCTTTATCAAACATGAGCTCTTTGAATTTATCTTCGGCTACATTGGAATGCTTCGTTACAAAGCTGATGACACGATCCTGCATTTTATCCATGTATTCAAACGTCTGGGGGACACCGATGACAAGCCCCGTCATACGGATCGGATGAATCGTCATTGTCGCCGTTTCGACAATAAACGAATAGTCCGCAGAGACAGCAATAGGAACACCGATGGAGTGTCCACCTCCTAATACGATGGATACAGTCGGTTTGGAAAGGGAAGAAATCATTTCAGAGATCGCAAGCCCAGCCTCAACGTCTCCCCCAACTGTATTTAACAGGACGACCAAGCCTTCAATTTTAGGGTTTTGTTCAATCGCAATCAATTGAGGTATTAAATGCTCATACTTCGTTGTCTTATTTTGTGATGGCAACTGAACATGTCCTTCCACCTGCCCGATAATCGGCAGCACATGGATATTGGAATCAGCCGGCTGTGGGACATTGCTTTGCCCTAGTTGCTGAATTTTGTCAACGAGAGAGGATTGCGATTTGGATTGATCTTTTTCTTTGGAATCATCTTTCATGGATCGATCTCCTTTCGCTCTTTTCCCGTAGTATGACTCAAACGGTGTGAAACATACTTTCAACATGAAGCTCCTGATTACTTTCTTCACAAATCCCTCATAAAAATCGTTATTAAAGTATTTGGCAGGTTTCTTGAAGACTCAATTTCGAGACTTTTATTGAGTGGTGGGGGCTGCGGGGAATAACTCGCTTTCCGCGGGAGCGCGGTGAGCCTCCTCGGACTGCGTCCTGTGGGGTCTCACCCTGCACTTTTTTCCCGCAGGAGTCTCGCCATTCCCCTCCGCCCTTTACCTTGGAAGATTCTCGAATCCACTACTGGAAAAATCAGCTTGTATGGTTGAGGGAAATGAATGATATCATCTTCACAGTGGGCATGTAGAACGTAAACGCTTGATACAGAGCGCTTTATGCCTGCTTAGGCTGGACGAGTGGGAGCTCTGCTTCTAGGTACAGGGGTTCGTTTTTCGTTTCATGACATGGGGTGGTTGGGAAGCTGCGAGACTCCCGTGGGAGAAAGGAGATAGGCGAGATCCCACAGGGCGTTAGCCCGAGGAAGCTCGCCACTCCCCCACAGGAAAGCGAGTAGCTTCCCAGCCACCCCTGACTCCCATTATGGCAAACGAAACACGAAATCATCTCGAAGCCGAGTCTTCCACAATCGGGAGTTTATCTATAATAGGCCAATAAAAAACCAGGGCGATCTGCCCTGGTTTAGGTAATATGTTGCAAACAGTTTACAATGACTGCTTCTTCGTCTTTGGTTAAAGGAACCAATGGGAGTCTTACTCCACCGGTTTCAAGTCCATGGATTTTCAAAGCTGCTTTTACAGGAGCTGGGGAAGGAGCGCTGAACATCCCATTGAACACTGGCAACAGTTTTCGATGGAGATCTCCTGCTTCTTTCCATTTACCTTCTTCAAAAAGGGAGAGCATCGATTGCATCTGATTTCCTATCACATGAGAGGAGACCGATATAATACCGTTAGCACCTACAGCGTATGCTGGAAGGGTGAGATGATCATCTCCACTGTAAATGGAAAAGTGCTCATCTGTGTATGCACGAATTTTGGCCATTCCTTCCAGGTCCCCGGTAGCTTCTTTTAAAGATACAATGTTTTCGATCTTAGAAAGTTCCATGATGGTTTCTGGTTGGATTCGTACGACCGATCTTCCTGGTACATTATAAATCATCACAGGAAGCTTCACGGATCCTGCAATGGTTTTAAAATGTTGATAGAGTCCATCTTGATTCGGTTTATTGTAGTAAGGAGCGACAAGCATGATGGCATCTACGCCTGTGGCTTCGGCTCTTTTAGATAACTTTATGGATGATTCTGTGCTGTTACTCCCTGTTCCTGCAATAACAGGTACACGTCCGTCGACTGTTTTCACGACATGACTCCATAAGCTTACTTTTTCATCAGCTGTCAACGTCGGAGATTCACCCGTCGTTCCAGCAATGACAAGTCCGTCGCTTCCATTTTTTAATAAATATTCGACCAGCTCAGTCGTTTTATCGAAATCAATCTCACCATGCCGATCAAACGGAGTCACCATGGCTGTTAAAACCTTTCCGAAATTCATGTCAGTTGTTCCCCTTTCTTGGGTGCTTTGCTCAATCGGAAAGTTTTATGGAGAGCGTTGACCGCTTCTATAAGGTCATCTTCCTTGACCAGAACCCAGATTGTCGTATGGGAATCAGCGGATTGGAGAATCTGAATGCCACGATCAGTCAATGTTTGAACTATTTCTGCTGTTACCCCCGGAATGCCAGTAATACCAGCCCCGACTGTAGAAACTTTTGCACAGCCTTCTCTCACTTCTGGTTCATAACCGAGTTCCTCAAGAATTTGGATTGCTTTGTCTGTATAAATGTGGTTGATGGTGTAAAGGACACCGCTGGGAGATATATTGATGAAGTCTACGGATATATTGGCGGATGCCATGGATTTAAATACGTCGGATTGTAGTTTGGAAGGATCTTCTTTTGATTGAACTTTGATTTGTGAGAGTCCATCCATATGAGCGATACCAGTTACGGTTCGTTCTGAAATGTCTCTTCCTCTTCGATCTTCTTTTGTGCCCGTCACAAGGGTCCCTGGAAGATCAGAGTATGTGGAGCGTACACGGATGGGGACCTTCGCATACATGGCAATTTCTACAGCCCTCGGGTGGATGACTTTTGCTCCTTGGTATGCCAAGTTGCAAATCTCATTGTACGTGATGGTATTCAGAGGTCTCGCTTCTTGAACCAGTCGTGGATCTGCGGTCATGATTCCTTCTACATCTGTGAAAATATCGATATAATCTGAGTGTAAAGCCGCTCCTAAAGCAGCAGCTGTTGTGTCACTGCCTCCGCGACCAATCGTTGTCATTTCCCCTTGAATGGTCTGACCTTGAAACCCTGCAACAACAACGACTTCGTGTTTTTTCAGTTCTTCTAAAATCCTGCCAGGGTTTACTTGAGTAATTTTAGCTTTAGTAAAATCTCCATTGGTCATAATTCCTGCTTGAGCTCCTGTTAACGATACAGCGTTTACACCAGCCAGATTCAACTCATGAGCAAAAACGATCGAAGAAATCGTCTCTCCGCATGACATCATCAAATCCTGCTCTCTTGGCGAAACCTTTGTTTTAGGGAAGTCAATTAACCCAAGCAACGTATCTGTGGCATATGGACTACCTTTTCTCCCCATAGCTGAAACGGTAACAACGACTTTAAATCCTTCTTTCAAGCCGTTTTTTACATGGTGGATGGCCCGGGACCGACTCTCTTGGTCCCGGACGGACGTTCCACCGAACTTTTGTACAAGTAGCTTCATTTGGCCACCTCAACTCAATAAAAGTTTACAGCCACTCATTCGCAATTAAGCGTTCTGCAATTTGCACGGAATTCCATGCTGCACCTTTTAACAAGTTATCTGATACAACCCATAAATGGAATCCTTTCTCATCATCAAGATCTTTTCTAATCCTGCCGACAAAAACATCTCGCTTTTCGGCCGCACTTAATGGTGTCGGGTATGTTTGGGTAGCAGGATCATCTTCGAGAACGATTCCAGGCGCTTCATTCATCAACTGTTTGACTTCTTCAACCGTAACCCCTTCTTTTTCTACTTCAATATATACACTCTCCGCGTGAGATGTGAAGAAAGGAAGGCGTACACAAGTAGCTGCAACAGAAAGATCCGGTGCATGCATGATCTTTTTCGTTTCATTGATCATTTTCATTTCCTCGAATGTATAACCATTATCCTGAAAGACATCAATCTGTGGCAGCGCATTAAATGCAATCGGATAGTGCTTTTTATCTCCTTTCACTGGAAGGAGATTAGCCTCAAGCTCTTCCCCATTCAAGAAGGATTGCGATTGTTCCCGCAATTCCTCGGCAGCTTCATTTCCAGCTCCAGAAACAGCTTGGTATGTGGAAACAATGACACGGTTCATGCCGTAAGCTTTACGAACCGGCTCAAGAGCAGCCACCATTTGAATGGTCGAACAGTTTGGATTAGCAATGATCCCTTTATGTTCCTTCATATCTGCTTCGTTAACTTCAGGTACTACAAGAGGTACACCTTCTGTCATACGGAAAGCACTCGTATTATCGATGACCACTGCTCCATGCTTCACTGCTTCAGGAGCCAGCTTCTTAGATATAGACCCTCCAGCAGAAAACAGAGCAATGTCTACATCTTTGAAGCTTTCAGATGTCGCTTCTTCCAGCGTGTATTCTTCACCATTGAACACCATTTTCGATCCTGCAGATCGACTTGATGAGAGTAGCTTTAAGTTTCCAACTGGAAAATTCCGATCTTCCAAAGTCTCCAGCATCTTTTGTCCGACGGCCCCAGTCGCCCCGACGACGGCTACATTATATTTTTTAGTTTCACTCATATTCGGCATCCTCTCTTGTATATCATTTGTAAGAATAGTAAGACATGTCACTATTTTTGTTATTTTATCATATTTACAAGAACACCTGGTATGAAAAAAAGAATTAATTCGGATACCTTTCAATTAATACGGGTTGATGCTGCTTTCCTTCGAGAGCTGCTTCAATCGTTTCTGGGATCAATGTCATATCCGCTACCAATGAATTCGGCTTTTGGAAAGGATGGTCCTGACCTAAAGGTACAAAGTAAATGTTTTTCGTTGCCATTAGACGCATGATGTTCACACCATTCAATCCGAGAGCATCATTTGTTGATACGGCCACGACAACTGGACTTTCATTCCTCAAGGTCGCCTTAGCAGCCATCAACACAGGGGAGTCCGTCAGCGCATTTGCGAATTTACTTGTCGAGTTTCCCGTAAGTGGGGCAATAAGCATACAGTCCAAAGGACGTTTAGGTCCAAGGGGTTCTGCATCAGGAATCGTCAGAATCGGTTCTTCACCTGTAATTTCTTTTATTTTTTCTAAATGTTCAGATGCATCCCCAAAACGGGTATCCGTTTTTTGTACAGTGTAGGATAAAACAGGAACCACGGTTGCTCCGAGGTCGACGAGCTCCTGCATGACAGGAAAAACCTCATGGTACGTACAATGGGATCCAGTTAACCCGAATCCGATCACTTTCCCTTTTAATTTAGACATCATTCATTCTCCTTTCGTGAACCTTCCTGAACAATTCGAGACACGACATCTGCTATGATTCTCCCTGCCGTTTTTGGAGCTACGATTCCCGGCAGACCTGGGGCAAGTAGTGCTTTGATTCCACGTTTATCTGCATAACGAAAATCAGTTCCTCCCGGTTTGGATGCAAGATCCAAAATCATTGCATGTGATGGCAACTGTTTAATTACAGAAGCATCCACCACCAGGTGGGGAACGGTATTCAGTAAAATGTCACATGACATATCTTCATTCACTAAGTCATTCATATCAATCGGTTCTAGACCCATTTCATAAACTCTTGCCGCTGCTTTTGAAGAACGTACTCCAACAGATACTTCGGCACCAAGGTGGTCAAACGTGCGTGCAAGACTCATCCCTACCCTACCAAGACCAAGCACAATGACTTTTGATCCGTGAATCGTAAAATCGGTATGTTGAATGATCAACATGAGAGTCCCTTCTACGGTAGGAATAGAATTATAAATGGCAACATCATCCCGATCCATTAAGGGGATGAGGGTCCGATTAGTTTTAGCAGCTAAATCTCTTAAATGATCATTGGCGATTCCAGAAAACACTTGGCAATGGTCAGGTGTCCTTTTCAACCATTCTTCTGACAAATGGATGAGCTGGTTGGAGAAGATTCCTTCAATTTTTCCCTCCGAATCCGTTCATGGTACAGGAAGGATGATGGCATCCAATTTTTCCACCTGCTCGCTGTCGAAGTCAAGGTCGATGGCTTCTCTAAAGCTTTCATTCAGTTGGTCGAACCCAGCCAAATAGACGGTGGCATCCCACTCATTCAACCTTCGAATAAGTTCGATTTGCCGGGCATCGCCCCCTATGACTGCTACATGATATCCTGTTAGCATCCCGGATGTCTCCTTTATCTAGTATCTTATCTCCTTGTATCCTATGCCGGAATGCGGAGTTAGTGATTTCGATTAGCAAACAAAAAACACTGCAGCTCAGGCTGCAGTGTTCATCGTTTTTTTAAAAGGATCGTTTCCTCACCAATGGTTTCAATTTGACTCCAATCGATCGTCATTTCTTTTTTGGAAGATCCGAAACCAATGAATCCCTGATTCATGATGATCAATGACTTGATCACTCCAGAATCAGGATCAATGATCAAGTCCGCTTTTCCCAGAATACCCAATTTCTCCCCATTCTCTACATCAATCACTTGTTTTTGAGCCAAAGATTTCATTCTCACCACGGCTACTCTCCTTCTTCTCTATCTCTCTTCACTCAATAATTTTTGCAGGGAAGACAGTTTGTACCCTTTATCTTTAATTTGTTCAATTAGTACTGGAAGGCTTTCTACTGTCACCTCGGTCGGATGCATAAGGATGGTGGCACCATTATGGACCTTATTCATGACCCTTGTAATCAGTACATCCGAAGTTGGCTTTTTCCAATCGATTGTATCTACTGTCCACAAGATGGTTTCCATATCCATTTCATCTGCCGCTTCCACAGTAGCCGTATTAAAGCTGCCGGACGGTGGAGCGAAATATTTCACTTTTTCTTTAGTCAACGCGAATAATAGCTCATCCGCCTGTTCTAAGTTTGCTTTTGCTTGTTCCTTTGTCATTCTACCCATGTCCTTATGCCTGTACCCATGACTGCCGATTGTATGTCCTTCCTCTTCGATCATCTGCACGAGGTGTGTAAAATCATTCGCAAAGGCTCCATCAATGAAGAAGGTCGCTTTCACTTGGTGCTCGTTTAAAATCTCCACCATGTCCGGAATGTATTCTTCACCCCAGGAGACGTTGATTAGGAAAGAAACGGATTCTTTATCCGGGTGACCTCTATATATAGGAGAAGCCGGTAAGTCCTCTAAAGAAACCTCAGGCTTGATCAATTTATAGACATACAATTCAGGATTATACTTGCCGTGTTTTTGCATTTTCCTATAAGAGGCTTCGACATCTACTTTCCGACCAACAATCCCCGGTGTCTTTTTCCATACAGAATCGAGCTTCGCATCCTGTGCTTCCCATTCGAATTCTTCTTTTTCAGCCTGGATTTTTTGGTAGATGGTATCTTCTTTATTAACGGTTACGACATGGTCTGCAGTTAAAAAAGCCATGCCAAACCCTATAAAAAAACAGAGATTGACGCTGAATAATACGATTAATCTGAAGCTCATGGACCATCACCCCTATTCCATTCTATGGGGCATGTCCTTGTTCTAGACCAAAATTACGCACTACTCTCTATTCCCAATCTCCTTACAAAAGTTTCAAGAAGAATGTTAGGCAAAAAAAAAAGAGACTGGCAAGCCAGTATCTCTTCTTTACGTAACCTTATTAAGATTGTTCAACGTTTTCCTGCTTTTTCTTCTCATCAAGGAGAATCGCTTTTCTAGAAAGGTTGATTCGTCCCTGGTTATCGATTTCTTTTACCTTAACTTTAATTGTGTCCCCAAGGGAAACGATGTCTTCCACTTTACCAATGCGCTCTTCAGCCATTTCAGAAATGTGGACAAGCCCCTCTTTTCCTTTGAAGAGCTCAACGAAAGCACCGAACTTCTCGATACGTTTCACTTTACCATCGTAAACTTCACCGACTTCTACTTCACGTACGATATCCTCAATGATTTTCTGAGCTGTTGTATTCATGCTGGCATCTGTAGAAGAAATGAACACCGTTCCATCCTGCTCGATGTCGATTTTCACACCAGTATCATCAATGATTTTATTGATTTGTTTACCGCTTGGTCCAATGACATCACGGATTTTGTCTGGATTGATCTTCATCGTCATGATCTTCGGAGCATGGGCGGAAAGTTCTTTGCGAGTTTCAGGAATTGTTTCAAGCATGTGTCCAAGGATTTCCATACGTCCTTTTTTCGCCTGAGCTAATGCTTCTTCAAGAATTTCTCTGGAAAGACCTTCAATCTTAATATCCATTTGAAGAGCCGTTACTCCCTTTTCAGTTCCGGCAACTTTAAAGTCCATATCTCCAAGAGCATCTTCCATTCCTTGGATATCTGTCAGGATTGTATAATCATCACCTGATTTTACAAGTCCCATAGCAATTCCTGCAACTGGTGCTTTAATTGGAACACCCGCATCCATCATAGCAAGAGTACTTGCACAAATACTCGCTTGAGAGGTAGAACCGTTTGATTCCAGAACCTCAGAAACTAGTCGGATGGTGTAAGGAAATTCATTCTCAGAAGGAATAACCACTTCAAGCGCACGTTCACCTAGAGCACCATGACCGATTTCACGTCGACCAGGTCCACGGATCGGCCCTGTTTCTCCAACAGAGAATTTAGGGAAGTTGTAATGGTGCATAAAACGCTTGGACTCCTCAAGGTCAAGACCGTCGAGGATCTGTACATCTCCAAGAGCTCCAAGAGTACATACACTAAGGGCCTAGGTTTGACCACGTGTGAACAATCCGGAACCGTGTGTACGTGGAAGCAATCCTACACGGGAAGTCAGTGGGCGAATAACGTCAACACCACGGCCATCTGGACGAATTTTATCTTTCGTAATGAGACGGCGCACTTCCGTTTTCACCATATCTTCTAATATGGATCCTACTTGTTTGATTGTTTCTTCATCTGCTTCCTGCTCTTCGTAAGAAGCGACCACTTCAGCTTTCACTTGGGCAATAGCATCTTCACGGGCTTTCTTTTCTTCCGTTTTGATCGCTTGAACAATGGCGTCTGTTGCTTCTGCTTCGACTTTCTCTTTCAGTTCAGCGTCCAGATCGAACAACTGCACTTCCATCTTCTCACGACCTACAGCTTCAACGATTTCTTCATGGAAAGCGACGAGGCGCTTGATTTCTTCATGCCCGAACATGATCGCTTCAAGCATGTCCTCTTCAGAAACTTCATTGGCACCGGCTTCAACCATGTTAATGGCATCCTTTGTACCCGCTACTGTAAGGTCGATATCACTTTTCTCTTGTTGTTCAACTGTTGGATTGATGACAAATTCGCCTTCTACCCGTCCAACAATTACACCCGCAATCGGTCCTTCGAATGGAATATCAGATACACCCAAAGATATGGATGATCCTAGCATTGCTGCCATTTCTGAAGAACAATCCTGATCAACACTCATAACAGAGCTGATTACTTGTACATCGTTACGGTATCCCTCTGGGAACAATGGACGAATCGGACGGTCAATCAAACGGGACGCAAGGACGGCTTTGTCACTTGGTCGACCTTCACGTTTAATGAAACCTCCTAGGATCTTACCTACAGCGTAAAGACGCTCTTCATAATTTACTGTCAAAGGGAAAAACGGCAGGTCCTTCGGCTCTTTACTTCCGGTAGCCGTGGAAAGGACAGTCGTATCTCCGTAATGAATGAGTGCTGCACCATTCGCTTGTTTCGCCAACTCGCCAATTTCTACGGAAAAAGTACGACCGGCTACATCAATGGAAAACACTTGTTTTTCTTCTGCCATATAGAACTTAACTCCTCTCGGTTACTCTTCTTATTTCATTATAAGGGTTTATTGTCAGTTTACACCCTTCTGTATGTAAACATACAGAAAAAGCGGGAATAACTCCCGCTTTTTCCCATACATTAGCGACGCAAGCCAAGGCTCTTGATTAGCTCACGGTAACGTGTAATGTCCTTATTACGAAGGTAGTTCAATAGGTTACGACGCTTACCTACCATTTTAAGCAATCCACGACGAGAGTGGTGGTCTTGCTTGTGAGCACGAAGGTGCTCGTTCAAAGTAGTGATCTGCTCAGTTAGTACAGCAATTTGTACTTCTGGAGATCCTGTGTCGTTGTCATGAGTTTTGTACTCATTGATTAGTTCTTGTTTACGTTCTTGTGTGATAGCCATTATAGCTACACCTCCTAGTAAAATTTAGAATTCCCTTTCCCCGAGCGGACGTCGGAGTTACGTACCGCCAAGCGAAGGTTCCATATTAAAGGGTACATTTTTTTTAAGTGAAATGCAAGGAAAACCAACAAACTCTGATAAAAAACTATGAGCTGTGGCCTCTCATGTATTGCCATTCACCAATTTTTATAAAAGGGCAAGCGTTAAAATACACGTACCGGCTTTATGAGGCCGTTTTTTCGTGGATGCTGCTGGTAAATCGCCAAGACCTCACCAGCGTTCATCACTGTAAATTGCTCTTCATGGATATGAGCAGGCTTTTCGAATACTTGACCATGTTTGATTTTTTCGACCTGGTCAGCATCTACTTCCCATGAATCCATATGGACGAGTCCTTTGGATAAAGGAAGGAGCAATTGCTCTCCAGAGCTTTCATCTACAACTTGTTGGATTTCATTGAAAGTATAGCAGTCTTCTCTTGTGATATCCGCGGTTTGTGTCCGTACCAACGATGACATGTGTGCGGCATAACCAAGAGCCTTTCCAATGTCTACACAGAGTGTTCTCACATAGGTGCCCTTCGAACAGATGACTCGGAAAGAAAAGGTAAAGGTTTCCCCTTCTTGTTTAGGTTCAGGTGGCATCCTCTCAATGTGCTTAATGTGTACCTCCCTTGATGGCCTTTCCACTTCCACCCCTTCCCGGGCATACTCATAAAGCTTCTTCCCGTTAACTTTTACAGCAGAGTACATGGGTGGTGTCTGAGTAATCCAGCCTTGAAACGTCTCAAGGACGCCCTTGATCTTTTCTTTGGAAATACGTTCATGAACCGGGGTGGTTTCAACTGTCGTACCCGTTGCATCCTCTGTGTCTGTCGCAGATCCAAGCGTAACAGAAGCTTCATACACTTTGTCAGTGTCCGTCAGAAAAGGAACGATTTTCGTAGCCTTCCCTACACAGAGGGGCAGCACCCCTTCTACTTCTGGGTCAAGGGTGCCTGTATGACCAATTTTTTTTGTTTTCAACATGCCACGGGCCTTACTGACACAATCATGGGATGTAAAGCCTTTTGGCTTCCATAATGGAAGAATCCCGTCCATTTACCTCTCACCTCAAAACTTTTTATCCTATATAAAATCCGTGCTGAAACAGCACGGATTTTATTATCAATCTTCCGTATCGTTCAAATCGCGAAGGATCGTTTCAATACGATTTCCTTTTTCGATGGCTTCGTCAAACTCAAACATGATTTCCGGAGTCTTACGAAGACGGATTCGCTGGCCGATCTCTGATCGGATGAACCCTTTCGCTTTTGCAAGACCTACGAGTGTATCATGTTTCTGTTTATCATCACCCAATACAGAAATATAAACTTTCGCTTGTTGTAAATCTCCGGTCACTTTCACTTCTGTGACGGTGACGAACCCTACACGTGGATCTTTGATTTTTTTACTGATGATGTCACTCATCTCTTTTTTCATTTGTTCTCCAACGCGGTTCGCTCTTAAATCGTTCATGTATACTCACCTCTTCTAACCAGACATCATAGCCATTCCTGATGGGTTTCTGTCCGTTCAAATTCAGGAAATGAATCAATGAAAGCCAAAGCTTGCTGCATCGTTTGTTCCGCAATCACTTTATCACTAGCAATCGTGACGAGACCGATCCGGGTTCTCTGCCATAAGTCTTGATATTCAAGTTCACTTACAGCTATGTTGAACTCGTTCCTTAATCTTGTCATGATGCGTTTCAAAACCGCACGCTTGTTTTTCAGCGACTGCGCATCATAAATGATACCATCCACTTCTGCGCTTACGATCATTTACGCTCAATTTCCTGCATCTCAAATGGTTCAATGATGTCTCCCACTTTGATGTCATTGAAGTTCTTAACTGTAATTCCACATTCATATCCTTGCTGAACCTCTTTAGCATCATCTTTATAGCGCTTCAGTGCATCGATTTCACCTTCGTAAATGACGACACCATCGCGGATGACACGGATACCGGAATTCCGGCCGATTTTACCATCTGTAACGTAAGATCCGGCAATCGTACCGATCTTAGATACTTTGAAGATTTCACGGACTTCCACCTGACCGATGATTTTTTCTTCATATTCTGGATCGAGCATCCCTTTCATAGCTGCTTCGATCTCTTCCATCACCTTGTAAATGATGTTATGAAGACGGATTTCTACATCTTCCGCTTCAGCTGCTTTTCTAGCATTCCCGTCTGGACGGACGTTAAAACCAATAACAATCGCATTGGAAGCAGAAGCAAGTGCAATGTCAGATTCCGTTATGGCACCGACACCTGTGTGAATAATTTTAACTTTCACACCTTCCACTTCAATCTTCTCAAGAGATCCAGCGAGGGCTTCTACAGATCCCTGCACATCGCCTTTAACAATCAGGTTGATTTCTTTGACATCCCCTTGTTTAATTTGATCAAACAAGTCATCAAGGCTTACTTTTGCGTTAGAGCCACGGTTTTCTTCCAATTGTTTTTGAGCACGTGCTTCTCCTACAGAGCGCGCTTTCTTTTCATCATCAAAGACTAGGAAACGATCGCCTGCCTGAGGAACATTGTTTAACCCTGTAATTTCCACTGGTGTGGAAGGTCCGGCAACTTTCACGCGACGGCCGATATCGTTCACCATAGCACGTACGCGTCCCCAAGTATTCCCCACTACAATGGCATCACTGACATTCAAAGTACCGTTCTGAACCAGCAATGTGGCTACAGGACCGCGTCCTTTATCCAATTCTGCTTCAATAACCGTACCATAAGCAGCACGATCAGGGTTGGCTTTCAATTCTTCCATTTCGGATACAAGGCCGATCATTTCAACTAGATCGTCAATCCCTTCACCATTGACGGCGGACATTTTGACAAAGATCGTTTCTCCACCAAAGTCTTCAGCAATCAGCTCATATTCCATAAGCTCCTGCATCACACGGTCAGGATTCGCGCCTTCTTTATCCATCTTATTGACCGCAACGATAATCGGTACTTCTGCCGCTTTCGCGTGACTGATCGCTTCTTTTGTTTGCGGCATAACTCCATCGTCTGCAGCAACAACAAGGATGGCGATGTCTGTCACTTGAGCACCACGGGAACGCATGCTTGTGAATGCAGCGTGACCAGGTGTATCAAGGAACGTAATTTTCTTGCCATTGTCTTCGATTTGGTAAGCACCAATATGCTGGGTGATTCCACCGGCTTCGCCTTCCGTCACTTTCGTGTTACGGATCTGGTCAAGAAGCGTCGTTTTTCCGTGGTCTACGTGTCCCATGATCGTAACGACAGCAGGTCGGTCCTGCAAATCTTCCGGTTCGTCGTCGAACACCATGTTCTCAATGTCCGTCTCATCCACAATGACCTCTTCTTCGACTTCTACACCGAACTCGTCACAAATCAATTCAATCGAATCTGCATCCAGTTCCTGGTTGATGGTAGCCATTGTGCCTAGGAACATAAGCTTTTTAATAATTTCTGAAGAATCTTTGTTTAGTTTTTCTGCAAGTTCACCAACTGTCAGACTGCCTGCATACGTGATTTTTTCAGGTATCTGCTTTTTAGACTTCTTAGGTGCTTGCTGCGTTGCAGGCCTATGGTTCTTCTGGTTATTGTTTTTTTGCTTCTTGTTGTTCGCCTGCTTCTTATTGTTATTCGGCTTTTGAGACTTCGCTTTATTCTGGTTTTGACCTTTGGAAGCTTGCCCTTTCCCAAATGCCTGATCCAGCTTCTTCGCTGCATCCTCCTCCAAAGTGGACATATGATTGTTCACTTCGATATTCAGATTTTGCAGTTTTTGAATGACTTGTTTACTAGATAGTTCATTTTTCTTTGCATATTCGTATACGCGCATTTTACTCATAAAATCTTCACCCCCGAATAGATTCATCGAGTAGCGATTGCAACTTTTTCGCAAATCCTTGGTCAAGAACTGCGATCGCGACTCTCCCTGCCTTTCCGATAGCCTGTGATAATGTATCTCGATCATCGACTTCATAGCAAGGTATTTCATAGAAGCTGCATTTATCTGTCAGCTTCTTCTTTGTTTGTTTCCCTGTATCATTGGCAATGAGAACGAGCTTAGCTTTTCGTTTTTGAATGTCTCGTACGATTGATTCCTCACCGATCGTACACTTACCGGCTCTTACTGCCAGTCCCAACAGGTTCAGATAGCTGCCGCTCATGATGGGTCAGCCTTCACTTTTGCTCTCAATTCCTCATAGATGTTGTCATCCACCTTCGTTTTAAGGTGACGGTTCAACACCTGCTGCTTTTCAGCCTGCTCAATGACTTGAAGGTCTTTCATGAGATAGGCTCCACGACCATTCTTTTTTCCAGTGTCGTCCACAAAAACCTCTCCCTCTTTATTGCGCACAACACGGATCAACTGCTGTTTAGGAACCATCTCCTGTGTGACGACACATTTTCTTAACGGTTGTTTTTTGGAACGGGTCATCGTTCTCCCCCTCCTTAATCTTCAGACAGTTCTTCGTCAAAAACGTCTTCGTCTTCCATATCGGTTTCTTCTGTAGAAAGAAGGCCTTGCTCACGTGCTTCACTTTCACTCTTAATATCAATCTTCCAGCCTGTCAACTTGGCCGCAAGACGAGCATTTTGACCACGCTTACCGATGGCAAGGGACAATTGATAATCAGGAACGATCACTGTTGTAGCCTTATCTTCTTCATCTACAAGCACTTCCACGACCTTAGAAGGACTTAACGCATTCGATACATATTCAACGGGATCTTCAGACCATTGAACGATATCAATTTTTTCACCCTTCAATTCGTTGACAATTGCTTGCACACGTTGACCTCTTTGACCTACACAAGAGCCCACCGGATCGATCTCCTGATCTTCAGCATATACGGAGATTTTTGAGCGGTCCCCTGCTTCCCGGGCTACAGACATTACTTCGACGGTACCATCATAAATTTCAGGTACTTCCATCTCAAACAAGCGCTTCAAAAGCCCTAGGTGTGTACGGGAAACATAGATGTGTGGCCCTTTGTTGCTGTTTTCCACCTTCGTTACAAATACTTTGAGCCTATCGTGCACTTCATAGGTCTCTGTAGGCATTTGCTCCCCTTCTGGAAGACGCGCTTCAATTTTACCTAGATTCACATAGACGAAGCGGGGATCTTTTCTTTGGATAATCCCTGTCATGACATCTTCTTCGCGATCAACATACTCACCGTAAATGATGCCGCGTTCTGCTTCACGGACACGCTGCGTAACAACTTGTTTAGCTGCTTGTGCTGCGATACGGCCGAAGTCCATTGGTGTGACTTCGACTTCGATCACATCTTCAACCTCATAGTTCGGATCGATCTCATTCGCTTCTTCTATGGAGATTTCCTGCTGCGGATCCATGACTTCTTCTACGATTTCTTTTCGCGCAAGGACTTTCATGGCACTTTCTTCTTCATTAATATCCACACGTACGTTCGTTGCGGAATTGAAGTTTTTCTTATAAGCAGAAATCAAGGCTGCTTCAAGTGCTTCCAATAAAAGATTTTTGTCGATGCCTTTTTCCTTCTCTAAATAATTCATGGCATCAAATAGTTCACTACTCAACAGTTTTCTCCCCCTTAATTAAACGTAACAGCTAAATTAGCTTTAGCTATTTTTTGATATGGTACTTCCAGTTGTTTTTTACGTGTCTTAATACGAATTTCTACGGTTGCCACGGAATTTTCAAAGGACTTCAGTGTCCCTTCAAACTCCTTTTCCCCATCAATCGGTTCGTATAGTTTCATATACACATATTCACCCACGAACTTTTCGAAGTCTGCTTCTGTCTTTAGAGGTCGTTCCGCTCCAGGTGATGCAACTTCCAGGAAATACGGAATTTCAATGGGATCTTCTTCATCTAATTTTTCACTCAGTTGTTCAGATACTTGTCCGCATTCTTCTATGTCCACACCGCCTTCTTTATCGATGAAGACGCGAAGGTACCAGTTCTGACCTTCTTTCTTGTACTCAATTTCCACAAGTTCGAGGTTCATATCCTCAAGGATCGGCTGGACAAGACGTTCTGTAACGGATGTAACATGATTGCTCATGCTCTTCCCTCCTTCGAACACAATGTAATGGTTAGTACTTATTATTATGGGATGTATTCGCTCATTTCATTAAGTAACAGGGTTTAGAAATAGCAAGTACCATGAGAAACCGCTATGACAAAGATCATAGCGGTTCGTCTCGCGGGTACTAAAACCCCTCATGCATCGAAGTATCTCCACAAGCAAGAGGCTAGAATATGACGAAAGAGTGGGTTGCCCCACTCTTTCGTCGTTCGTATCACTCTTCTCACCATAAAAAATATATCACAGATGCGTATTCTATGCAACAAAGGAAGAAATCAACAGCTTCGCCTCCACCACTCACATGAAATTATTTCATGGAAGCTTCCTATTTTGGAGGACACAGCTTCGACGCTTTCATGTGTGATTCTAGGGCTCCGATAAAAGGTTCGCTTTCCATGGGGCGGGCGCTGAGTCTCCTCAGGCTACGCCTTCCGGGGTCTCACCTATCCCGCACACCCCATAGGAGTCTTACCGTTTCCCTCCGCCCCTTTACCATATGAGTATCTCGAAACCACTTCCGGAATAAGCTGCCTTTATGCACAACGTCAGTAGAAGGGTATTAACTTCTATGAACACTATTTTGCATGCCAAAAGCTTGTTATAGAGCGTTATGCTTATAACACCACGCTAGTTGAAGATATCCTTTTATAGTAAAAGGGCTCGTTCCTCGAATCCATCGAAAGGGTTGGTTGGGAAGCTGCGAGACTCCCGCGGGCATGGCTTGCCGTCACCCCCGCAGGAAGGCGAGTGACTTCCTAACCACCCCTGACTCTCAATATGGCAAACGGACCCCGTTTATCTTAATACTGAGCCTCTAACAACTAACAATGGATCGACAATTTTACCTGTCTTGGAGCTGAGACGTTAGAAAAGGGACAGTTGGTTTTCATCCGGCATTCCCTCTAAGCATCCGAAGTTATCCAGATACTCGAGAACGGTTTTGGAAATACGGCTGCGTTCTCTCAAGTCCTGCTTGGATAAGAATTCGCCGTCTTCTCTTGCATTGACGATATTGATGGCTGCGTTTGTTCCTAAACCGTCGACCGCATTAAACGGGGGAATAAGCTCATTGCCTTCAACAAGAAAGTCCGTAGCACTAGAACGGTAGAGATCCACGTTTTTAAATCCATACCCTCGTTCACACATTTCAAGAGATATCTCGAGGACGGTCATTAAACTCTTTTCCTTCGGAGTGGCATCGAAGCCTTTTTCCTGAATCTCTTTCATACGCTTCCGGATGGCTTCAGAGCCTTTCATCATAGTTTCCAGTTCGAAATCGCTCGCCCTGACAGTGAAATAAGCCGCATAGAAAAAGATCGGATAGTGGACTTTGAAATAGGCGATTCTTACCGCCATCAGTACATAGGCGGCAGCGTGTGCTTTCGGGAACATGTATTTGATCTTCTTACAAGAATCAATATACCAGTCCGGTACCCCATGTTTTTTCATTTCTTCAATCCACTCGTCTTGAAGGCCTCGGCCTTTACGAACAAATTCCATGATCTTAAAGGCAAGGGAAGGATCAAGACCTTTGTGCATGAGATACACCATAATATCGTCACGACACCCGATAACCTCAGGTAGTGTACATATGCCATCATTGATCAACTGTTCGGCATTTCCAAGCCATACGTCCGTTCCGTGTGACAGTCCGGATATGATGACAAGTTCTGCAAATGTTTTCGGCTTCGTATCTTCAAGCATCTGCCTTACAAATCTTGTACCAAACTCCGGTACGCCGAGTGTCCCTGTTTTACACATAATCTGATCCGCCGACACTCCAAGTGCTTCAGGACCACTGAAAATCTTCATGACTTCAGGGTCATCGACAGGAATTTCCTTTTGGTCGATCCCACTGAGGTCCTGCAACATACGAATGACGGTCGGGTCATCGTGCCCAAGTATATCCAATTTCAACAGGTTATCGTGAATGGAGTGGAAATCAAAGTGCGTCGTCTTCCACTCTGCTTTCGTATCATCCGCTGGAAATTGAATCGGAGAGAAATCATAAATCTCCATATCATCAGGAACGACAATGATCCCACCAGGGTGTTGTCCGCTTGTCCTTTTCACGCCTGTACATCCTTGTACAAGACGATCGATTTCAGCATTCTTATAAAGCAGCTGATGGTCTCCGGCGTAACCTTTTACATAGCCATAAGCGGTCTTCTCCGCTATCGTACCGATCGTTCCGGCACGGAACACACTGTCCTCACCGAACAACTCTTTCGTATAATTGTGCGCATGGGGCTGGTATTCCCCTGAGAAGTTCAAGTCGATATCGGGAACCTTGTCCCCTTTAAAGCCAAGGAACGTTTCAAATGGAATGTCTTGACCATCTTTCGTCAGGGATGTACCGCATTCCGGGCAGGCTTTTTCTTCAAGGTCAAATCCGCTTCCTACCGATCCGTCTGTGAAAAATTCATTATATTGACAGGACGGACACACATAATGCGGCGGAAGTGGATTCACTTCCGTAATGTCTGTCATCGTAGCAACGAATGATGATCCGACAGAACCACGTGAACCAACAAGGTAACCATCTTCTAGCGATTTGGTTACAAGTTTCTGTGAGATGAGATAGATAACTGCAAATCCATTTCCAATAATACTGTCGAGTTCTTTTTCCAAACGATTGACGATCAAATCAGGGATAGGCTCACCGTAAATGCTACGTGCTTTGTTGTAAGACATTTCACGGATCTCCTGGTCCGCCCCTTCGATGTTAGGCGTATATAAATCATCTTTAACCGGAGATACTTCACCAATCTGTTCGGAAATTTTATGGGTGTTCGTGACGACTAATTCTGTGGCTTTGTCTTTTCCTAAGAAACCAAGCTCATCAATCATTTCATTCGTCGTTTTAAAGTGGACCTCCGGCAGTGTCTGTCTATTCAGCGGGTTTCCATTTTGGGATGAAATGAGAATTTGACGGTACTGCTTTTCATGAGGCTCCACGTAGTGAGTGTTCCCGGTAGCAACCACTGTTTTCCCCATCCGTTCCGCCAGAGCGACAAGCCTTTTCAAGATATCGAGGATTTGCGCTTCCGTCTGGACTAAATCTTTTTCCACTAAGTGATAATAGTTCCCTGGCGGCTGAATTTCGATGTAATCATAGAATTCAGCTACTTTCTCTGCCTCTTCCTCAGATTTCTGCATCATCGTTTCAAAAACTTCGCCTTTGTCACACCCGGAACCTACAAGGATTCCCTCACGGTTCTTTGCGAGAAGAGAACGTGGAACGCGTGGAACACGGTAGAAATAATTGACATGCGCTTCTGATACGAGTCGGTAGATGTTTTTTAATCCTGTGCTGTTTGTGGCAAGCAGGGTACAATGGGAAGGACGAGAACGTTGGTACGCTTTTCCCTCACCCATATAATCATTCAGGTTTTTATGGTTCGTAATCTCTTTTTCCATGGCTCGTTTCACAAGTTTCCACAATAAATACCCCGTAGCTTCGGCATCATAAATCGCCCGGTGGTGCTGGGTCAACTCAATATCGAATTTCTTACAAAGCGTATTTAAACGGTGGTTCTTTAATTCAGGCACTAAAAAACGAGCGAGCTCTAACGTATCGATGACTGGGTTCGTAGACTTTTGCAGGCCGATTTTCTGATATCCTGCATTCAAAAAGCCCATATCGAAACTTGCGTTATGGGCGACAAGGATGTCCTCTCCTGACCATTCATGGAAGTCCTTGAGTACCTGTTCGATTTCAGGTGCATCCTTGACCATGTCATCCGTGATCCCTGTAAGGTCGATCGTTGTTTGGGATAATGGTTGATGAGGGTTAGCAAAAGATTCAAATCGATCGATGATTTCTCCGCCCTGTACTTTGACGGCAGCGAGTTCGATGATTTTATCGTACACAGCTGAAAGCCCAGTGGTCTCCACGTCAAAAACTACGTACACAGCATCCTCAAGCTCCCGGTCCTGTTCCTCATACGCAATCGGGACACCATCATCAACCAAATTCGCTTCCACACCATAAATGATTTTCACACCATTTTTCTGGCCTGCGGCATGGGCATCCGGATAAGCTTGAACGACTGCATGGTCTGTAATGGCAATCGCTTCGTGGCCCCAATCTGCTGCTTGCTTGACCAGACGGGACGGGGAAACAGGTGCATCCATCGCACTCATTGTGGTATGGGCGTGCAATTCAATCCTCTTCTCCCCTTCAGGCGCTTGATCTTCTCGCAATTTCGGCTTCACTTCATTTATGTCGTTAGCCATCATCGTCAATTCATTCGTGAAGTTATCTGTCTGGATGCCCCCTCGCGCTTTGA
The DNA here is from genome assembly GCF_020524085.2 of Halobacillus litoralis. Taxonomy (NCBI): domain Bacteria; kingdom Bacillati; phylum Bacillota; class Bacilli; order Caryophanales; family Bacillaceae; genus Halobacillus; species Halobacillus litoralis. The sequence continues at coordinate 3,009,224 of NZ_CP129016.1, forward strand.
TCCACATCCCTTCCTTCACGTGCTTAAACAGTTCAGCATGATCGTCTCCGCGTGAGAACATTTTGATTGAAAAGGAATCCGTATAGTCGGTGACTTTCAAAAGTAATAAATGACGTCCGGAACGAAGTTCTTTGATTTCGACATCGAAGATATAGCCCTGGACAGCAATCTTTTTCTCTTCTTCATGGATTTCCTCCATCGGGATGATGTCATCTTGAATTTTGTAACCAATTTCAAGAGGCCCTTTTGGTTTGGAATCGTCTTTATCTTTAGCTCTTTCCTCTTGTTCTTTCACCGCTTGCTGGACTAGTATTTTGTCTTCTTTTTGGCGTTCTTCATGGAATCGTTTAATTTGTTCCGTTTCTTCTTTCACTCGTGTTGAAAGCATGAAAGAAGGAAGCCCGCATTTGAGACAAAAGCTTTTCAATGGTTCTTCCAATTTCTTTTGAATGGCATGGCTCTCGGCTAAGTTCCTACAGGTTAACATAACTTTATTCCCGTTTACTTCAGGCTGCTGCTCCATCAATAAATCTTTATAGCTTGGTGTTAAATTCGTTAAGGTTTTTATGAAGCTCTGCCAGTATTCAAGCACATCATTCGTTGCAAGTTCTTTTTCTGATGTATCAATTGTCCACGTTACTTCTGCAATTGATCGGAAAGTGGCTACAAGTTTGCTCGTAAATAAATCGTAGACAGACGGCGGAAGCGGTTTTGGCATATGAAAATGAAAATGCCACAATTTCTGTTCACGGTAAACCACCAGCTTCTGCATGCTGCTATCTTTAAAGTGAGGTTCTATTAGATCATGCGGGAACTGAATCTGCTCCAGCAAATAGTGCATTTTTTCCTTGTTGCTGACACTCAAACGGAATTCCTCCTCTTTCCTAACCCAACACCTGACATGGAAAAACCCTTGCTCTTTCCTTTAGCAAGGGTATAGTTTTCCATAAAAAATATTAGGCTTTGTACCAGTTCTTAATATATTCTAAAACTTCACTAGTTTCTAATTCATTCTGATCGCCTGTTGCACGTTCTTTCACTTCCACAACACCTTCACCGGCACGCTTTCCTACAGTGATTCTTACAGGTACACCGAAAAGGTCGCTGTCGGCAAATTTCACACCGGCACGTTCTTTACGATCATCATATAAAACTTCGATCCCTGCATCAAGCAGTGAGTCATATAATTGATCTGCCAATTCTTTCTGTTCTTCTTTTTTAGGATTCAATGAAAGGAGATGGACTTGATACGGGGCGATATTCTTCGGCCACGTGATCCCTCTTTCATCATGGTATTGTTCTACGATTGCTGCAAGCGTACGTGACACGCCGATACCGTAGGATCCCATGATCATTGTCTTCGCTTTTCCTTGATCATTAAGGAATGTGGCGTTCATCCGTTCGGAGTAGAATTCACCCAGCTTGAAGACATGTCCGACTTCAATCCCGCGGGCAAACTTGATCATGCCCTCTCCATCCGGTGATGGATCTCCTTCTTCTATAAAACGTAAATCAGCGTACGTCTTGACTTCGAAGTCCCTCTCAGGTGTCGCATTTTTAAAGTGCCAGCCTTCTTCATTGGCTCCACAAGATACGTTCACCATGGCTTCTACCGCATGATCGGCGACTACTTCCACTTCTTCAGGAACACCAATCGGACCAAGGGAACCAAATCCTGAACCTAGCAGTCGTTTCGTGTCTTCTTCTGAAGCCAGTTCAACCATATCTGCATCATAAAGGTTTTTCAATTTAACATCATTCACTTCATGATCTCCGCGAGTAAGGGCAAGGACAAATTTCTCATCGACTTGGAAAAGAATCGACTTGATGCCTTCCTGTAAATCGTGCCCCAGGTATTCGGCTACTTCCTTCATTGTCTTTTGACCTGGCGTGTCGACTTTCTCCAACGTTTGAGGAGTCGCTTTGGACTTCTCATAAGTCGCGACGACTGGAGCCATTTCGATATTGGCTGCATAACGGGAAGTATCGGAATAGGCAATGACATCTTCGCCTACTTCAGATAAAACCATGAATTCATGGGTATCTTTCCCGCCCATCGCGCCTGAGTCTGCGATAACAGCACGGAAGTTCAATCCACAGCGTCTGAATACGTTCGAGTATGCTTCGAACATCTTATCATAGGTTTCATCAAGGCTTTCATAGGATTCATTGAATGAATAGGCATCTTTCATTAAAAACTCTCTTCCACGCAAAAGACCAAATCGAGGACGGGCTTCATCGCGGAATTTATTTTGAATTTGGAAAACCGTCAAAGGAAGCTGCTTGTAACTTTTCACTTCATTACGTACCAGGCTTGTGATGACTTCCTCATGGGTCGCACCAAGAGCGAACTCCCGATTGTGTCGGTCGTGCAGTCGCATCAGTTCTGAGCCGAACGTTGTCCAACGCCCTGTTTCCTTCCAAAGTTCTGAAGGCTCAAGTGCAGGCATCGCCATTTCATGAGCACCGATTTTCTCCATCTCTTCACGGACGATGTTTTCAACTTTGCTCAACACGCGGCGGCCGATTGGCAGGAAGCTATAGATGCCGGATGCAATCTGGCGTATGTAACCAGCACGAACGAGGAGCTGGTGGCTCTTGATTTCAGCATCAGCAGGGTTTTCTTTAAGGGTAGGTATTAACATATGACTTTGTCTCATAAATGCACCTCAGTTCTATTTAATTGAAGTTATAAAAGGAGGAGGAATCACTAGTCTTAAAGATTCCGCTTCTTTTTTTAAGTTTATAAAAGAAGCTGGAAGCCTAGGAATCGCCGATCACCTCAGGACTTCCAGCTATAATAATCACAAGAATAAACGTTGGATATCGTTCCAAGTGACGACGAGCATCAATAGCATGAGTAAAGCGAATCCGATGAAGTGAACGATCCCTTCTTTTTGAGGGTCGATTGGTTTTCCTCTAAGTCCTTCAAGTCCTACGAATAAGAGACGTCCACCATCCAAAGCAGGGAGTGGAAGCAGGTTTACAATTCCAAGGTTGATACTCAAGATCGATGTCCACATGACGAAATTCGTAAATCCTGTGCGGACCACCTGGTCTGTCGCATCATAAATGCCGACTGGACCGGAAAGCATATCCAAAGAAAATTGTCCTGTCACTAATTTACCGAGATTTGTTAATATCAGCGCTGACCACTCATAAGTTTGTGTGAATCCAAACGTTAATTTCTTCGCGAAAGACTCTTCAAAAGCACGGGCGACTCCCACTTGCCCAATGGTCGTCTCTCTACTTTCTACGGCGGCAGGTGTGACGTTCAACTGCTGCGTTGCTCCCTCACGATTGATCGTCAACGTCACTTCTTCATCAGGGTGAGCTCGAACGATGGTCGTGAACTCTTCCCACGTACTGACGGATTCCCCATCCACAGCAACGACTTCATCGCCAGCCTTTAGACCAGCCTGTGAAGCCGGTGAGTTACCCTGGATCTCTCCTAGCTTCGCTTCGTTCGAAGGGACCCCCTGGATAAAACCAAGAAGCATGAACAAGACAATCGCCAGGACGAAGTTCATCATAGGACCAGCGAAAAGCTGCATCGCACGCTGAGGAACAGATTTTGAAGCAAATTGGCGATTATAAGGAGCAATTTGTGTTTCTTTTTCATCCATGACGAACATCGCCTTCGGATCGACCTCAAAGAAGAGCTTTTCGTCTTCATCGATTTCGTACCCTTCAATGACTAGACGATGATCTAAATCCGCGCGTTCGACTTCAATGACACGCGCATGCGGATGCTTATCTTTATTGTTTACGATTATTTTATTTACTTTCCCAGCGTCATTGAATTCAAGGCCGATATGGTGGCCAGCTTTCAATTCTACGATTTCTGGATCTTCGCCTGCAACTCGAACATAGCCGCCAATGGGGAGAATACGGATTGTGTAAAGAGTTTCATTCCGAGTGAATGCAAAAATCTTAGGTCCAAATCCTATTGCAAATTCCCTTGCGAGCATTCCCGCTCGTTTGGCAAATATGAGATGCCCCCACTCATGAACGAACACCAAAAGTCCGAACATAAGAATAAATGCAACCACTGTAGTCAAATGAAGCACCTTCCTTTTTTAGCTCTGGGTCATTCTATAGGATGGGATGTTTATAGTGGAAGTGAACCATCATCATTTAGACGGCCGCATAAACGTATTCAACCACCAGAGCTTTTAATTTATTTGGAAACGAACTCTTTCCCTCGTTTCCTTATCAATAGAAATTATGGTAGACAAGTCAGGGTTATGAATCCTGTCATGTTTTTCTAATGCTTGAGCGATGTATTTTTCAATATCAAGAAAAGATATTTTGCCTTCGAGGAACTGCTGAACAGCCTCTTCGTTGGCAGCATTCAGGACTGTCGGCATCGAGCCGCCTGCTTTTCCTGCTTCAAATGCCATTCTCAAACAAGGGAATCGATCCATGTCCATCTTTTGAAAATTCAACGTAGCAATCTCTTCCAAGTTCAAGTTTTTCGTAATTGGAAGCTCTTTACGCTCCGGATAAGTCAAAGCGTATTGGATCGGCACTTTCATATCCGGCGTTCCAAGCTGGGCAATCACATTTCGATCGACATATTCAACCATAGAATGGATGACACTTTCTCTATGAAGAATAACATGAATCTGGTCATAAGGTACATCAAAAAGCCAGTGCGCCTCAATAACTTCCAATCCCTTGTTCATCATTGAAGCAGAATCGATGGTAATTTTCGCACCCATCTTCCAATTCGGGTGATTTAACGCATCATCGACTGTGACTCCGACAAGTTCTTCTCTTGTTTGGTCACGGAAGCTTCCACCAGATGCAGTAATGATGAGTTTATTGATGTCTTTCCTTTGTTCACCGTTCAAAGCCTGAAAGATAGCCGAATGCTCACTGTCTACAGGGAGAAGATTGACATCATGTTTTCTTGCTTCTTCCATGACTAGATGCCCTGCCGTCACAAGGGTTTCCTTGTTGGCAATCGCAATTTGTTTTTTGGCCTGAATGGCTTTTAAAGTAGCAGGTAACCCGATGCTTCCCATAACTGCATTGACGACTACATCTACAGGTTCGGCTATACTTGCTTCAATTAAACCCTCTCCCCCCACAAAGAATCTGGGAGTGAGAGACTTCTTTTTCCAGTTTTCTCTTCGTTTCTTCATCTTGAACGACGATCATGGATGGTTCGAACTCTCGGATCAAAGGAAGAGCTTTTTCGACGTTTCTGCCAAACCCCATGGCATATAAAGAAAATTGATCTGGGTGCAATCGAAGAACATCAAGGGTTTGAATTCCAATTGACCCCGTTGCCCCAAGTAAGGATACTTGCTTCATTGTTCCATGGCCCCTCTCTCCTAAGAAATAAAGTTAATCAAATGCAGGATCGGTAGAATAAAGATTAAACTGTCGAACCGATCTAATACTCCCCCGTGCCCAGGAAGGATTTTGCCGGAATCTTTGACCGCATAATGTCGCTTGAATGCTGATTCCACCAGATCCCCAATCTGTCCTGCCATGGATACAAGTACAGTGACCAGCAACACAATAATTAAGGAATGCTCAAGAGGATAAACCAACTGGAAAATGAGAGCGACGACACAAGCGAGAATAATTCCTCCGACGGATCCTTCAATTGTTTTCTTCGGACTGATCTGCGGCCAAAGTTTGTGTTTGCCTAATGCACGCCCGAACAGGTATGCGCCTGTGTCCGTCGCCCATACGACAAATAGTGCAAAGAAAATATATTCCAGACCTTCTTCTCTTGTTTCCATCAAATAATTGAATCCCATTCCAATATAGATGGCTGATAATAAAAGAAACCCAGCATCATCAAAAGTGAAACGGTTTTTGACAAGCACCGTGTAGCTTAACAATACAAGGACCGCGAGGAGTGTAATCTCGGATTTTGTAATGATGTCCCCTGAAGTGATCGCTTCATCGAATACCTCATACGGAAACATCAAGGCCCACATAAGAAGTAAGCCGAGTCCGGATGCTACCGAATAGCGGGCAATTTTTTTCATTCGTACTAATTCAAGCAGGGCGATACTTGCAATGATGTACACAAAAGCCTTAAAAGGCCATCCCCCCAACATGACGATTGGAAGAAATATGAGTGCTGCAACGATGGCTGTAATTGTTCTTTGTTTCATAAGTCTTTTTCACACCTTATACTCCGCCGAAACGACGTTTACGATTTTGGAAGTCATAAAGAGCTTTTTCAAAATGACTTTCATCAAAGTCCGGCCAATACACTTCTGTAAACCAGAATTCAGCGTAGGCCAGCTGCCACAATAAGAAGTTGCTCAACCTTTGTTCTCCACTTGTTCGGATAAGCAGATCAGGTTCAATCAACTCTGAGGTGTACAACTCTTGAGAGAACATGGATTCATCAATAGCTGAAATATCCACCTCTCCTTTTTGTACTTTAGAAGCAATTTGCTTGACTGCATGGACCATTTCAAAACGACTCCCATAGTTTAGCGCGAAATTGAGGATCAGCCCATCATTGTCCTTCGTTTTTTCCATCGCTTCTTTGACAGCCTTTTGAGTATGTGCCGGCAGGACGTCAAAATCACCGATGGTCCGGACTTGGACATTTCGCTCGATCAGTTCAGGCAAATATGTACTTAGAAAATCGACAGGAAGCTTCATAAGGAAGTCTACCTCATTTTTCGGGCGTTTCCAATTTTCTGTAGAAAAAGCATAAAGGGTAAGAACCTTCACACCGACATCGGAAGCATATCGAACAATTCTCTTCACGACGCCCATGCCCTCTTTATGACCGGCAATCCGAGGCATACCTCTATTCTTCGCCCATCTTCCATTTCCGTCCATAATGATCGCCACATGTTGGGGAATATGGTTTTCTTCAAGGCCTAATGGCTCGGTGCGGGGCTGCTTTTTATCTTTTTTGAATGGAAACTTGATAGGCATGTTCAATCCTCCAGTCCAATTGTTCCATCTATTTATTATATACTAAATCCAATAAAAATGCCGAATCCCTAAAAAGTGGGGAGTCGCATGTTAACCCCTAAGGGAATTCAGTTATCGATCAAGTGTTTCATTTCTTAGACTAAAATAAAAGCCGCGCTGCCAAACATCTACAGCGCGGCTTGATACACCTTAAGGCATATAGAATTGGAGAATCAAACTTCCATGATTTCCTCTTCTTTTGTTTTTGCAAGTTGATCGATTTTCTCAACGTGCTGGTCTGTAACCTTTTGAACGTCATCCTGATAAGAACGAAGATCATCTTCCGTAAGCTCTCCATCTTTTTCAAGCTTCTTCAGACGGTCGTTGGAATCACGGCGAATGTTACGGATTTGTACCTTCGCTTCTTCTGAATACTTCCCTACAACTTTAGCAAGGTCTTTACGACGTTCTTCTGTCAGTGCAGGAATGTTGATTCGAACAACATTACCGTCACTAGAAGGAGACAAGCCAAGGTCCGCTTTTTGAATCGCTTTTTCAATTTCTGCAATCGCACTCTTGTCATAAGGTGTAATGACAAGCAAGCGTGGTTCTGGTGCAGAGACTTGTGCTAGTTGATTAAGTGGAGTCGCTGCTCCATAGTAATCCACATACACGTTATCAAGGATTGTAGGATTCGCACGACCTGCGCGAACCGTTGCAAGCTGACGAGAGAAAGCTTGGGTAGCTTGTTCCATTTGTTGCTTCGTTTCATTAATTACAGCATCAGACATGATTATTTCCCCCTCACAATTGTTCCAATATTTTCGCCCATTACGGCTTTCTTGATGTTTCCGTCCTCTGTTATTGAGAATACCAATAAATCGATATCGTTGTCCATACATAATGATGAAGCTGTAGAATCCATGACACCAAGACCCTCATTCAATACGTCCATGTAAGAGAGCTGATCGTATTTCACAGCATCTTCATTAACTTTAGGGTCATCCGTGTACACGCCATCTACATTGTTCTTCGCCATTAAAATCACATCCGCTTCCACTTCTGCGGCTCTTAAAGCAGCTGTCGTGTCAGTAGAGAAGTATGGGTTCCCTGTTCCAGCCGCAAAAATGACGACGCGTTTCTTTTCTAGATGACGGATCGCTTTTCTGCGGATATAAGGTTCCGCGACTTGTCTCATTTCAATGGAAGTTTGGACACGGGTCGGAATCCCTAAGTTTTCCAGACTATCCTGAAGAGCAAGGGAGTTCATGACCGTTGCCAGCATTCCCATATAATCAGCGTTTGCACGATCCATTCCCATCTCGGCTCCTACTTTACCACGCCAGATGTTTCCACCTCCGACGACGACAGCGACCTCCACACCTAGTTCAGCCACTTCTTTGACCTGACGGGAGACTGATTTGATAATGCTGGGTTCTAGCCCGAACCCTGCTTCTCCACTTAAAGCCTCTCCACTTAGTTTTAATACGATACGACGATAGCGAGCAGTAGTCATAGTTACCTCCCGTGTTTTAACTGTATTCCTCTACATTTCCTTGCATCATCTGCAATTATGTAGCATGTTTGAAAATAGGGAACACCGGCAGTGTCCCCTATTTTTCATGTTCATTATTTTTTAACTTGGTTCATAACTTCATCCGCGAAGTTTTCTTCGCGTTTTTCCATACCTTCACCAACTTCGAAGCGATCGAAACCAGTGATTTGTCCACCAGTAGATGCTACGAATTGTTTAACTTTCTGGTCTGGATCTTTAACGAAGCTTTGGTCAAGCAGGCAGATTTCTTCGAAGAACTTGTTCAAACGGCCTTCGACCATTTTCTCAACGATGTTCTCAGGCTTGCCTTCGTTCATCGCTTGAGTTTTAAGCATTTCACGCTCTTTATCTGCTTCTTCAGCTGGGATTTCGTCACGGGAAACGTAACGAGGGTTTACAGCGGCTACGTGCATGGCAACGTCTTTCGCTGCAGACTCATCTGTAGAGCCTTCAAGTACAGTCAACACACCGATGTTTCCGCCCATGTGAAGGTAAGCACCGAATGCATCGTTATCTGTCTTTTCTTTAATTACAAAACGACGAAGGGAAATCTTCTCACCGATTTTCGCTACGCGCTCTGTAATATAGCTGCTAAGGACTTCTCCATCACCGTGAAGCTTCTGCTCTAGAGCTTCTTCAACTGTTGCAGGCTTCTGAGAAAGCAAGTGCTGACCAAGGTCTTTAAGCAAGTCTTTGAATTGGTCGTTCTTTGTAACGAAGTCTGTTTCACAGTTCACTTCGAAAAGTACAGCCGTGTTGCCGGAGATTTCGATTGCAGCAGAACCTTCTGCAGCAATACGGTCAGCTTTCTTAGCTGCCTTGGAAATTCCTTTCTCACGCAACCATTCCATTGCTTTGTCCATGTCACCATCAGTTTCAGTGAGTGCTTTCTTACAGTCCATCATTCCAGCACCCGTTTTTTCACGAAGTTCTTTTACCATTTTAGCGTTTACAGCCATTGTAAAGCCTCCTTATTAGTTGCATATAAGTATAGCTCTTGCGTTTATGGACGCTTGAGCTGTTACGGATTCTTTAAAAAAGGTGATAAAGGTATACCCCCTTATCACCTTTTGACCCATCTTACTCTTGAGCAGCTTCTACAGCAGCTTCAGTTTCTTCCGTTGTTTCTGTTTCTTCCCCTTGTTTCGCTTCAAGGACAGCGTCTGCCATCTTAGAAGTCAACAATTTAACGGCACGGATTGCATCATCGTTCGCAGGGATGACGTAATCGATTTCGTCTGGGTCACAGTTAGTATCAACGATACCTACAACTGGAATATTCAATTTGTGAGCTTCAGCAATCGCGATGCGCTCTTTACGAGGGTCGATCACGAACATTGCGTCCGGAAGGCTCTTCATTTCTTTAATACCGCCTAGGAATTTAACAAGACGATCTTTTTCTTTAAGCATATCGACTACTTCTTTTTTAGGAAGTACATCGAACGTACCGTCTTCTTCCATGCGCTCAATGTCTTTAAGACGGTTGATACGCTTACGGATGGTTTCAAAGTTTGTCAGGGTACCGCCCAACCAACGTTGGTTGATGTAGTACATGCCACAACGAGTCGCCTCGTCGCGAACTGTATCCTGAGCTTGTTTTTTAGTACCTACGAAAAGAATGTTACCGCCGTCAGCAGCGACCTCTTTTACATAGTTGAATGCTTCATCAACTTTCTTGACCGTTTTTTGTAGGTCGATGATGTAGATCCCGTTACGCTCCGTGAAGATGTATTTTTTCATCTTTGGATTCCAGCGACGGGTTTGGTGTCCAAAGTGAACACCAGCTTCAAGTAGCTGTTTCATAGAAATTACAGACATGATAGTTCCTCCTGTTTGGTTTTTTTAGTATCCTCCGCCTCTTTCATCTTCTCTAGTGAACTCTAAAAAAGAGCAACCTCACTTGAGAATCCAAAGGCGTGCGTATTGACACCGTCAGTAAATATATCATAACACACGGAGCCATTCAAGTTTTTTTCATAGGTTTTTGATGAAATTTGATGAGTAATTCGATTTCTGTCTTCCCTTTATCCATTATCTTCGCAATTTCCTCTATACTATAACCTTTTTCCTTCAGTTCGAATACCTGTGAATGAAAAGACGGCTGATAGCTTTCTTTTTCATTCAGCTCAGGCGGAGTGTAGGTGGGGGAAGCCTCGGACTTCGCGATAACTTCCCTTGCAGAGTGGCTGTTTTCTCCTTCATGTCCGTCTTCTACGTGAACATTATGAAAACCAGAATGGTCACTATTTTTCATGACGAGTCTTTCCATTCGTTTATTTTCTTCTTTAATTTCCATTAAATACGAGCTGAAAAGATCCTCGATTTCTGATGCCACTTGTTTTTGTCTAAGTTCTAGTTCTTCTGTTTTACGTACCTTTTTCATCATGATAAACAGTGCAAAAAGCAGTACACCGTCAATGATAAAGCTGAAAATCAATAAAAACACTGTCAATTCTATCCTCACCATTCGTTTCAGGTCCTATTTCTATTCATTGTCTATAACTTTCCCTACTGAAACCATCATTCAATCCTGGTCCAAGAAGGCATAAACATTACTGGAACCTTTACTGTAAGGAAGTGGTCCCTGCTAACCCGATAACTGTTTAAGCATATTATGGTCCGGTCCTTTTATGTAGTAGGGAGATGGATCATTCCACTTCCTTCTGCCTCATCCCGTGACGCCTATACGGTTACAATTTCACGCAGAGCCCCTTTCAGCTTATAGATCGCTTTCGCATGGATTTGTGAGATCCTCGAGGTAGTCAAATCTAATACCTGACCGATCTCTGTTAAGGTCAGCTCTTCATGATAGAAAAGACTGATGACCAGTTGTTCCTTTTCGTTTAGTTGTTCGATCTCTCTGGCTAATTCTTCATAGTTTTCCTTTTTGACCACCGATTCCGACGGGGTAAATGTTCGATCATCCGGAATTGAGTACCCTATTCCTTCTTTATGATCCTCACTTCCATCATTCGTTTTTTCTTCCATTGAGAGCACATTGGCAAAGAGAGAATCCTTAATCGTCTCCTCCACCTCTTCTGGAGATATCTCTAGAGCTTCGGCAATTTCATTAGAACTTACCGGACGCTGCAATTCCTGCTCAAGCTTCTCTGTCATCTGTTCGATCTTCTTAGATCGATCTCTTACTGATCTCGGAAGCCAGTCTTCTTTTCGCAAGCCATCCATGATCGATCCTCTGATACGAAAGGAGGCATACGTGTCAAATTTCAAATCTCTTGTTCGATCAAATTTTTTCAGTGCATCATAAAGCCCCAGCATTCCTAAACTTCTCACATCATCTTTGCTTACACTCTTCGGTAAATGAGCGGAGATCCGCTGGACATGGTAGCTCACTAAATAGTCGTACTGCTGAACCAATTGATTTGCGGCCTCTCCGTCCTGCTCTTGTGTCCAAAGATTCCACCACTGTTGTTCTTGAGGAGATAAACAGCTGGCCATTCCAATCCTCCCTGTCCTTTATATTGGTTATTATTACTAACCCCTTCACGCGTCTTCATTCAATAATTTCCGAACCATTTCCGATGTTTCTTCTGCATCCATATCCGTGTATGATGCTGATTGAGCCCAGTTATGATGATCTTCTGCTGTATCAACTGGCGCTGCCACAAAACTCCAAAGAGTCCGAAACACGTAAGAGATTCCAAAGAAACTAAAAAAACCTATGGTTCCCCTGTAGACCGCTGTATCAAAAGTAGTCACTTGAGCACTGATCAAAAATATGAATAAAAAACCAAATACAGCTGTCCATAAATTCCACAGAAGTGTCCCATTCATCAAATCACACTTTCCCCTTGATTTACTTTCCTTATATGCAATTCCGCCGTATCAGGATGGAATTCAATTGTACGTCCGCTTCTCCCGCCGAGATCTTCTGCCAAAATCGGTATGTGAAGAGATTGAAGGTTCTTTTTCACAGCCTCCACGTTTCTCGGGCCAATGCGCATCATGTCATTAGAAGAGGTGAATTGAAACATTTGTGCCCCACCTGCCAGTTTCGCTTTTAATCGGTAGGAAGAAGCACCGGCACCTTTGAGGCCTGCCAACAGATCTTCTATCGCTGTATCTGCGTATTTCGCTCTTTTCAGCCCCTGCTTTTTCGCAAGGGCTGCTTCAGGAAGCATAATATGTGCCATACCCGCCAATTTTTTTACTTCATCATAAAGAACGATTCCGACACAGGACCCAAGCCCTGAAGTCCGGATTAAATCCGGGGAATGAACAATTCCCATGTCACCGATACCAATTCTCAAAACTTGTCCTTCCTTAATCATCTTCACGCACTCCTAAGGAAGAAAATATCTTCTGATAAGACGGAGGATCGGGGAAAAGGAAGAAATGACCTTCTAAAAATTCATCTTCCCCTCCTTCTCCATCTCCATCTATAAGAGAAGTCTTGATGACAATGGCTGCATCACTCACTTGTGAGAGTTCAATTAAACCCATGCTTAAAATAGCCCCCACCATATCTTGAGATATCGATGGAACCGTTGATTGAAGGTCCAATTCTGTGAAATCGCAAAGGGCGGTAAGGTATGCACCTGAGAGGATATTGCCTAATTCCTGCAAAGCAGACATTGCCATTTCTGCATCATCTTCAAGATCTTCAGAAACATTTGTCATAAGCTTTACAAAGTGATGCGCTTGAGAAGGAGGCATGATGAAAAACATTGTGCCCGGCGCCTCCCCTTCCATTCTTTGAAAAACACTGACGACTTCTTTATCTGCTCCACCTGCGAGTTCCATCACTTGATCAAAGTCCACCACTTCTACACCCGGAACGTGCATCTCTATTTTCTTTTGAAGCAGTTTGGATAGGGAAGTTGCCGCATGACCCGAACCTATATTGCCGATTTCTTTCAAAACGTCCAATTGAAGAGGACCAAATCCTTCCATGAAATCTTTGGAATTAGACATAAAGCTCATTCAACTCATGAACGTCATCTTTGGCAAGAACTTTTTCCAAATTCAACAAAATGAACAAACGATGATCCATTTTGGATACCCCTTGGATATACTCCGCTTCAACCGTACCTACCACCTCTGGAGGAGGTTCGATGCTTTCTTCATCAAGGTCCAGGACATCGTTTGCGGCATCCACAATCAAACCGACATTCATTTCATGAATTTTTACTGTGATGATTCTTGTCGCATCGGAGTCGTTCACTTCTTCAATCCCGAACCTCTCTCTCAAGTCGATGACTGGCGTGACGACACCCCTTAAGTTCAGAACGCCTTTCACAAATGGTTTTGTACCTGGGACACGAGTAATCGGCATCATCCGCTCAATGGAACCTACGAGATCTACCGGTACGGTGTATTCTTCATCATTGATTTGAAATACGATCACTTTCAGTTCTTTATTCTCTTCGGCCATAATTCTATTCCCTCCTTTGTTACTTGATTAAAGCATTACTGTCGAGGATTAAAGCGACTTGTCCATCTCCTAAAATGGTTGCTCCGGATATAGCGAAAGCGCCGGATAAGTAATCACCGAGAGACTTCAAGACCACTTCTTGCTGCCCGATGAATGAATTGACGACGAGAGCGGCCGTCTTATCTCCTTTTTTAACGATAACGACGGAGTAGTAATCCTCTTCTGGTACTTCCTCCGGTACCTGCAGCACATCTATCAAAAAGACGAGAGGAACGACTTTCCCTCGGAAGTCGATGACTTTTTTATTATGGGCGTGCATGATCTCTTCTTTCTTCACAATAGCGGTTTCTATAATGGACGAAAGAGGGATCGCGTATTTTTCTTTTTGAACTTCCACCAGCATGACGGAAATGATGGAAAGAGTAAGTGGCAGCTGGATAGAGAATACACTCCCCTCACCAGGCACTGAATCGACAGAAATGTTACCGCCAAGGGACTCGATCGTACTTTTCACGACATCCAGACCTACTCCTCTTCCAGATACATCAGAAATGGTGTCAGCCGTGGAAAAACCGCTTTCCATAATCAAATCGTACACTTGAGAGTCGGTCATTGTCGCTGCCTGTTCTTCTGTGACCACATGATTGCTCACCGCTTTTTGTACGACCTTGTCCCGGGCTATGCCGCCGCCATCATCAGAGATTTCAATAAAAACATGATTTCCGCTGTGGTACGCTTTCAGCTCAAGCTTTCCTGTGGCAGACTTTCCTTTGGATTCCCTTTCTGCAGGCCCCTCAATACCGTGATCGATCGCGTTACGAATAAGGTGGACAAGTGGGTCACCAATTTCATCAATGACGGTACGATCCAGTTCTGTTTCTGCCCCGACCACACTCAAATCGATTTTCTTACTCAAATCCTTGGAGAGTTGGCGTACCATTCTAGGAAAGCGATTGAATACTTGCTCGACGGGTACCATACGCATGTTCAGGATGATGCTTTGCAAGTCCCCCCGAAATTCTTGTCATTCGTTCGACCGTTTCACGGAGTTCGTTATGCTTCAGGTCATCCGATATTTGTTCAAGACGTCCCCGATCAATCACAAGCTCCTCAAACAAGTTCATCAGAGCATCTAATCGATCAATGTTGATACGAATGGTTTTGCTCCCTACCTGCTTTCCTTCTTTCTCTTCTTTTTGAACAGGCTGCTTTTCTGATGCAACCACTTCTTTTTGTGGAGGATTCGATTTCTCATTTTTCTCTTCAGAGTTTTGATAGACAGCCACTTGCACATTGTCAATCTCGGATACTTTTCTGATTTGACTTTCTATATCTTCTGCTGAATCTTCGGTAACCAATAAAACATGGAAAGTGGTTTCAAATTCTTCATTTTCCAATGCTTCTACAGAAGGGGAAGACTTGATGACATCTCCCGCCTGCTCTAAGATTTCAAAAACCATGTAGACGCGTGCAGCTTTCAAAAGACAATCTTCTCTTAATGAGACTTCAATCTGGTAATTGTTTTTTCCTAGTTCACTAGATTGTTCCAAGGCTGCTTTTGTATATTCATCAACGGAAAGCATGGGGGCGGTTACAGTTTTCTGTGGTGCAGCCCCCACCGAAGCAACGGCTGTACCTCCCCCAACGTTTTCAATGTTCTTCAAAAGTTCGACGACCCTTTCTACATTTCTTTCTCCCGAGCCGCCTTCCGCAATATCGATGACCATTGCCTCCAGATCATCAACAGAATCAAAAACCACATCCAAAATGCCTTCATCTACCGAAACTTTTTCATTCCGTACAGCATCGAGGACATTTTCCATTTTGTGTGTCAAATTGGAGAGGTCTTGATACCCCATCGTTGCTGACATCCCTTTTAATGTATGGGCCGACCTGAATATTTCATTAACGATGGAAAGGTCTTGAGGGTTCTTTTCCAAATGTAACAGCTGGTCGTTGATGGATTGCAAGTGCTCTTTACTTTCATCAATAAAAACTTCCAAGTACTGGTTGGTTTCCATAGCACTACCTCCTTTGAATTTGAAGAGATTGTATAATACTGCGACTGATTTCATTTAATTTACACACGTCATCGGCAAGACCTGACTTGACGATTGCCTTTGGCATTCCGTATACGATGCAGGTACTTTCATCTTCTGCAATCGTGTAGACCGCCCTCCCTTGCTCCTTCGTGGCAAGGATGCCTTCCAAACCATCAGCCCCCATCCCTGTCATAATGACAGAAGTGGTGGAGATCCCTGGTAGCTTTGCAATCGAATAAAACATCACATTTACTGAAGGTCTGTGGCCATTTAGAGGGCTGGATTCGTTCAAATGAATAACAAGACGTTCGTTATGTTTTACAACTTCCATGTGATAGCCGCCGGGGGCGATATAGGCAACGCCGTTATGTATTTCCTCCATATGTTCCGCTTCCTTCACTGAAATATCAGACAGCCGATCGAGACGTAATGCCAAAGATTTTGTAAAACCTTTCGGCATGTGTTGAACGACTAAAATTGGAGCGGGGAGACTGCCAGGAAGAGAAGTCAATACTTCCTGCAGAGCTCTAGGTCCCCCGGTGGAGGTGCCGATTGCAATCAGCTGCCCTTCCTCTATCCTATCGTCAGGGAAACGAACTTTTTCATTAGAGCTTTTTAATGGAGGATTCACCCTGGCTTGCCCGGCAATCAGAATTTTGCGAACGACATCTTTGTCTACCTTTTCCATATCAAGAGAAATGGAACCGGATGGCTTTTGAATGAAGTCCACTGCTCCAAGACTCATGGCTTTCATGGTGCTTTCCGCTCCCTCCTGGGTCAAACTGGACACCATCACAACAGGGAGCGGGGAATTTTCCATGATCTTCTTTAATGCCTCTAATCCATCCATCACCGGCATTTCAATATCCATCGTTACGACATCAGGCCGTAAGATCTCCAGCTTATCCAGACAGTCTTTTCCGTTCCTCGCCGTGCCAACCACTTGAATCCGATAGTCTTTTTCTAATATATCTGTCAAAATACGCCTCATAAAGGCAGAATCATCGACAATTAAAACCCTAATCTGTTTCATCTCTCTACCTCTCAAAAACAAATCTCTTTAATTTATCTACGAACGAAAAGGCGGACGCCTGGACATGACTCTCGTTTAAATAAACACGCACCAACTCCTCAAGGGAGCGACTCACTTTACTTTTAGGACTGTCTATCACAAACGGCCGCTGTTTATTGACGGCTTCAAGTACTGCCCTGTCATCAGGTAAAATACCTAATAAATCGACGTCTGCTTCTAAGAATCTCTTGACCACAAGCGACATTCGCTCGAAAGTAGCCCTGCCATTTTTCTCATTAAGCGAACGGTTCACAAGAATTTTTATCGTGAGACTTTTGTCTTTATGTACAAGATGCTTGATCATTGCGTAACCGTCCGTAATTGAAGTTGGTTCAGGAGTAGTGACTACGATCGCCTCATGTGCTGAGCTGATAAAATGCAAGCTGTCTTGGGTGGCTCCAGCGCCCATGTCGAAGAGGATATAATCGAAGGACTGGCTCAGTTCTTCAAACTCGCTTTGAAAATAGGCAAACTTCTCTTGATCGAGTTCAAATATGTGAGATAGTCCCGAACCACCAGCAATATAAGATAAGGATTGTGGTCCTAGTTCAATAATATCACGAATCGACAGCTCTTCCCGATATAAGTCGACAAATGTCCTTTTTGGTGATTTCCCCATTAAAATATCGATGTTTCCCATGCCGATATCCAAATCAAAGATCAAAACCTTCTTGCCTTTTTTGATAAGCTGCAGTGCAAAGTTAATGCAGAAATTCGACTTCCCCACTCCACCTTTTCCACTGGCAATGGCTATGGTTTTAGCCTGTCGTTTCCCTTCTATTTTCTGCATTCGCCTGCGAAGGATTTCAGCTTGATCGTTCATCTGCAAACCCCTCCGTCACTTCTCTGGCAAGACCCATAGCCGAGGCTGCTTTAATGTCATCTGGTACATTTTGACCATCTGTTAAATATGCGACTCCTATACCATGTGTAAGGACCATATTTACGGCATTGCCCTTCCGTGCGGTTTCATCGGCTTTGGTGAAAATCAGCTGATGGATGGGTATTTCTTTGAATTGTGCGAGAATCTCGTTCATGTCGGTATATTTACTTGTCAATCCTAAGACGAGAAAGTTTTCCGAGCTCTCATCAAAATCAATCACCTTTTGAAGTTCGCCGATGAAAGCCGAATCCCTGAAATTCCTTCCTGCCGTATCGACAAGGACGAGGTCGAAATCTTGAAAACGTTCTTTCGCCCTTTTGTAATCCTCCATGCTATATGCAACTTCAAGAGGGATATCCAAAATTTCAGCGTATGTCTTCAGCTGATCTATGGCGGCAATTCGATAAGTATCTGTTGTAATAAAACCTACGTTCAGCTGATGATTTAAAGCGGCATCCGCCGCAAGTTTTGCTAGCGTAGTCGTCTTCCCAACACCCGTCGGTCCGACTAAATGGATAAATTTCTTATTAAAAGCAGGTTTCCCAAATGTCTTTTGTTTCATAGATTCATACAGTTCCAGTCTCAGGAGGGTCTCAAGCTCCGTAAAATCTTCAAAGCTGCTCCCCTTCTCTAATAGACGTTCAATCACATTCCCCGCGACATCTTCCGTCACTTCCTGACCTAAGAGGAACTGATAGGCCCTTTCAAGATTTTCAGGATAGGCTTCTTTACGATTTTGGATTATGGACCTTAGCTGTTTCAATTCCTCCATAATCTCATGATTTGGGTTGATTCGCGTTAAAGGGTCTTCCTTCTTCTCCATGGCTTTCGTCGCCTCAGGTACCCTTTGTTGGTGCTCATCAGAAGGGTCAATGGCAGCGATAACTTCTGTGATGTCTTTTTTGAAAAGCCCCAGAAATCCACCCGACTTTTTCACTTTGGAATTAAGGATCACAGCATCTGTTCCCAATTCAGTTCTTACTTTTTTCATAGCTTCCGGCATTGTCGCTGCTTGGAACTTTTTCACTCTCACGCTACATTCACCACCCCTACACTCTGGACTTCGACCGTTGGATCTAATTCGTTATAAGACAATACAACCACTTGCGGAAGGAAACGATCGAGAAGTTGTTTCACATACATCCGTACCGCTGGTGAGCATAGAAGAATGGCCGTCTCTTCTTGTAAGGACATTTGTTCCACTTGTTCTGCAATGGCTGTAATAATAGTCTGCTGACTTTCAGGATCAAGGGCTAAATAACTACCATGCTCTGTCTGCTGAATATGATCGGCAATGATTTTTTCGACTTTTCCAGAAACAGTAATGACTTTTACTAATTGACTATCATTTTTATACTGGTTTGTAATTTGCGCAGACAAAGCTTGTCTCGCATATTCAGCTAACAGCTCTGTATCATTGGTCATTTTGGCAAAATCAGCGAGCGTTTCAAAAATGACAGGCAGATTTTTCACAGATATATTTTCCCTAAGTAATTTTGCAAGTACTTTTTGTACATCTCCGACACGTAGCGGATCTGGCGTCACTTCTTCTACAAGAATTGGATAAGATTCTTTTAAGTGGTCGATGAGCTGCTGTGTTTCCTGCCTTCCGAGCAGCGCATGAGCCTGCTGTTTAATGACTTCGGTAATATGTGTCGATACGACAGATGGAGGATCCACCACCGTATAACCAGATAGTTCTGCTTCATCTTTCTGATCTTCGGTAATCCATTTTGCCGGAAGACCAAAGGCAGGTTCATGGGTTTCAATGCCCTCGATTCCATCACCATCACCTGGGCTCATCGCTAAATAATGGTCCAATAAAAGCTCTCCTTGAGCCACTTGGTTTCCTTTCACTTTAAGGCGATACTCATTAGGATTGAGCTGGATATTGTCTCTGATTCTTACTACAGGGATGACGATTCCAAGTTCAATCGCTAGCTGCCTCCGGATCATGACGATTCGGTCCAGGAGGTCGCCTCCTTGGTTCGTATCCGCAATCGGTATCAAGGCATATCCGAATTCAAACTCAATCGGATCCATGCTGATCAAGTTCACTACGCTTTCTGGCGATTTCATTTGATCGCCCTCCGCTTCATCCATTTCTTCCGGCTCATCAAATTCCGGCTCATTATCTTGTCGGGATAACCAATACCCACCAAAAGCCAGAACAGCTGAAATCAGAGTTGTCAGGAAAAATGGAATCGGAGTCAAACCAAGCAGGAAGATGGTTGCTGCAGCAATATAAAGCAACTTCGGATACCGGAGCAACTGACTGGTGACATCTGAACTCAAATTCCCTTCAGAGGCCACTCTCGTGACGACAATACCTGTCGCTGTCGATATGAGCAGGGCAGGAATCTGACTGACAAGCCCGTCTCCTACCGTCAGACGCATGTAGGTATCGATCGCTTCGCTGAAAGACATCCCCATCTGAACCATACCGATGATCAAACCAAAGATGATGTTGATCAAAACGATGATGATTCCAGCAATGGCATCTCCTTTAACGAATTTACTTGCCCCGTCCATCGCTCCATAGAAATCGGCTTCATTTTCAATTTTCGCCCTGCGTTCTTTTGCCTGGTGTTCATTGATCATTCCTGCATTAAGGTCTGCATCAATGCTCATCTGTTTCCCTAGCATCGCGTCCAATGTGAAACGTGCGGCAACCTCAGATACCCTCTCGGCACCTTTTGTGATGACGAGAAATTGGATAATGACTAAAATGACAAACACTACGAACCCGACAAGTGGGTTGCCGCCAATGACAAATGTTCCAAATGTCGCAATGACTCCCCCCGGCTTCCGCTTCTGAGAGAATGGAACGAGTGGTTGAAACGTTCAACCCAAGGCGGAATAAAGTAAGTAATAGTAACAAAGTCGGGAAGACGGCAAACTGAAGTGCCTCATCCATGTTCATAGACACAAGGATGACAATAAGGGCAAGGGTAATATTGATCAGTATGAAAAAGCTAAGGAGCCACCCAGGCAACGGTATGACAAGCATGACGATTATTAGAATCACGCCGATAAGTACAGATAGATCTCTTGCTGACATAAGGGTTTACTCCTTTCTTACATTTTTCTTTCTAATTGATAGACATAAGCCAATACTTCAGCTACAGCTTTATAAAACTGTTCATCAATCGGCTGATCGATTTCGGAATGCTGGTACAGTGCTCTTGCCAATGGTCTGTTTTCTACGGTGACTACATCATTCGATTTGGCCACTTCCTTGATTTTAAGTGCGATAAAATCCACACCCATGGCGACAACGTATGGAGCGTCTGACTTCGCTTCATCATATTTGATGGCGATGGCGTAGTGTGTGGGGTTGGTAATGACAACATCCGCATCCGGAACCTCACTCATCATTCTCGCAGCAGACATCTGCCGCTGCTTTTCCTTGATCTTAGCTTTAATTTGAGGATCACCTTCCATGTTTTTATGTTCATCTTTGATGTCTTTTTTTGACATGCGGATATTTTTTTCATGATCATATTTTTGGTAGGTATAATCAAGGACGGATAAAATCAACAAAGCTAAGGCTGAGGCCAGCCCCATAATGGTCGTAATCGTACCGAAGAATGACAGCGCATCTTCCACCGATTTTTGTGACATCATCATCATTTGGTCTTTGTTGACCCAAATGATGGCAAAGGTGATGACACCGACCATACTGATTTTCAAGAGCGATTTCAGAAGCTCAACCAATGCTCTTGCTGAGAAAATTCTTTTTGCCCCTTTGATAGGATCCAATTTTTTTAAATCCATTTTCAAAGGTTCTCCTGTAAACATAACCCCCACTTGAAGGAGGTTCGAAGCAATCCCAGCAACGACCGCTACACCCATGATCGGTGCGATGATTTTTGATATTTCCACCGTCATTTCTACAAACATAGCATGAGTCTGTTCTTGAGAAAGGTCTTTATGTATGTACTCATTGAAGGCCACTTTGTACATTCCCTTCAGTGTCCCCTCCATATAATCACCGAGCAGGAAAAGCGTTCCGAATATGAGGATCAGCAAAAATCCCGTATTCACATCTTGGCTTTTCGGGACCTGCCCCTTTTTTCTCGTATCTTCACGTTTCTTTGGTGTCGCTTTCTCTGTTTTTTCATCCGCAGCAAAATACTGGAGATCAAGCTTTAACCAAACCATTATCTTCAACCTCCAAATACATGCATAAGATCACGCATCGTTGTCAGCATCGTCTCAAATAGATTGCTTATGAGCATGACGTAAAATGTCATAGCAATGACAAGCACAGACAAGGCTACAAATATCTTCAAAGGCAAACCAACAACAAAGACATTCAGCTGAGGGACGGTTCTCGCAATAATTCCAAGCGCGATATCCACTAAAAACAGGCATCCTACAATCGGTATGGCCATGAGAAAGGCGATGACGAACATTTGATTAAAGGATTGAATAACGAAAATGATCCAACCTTCTTCTCTTAACGGTAAAAATTGATCGATAGCGATCAATTCATAGCTGTAAAACACACCGTCAATCATCAAGTGATGACCATCAACCGCTAAGATAAATAAGAGGGTTATGATATATAAGTACTGTCCAATCAATGGACTTTGAGCACCCGTCTGCGGGTCAATCACGTTCGCAATGGCAAAACCCATCTGAAAATCTATAAACCCTCCAGCGATTTGTATCGCGGAAAGAATGATGTATGCTAATAGACCGACACCGATCCCCACAGCCATTTCTTTGAACAATAAAAGAAAGTACTCCCCGTCAATGATCAATTCAGGTGCGGGAACCGTGAAATACATGATAGCAGCTAAGAAAAAGCTGAAAGCGACTTTATGTCTCGTCGGAACGGTCCGATATGAAAAAAAGAGGCAACGTAACAAAGAAAGACGTCACCCTGACTAAAATAAGTAAAAACGCTGGCACATTGGCCCATTCTATTGTATCCAGCATATTATCCCACCAGGATATTTAAGTTGTTAAAAATATTGGCTGTGAATTCAACCATATTGGTAAGCATCCAAGGGCCAAAGACAATGAGACCAATCATAACCGCTACGATTTTCGGTATGAAGGCAAGTGTCTGTTCCTGAATTTGCGTTGTAGCCTGAAAGATACTGACAAGTAATCCGATGGCTAGCGCCAAAACCAATAATGGGCCAGAGATAAGGAGAACGGTATAAATGCCTTCTTTAGCAAACGTGATCACCATATTACTGTTCATTCTTTAATCCTCCGTTCTTAGAAGCCTTCCAATAATGATTTTGATATTAAATACCAGCCATCGACTAAAACAAAGAGCAGAATTTTAAATGGCAGGGAGATCATGACCGGTGGCAGCATCATCATTCCCATGGACATAAGGACACTTGCGACAGCCATATCAATGACGAGAAACGGAACGAAGATCATGAACCCCATTTGAAATGCCGTTTTCAATTCACTGATGGCAAAGGCCGGGACAAGAGTCGTCAGCGGGACATCCTGGATGCTTTCAGGTGCTTCCAACCCTGAGTAATTCATAAATAAAGCAAGATCTTTTTGTCTCGTATGTTTTCCCATGAATTCTTTCATAGGTTCACTCGCTTCCTCGTAAGCTTCATCCAAAGTAATTTCTTCATTAAAGAGCGGTGTCAATGCTTGTTCGTTCACTTCCTGAAAAGTAGGAGCCATTATGAAGAAAGTGAGGAATAATGCTATACCAATGAGGACTTGATTGGGGGGCATGGATTGAGTAGCCAATGAAGTCCTGACAAAAGACAACACAATCAAAATTCTTGTGAAGCTTGTCATTAAAATTAAAATGCCCGGGGCCTGGGATAGGACCGTCAGCAGTAAAAGCAACTTGACCGAAGTTGCTACGCTTTCCGGGTCGGAACTTGAGAAGATATCAATGAATTCATTCATGCTCAGAATCCCTCCTCTTCTCATCCATGACTTTCTTCCTTTTACCTTTCATTTCGTTCAATTGATTTTCAAACAGCTGTTGAAATTGTATGGAAGAATCACTTCCTGATTCTTGCCTGTCTTTCCATTTTTCTGTCCATTTTTTTATGTTCAATTGAGGAGGAGATCCTCCATTGTTATCTTGATTCATCAACGTCTGCTTCGTCTCTTCTTCCGTAATTTCTGTAATGATCTGAACCGTTTCCCCCACTCCCAAAATAAAGACCTGTCCTCCAATACGAACGGCCTGGATGGAACGGTTCGGACCCAGGTTCATTCCTCCAAGATTCTCCATCGTACGGTTTTGGCTGAACATTTTATTTTTTTGGTTAAAGAATTTAAGCAGACCATATAAGAGAGCTACCACAAAAATCAATGCAAAGATCAACTTGACCACATTCCAGACTAGACTGCCCCCGGCATCCATTTCTACAGGGGAATTTGATGTTTGTTGATCCTCTTTTTGCCCACCTTCAGATGAAGGACAACCCTCAAGTTGAGGGTTCTCCAAACATTCAAAGGCTGTGGGCTGCGCAAGTCCCTGGACAGGAAATGCACTCATCATCAAGATGAACAGGATAACTGCAACTGTCACTCTTGTTGTATAAACCATGGGCACTCCTTCTTAACTCAACGCTTTTTGGATAGCCTCGATCACTCGATCAGCCTGGAATGGTTTAACGATAAAATCTTTCGCTCCAGCTTGAATGGCATCCACAACCATGGCTTGCTGCCCCATAGCTGAACACATAATGACTTTGGCATCCGGGTACTGGCCTTTGATTTCTTTCAATGCCGTAATTCCATCCATCTCAGGCATCGTGATATCCATCGTGACCAAATCCGGTTGCTCCTCTTTATATAGTTCTACTGCTTTCTTGCCGTCTTCCGCTTCTCCAGCAATTTCGTAGCCATTTTTCGTTAAAATATCTTTCACCATCATTCTCATAAATGCCGCATCGTCTACGATTAAAATTCTTTCTGCCATGTTAAATCCTCCCTAGTAATCCATTGTTTATCGTAATTTTGTCAAACGTTCTTTCGGACTCAAAATATCTGTCACCCGCACGCCGAAGTTCTCATCTATGACGACAACTTCTCCTTTGGCCATCAATTTTTCATTGACATGGATGTCCACGGGCTCTCCCGCTAATTTATCAAGTTCCAGCACTGAGCCTGATGATAATTCCAGTATTTCTCTGACAGAACGCTTCGTACGACCAAGCTCTACCGTTACTTTCAACGGAATGTCCATCAACATATCCAAGTTCTTTTGTTCAGACCCGTTCAATTGAACAGGGGCGAAACTTTGAAACTCTGCGGTTTGGACATTTGCGTCTTCAGCTGTCTGGCCGGATGGTCCTCCAACGTATTGTGGAGTATGAGAAGCCTCTGTTTTAGTAGAAGATTCATAGAATGTGTTGTCAGGCAGGCTGTGTCTCTGTTCTTCTTGTTTCTGAGAAGAAGACTGCTCTTGGACCGGTTCAGGTTCGTTCTTTGAAGAAGGTTCTTCTGAAGTCTTGAAACTCTCCTCAGCCGCGGTCTCTTCCTGCTGTGGATTCATTAATTCTTCCACAAGTTCTTTCGCAAAACTCACTGGAATGAGCTGCATGATATTTGAATCGATTAAGTTCCCTACTTGGAGCTGAAAGGAGACTTTTACAAGCACTTCCTCATCAGGAATCTTATGAGTACCTTCATCTTCCTCCAGATCCAGCACATCAATAGCCGGGGGTGAGATGTCCACTTTCTTGTTGAAAATTGTTGACATACTCGTAGCCGCGGAACCCATCATTTGATTCATCGCTTCTTGCACAGCACTCAATGCAATTTCATTCAGATGCTCATCCGGGTCAGTCCCGTCACCTCCAAGCATCAAATCTGCAATGATGGCGGCATCCTTCGTTCGTATGACCAGTACATTTTGCCCTGAAAAGCCGTGTGTATAGGTAACACCTACCGCTACATGCGGCTTCGGGAATTCATCATGTAAGTCTTTCCTTTCTAAGACTGAAATCTGCGGCGTTGTAATATCAACCTTTTGATTTAAAAGAGAAGATAGTGCAGTCGCTGAACTTCCGAAAGAAATGTTGCCAATTTCACCTAAGGCGTCTTCCTCCAACGACGAAATCGTTTCATCTCCTGTAAATTTCGAGAGGCCCTCTTCGTTGTCTTTGTCACCCCCGCCGTTCAAAAGCGCATCAATTTCATCCTGGGATAACATATCATCACTCATTTTCTCCGGCACCCCCTTGATATTCCTCTAATACTTGCACAGCCAGCTTATTCTTTGATTTCCCTGGCTGTATGTGAAATTTAACTTCATCATCCACCTTCAATTTCAGCGGTTGGTCGATAGGCTGGTCAAGCCGGATGACATCTTCTTTACTCAATCCTAAAAACTGTTCGATGCTCATATCAGCTTCTCCCAGGAGTGCCCGAACATCCAACTCCGCTTCCTTGATCGTATGGCTGATGGCTTGGACTTCTTCAGGGTCCCGTTCTTTCGGCTTTTCTTTTTGCATCCAGTAGTGGACGGATAACCTCGGGATAATAGGTTCTAGAACGACATGCGGAATGCATATATTGATCATCCCGCTTGTCTCTCCTATGGTTGTGTTCAATGAGACGACAACCACGGTTTCATTTGGTGAGACCATCTGAAGAAATTGCGGATTCACTTCAAATTCTTCCAGTAAAGGATCAATATCAACAATCGACCCCCACGCTTCTTGATAATTCTCTAAAGACCTTTCAAATAGATGAGACATGATCGTC
This sequence comes from Halobacillus litoralis, assembly GCF_020524085.2. NCBI lineage: Bacteria > Bacillati > Bacillota > Bacilli > Caryophanales > Bacillaceae > Halobacillus > Halobacillus litoralis. The sequence continues at coordinate 3,035,792 of NZ_CP129016.1, forward strand.
GTTTCAATTTCTGTCAGGTTCTCTATTTTATTGACACTGCTTCCTTTCCCCTCCAAGCACACGATCCATCATGGCATAAGAAACGTTCGGGTTTGCTTCTAACAGGATCCGTCCTTCAAGGGGAGGCACGCTGAAAATATTCAAGATTGTCATCGTAGGAATCGATCGGATAAATTCTTCATAAGGTAACTGATCCACCGAGGCCACTTCAATGTTCACATATGTTCTCAGCTGTGCTGAAAAATAGGTAGTCAACAACCTGGAGAAGTTTTCGTGTATACGTGTTAAACTTCTGATTTGATCCTTAGAAAAGCGGAGTGCTCTCTTAAAATCATAAACTCTAACCTTCTTTTCCTTCTTTTCATTCTTTAGCTCTTCTGCATCCATCTCCCCTGTAGACAGGGCTGAAAGCAATGAATCGATCTCATTCTGCGAGAGAACCTCTTCTGCCAAAACCTCACCCCCCCTTTCTTCTTCTCTATTATTGAAGGACTTTGTTAACCGTGTAGACGTCTGTCACTTCTCCTTCAGACATGAACTCATTCAGTTTCAACTTGACCTTCGCTTCCAAGTCAGATAATCCAGATTGAAACGTCTCAGAATCCATGGCTGATAATTCTTTCAGCAAAATATTCTGCATTTGAAAGTCTCTTTTTTTCAATTCTTCCATAGATTCTTTACTGTCCGTCACAACACGGAAGCTGATGCGGACATAATCTCCATTTTGCAAGTCTGTTGTGATTTCCTCTGTTGAAAAAGAGGCTTCACGAATATCATCGATGGATCTTTCTCCACTCGCTTCGCTTTCTCCATTAAAGTTGAGCACAAGCACAAGCGCTACGACACCGATGACAGTCAACGTACTTAGCGTAATCACCATCACCTTAAATCCATTCACTTGTCTTCACCTTCCTTGTCTGACGCCCTGACGATACCGATTTCTTTGTAAAAACCAGTGATCTTTTCAACAACCTGTTCCTCACTCTCTTTCACGAGGAACGTCCGTCCGGTAGTTGTCATCACTGTCGTATCAGGGTTCGATTGGATTTGCTCTATGTAAATCGCATTGAAGGTAAAAGGTTGGCCATTTAATTTAGTTAAAGTAATCATTCTTATATAGAGAGGGGCATTGATTCAGACCCCTCTATCCCCTTTTATCGTTTCAAGTTGACGAGCTCTTGTAAGATTTCATCCGATGTGGTGATGATCCTTGTGTTTGCCTGGAACCCACGTTGAGCAGTAATCATTTCAGTGAATGATTCTGCAAGGTCGACGTTGGACATCTCCAGGGCTCCGGATACCATCTGGCCCGTTCCGTTTTGTCCAGCAATAAGCAGGTCATCAAATCCAGCAATAGGTTCTCCAGCATTTTGAGTATACTGGAAGCTATTCCCCCCTAACTTTTCCAATCCACTCGGGTTCGGAAAGTTTGCTAATAAGACCCGTCCGGCCACTTGTGGGTTTCCGTTTTCATCAACGTAGTTAACCGTACCATCTGTTTGAATGCTGAAACTTTGCGCACTTTCAGGAATGGTAATAATCCCAGCAGTTTCTTCACCTGCAGCATTAAGTATGGGTTCTGAGCTCGTAGTATCATTATCATTTGTAATAGATTCATAAGGCTGCCCAATCAGATACTTTCCTTCACTGCTCACAATCGCTCCATCAGAATCGAGATAGAAATTACCTGCACGTGTATAACTCTGATTGACACTTCCTAAGTCAACCGTTTTTACAGTTGGGTCAATGAACCCGTCCCCCGCTTCAGCGAGTACGAACATCCCATCACCCTCAAGAGAAAGGTCGAGTGGACGATTGGTTGTTTGTCGGTTCCCTTGTGTGTGTATCGTATCGATCGAGCCTACCTGTGAACCTAGACCGACTTGTGAAGGATTGAGTCCACCTCTTACATTTCCACCATCTCCGGCAATCGGTCCTTGAGCTGCAGACATCGTCTGACTCATCATATCCTGGAAGGTGACTCTTCCTTTTTTGTAACCATAAGTGTTGACGTTTGCGATGTTGTTTCCAATTGTATCGAGCTTTGTCTGAAAACCTTTCATACCAGAAATCCCAGAGTACATTGAACGTAGCATATTGACGACATTCCTTTCTTTTGTTGGATTCATCTGCATCAATCGGTCAGCAGATGTTCAAGGCCTCCCACTCAGGGTCCAGCCTATTCGTTTATAAAAATCGTTCCATTGATGTTCGTGAATATTTGAGACTGTGCTTCGTTGCGATCCATGGCTGTTACGACCGTTCGTTTTTTTGAGCTGACTACAAGCGCCGCATCGTTGAGCACGACCAAGGATTGGTCCACCCCTTTTTTACTCGCTTCGGTCATTTTCTCTCCAATTTTTGACCAGGTTTGTTCCCTGATCTCTATCTTGCGGTCTCTCATCCGCTCCATCGCATGCTTACTCAATTTAATTTCTTTTGCTTCGTGAAGGAACTGTTGAAAGGAGACGTTAGCTTTTTGGTTCAGAGGTCCCTTTCTCGGTATGGGTAATGGTCGATGTATAGATTGTATACGCGGGTCCATATTATTCCTCATTGACTGTGTTCTCAGTTTTACCGTCTACTTCTCCCACTTTGGTAATGTATTCCACTGAGATTTTCTCCCCTGATTCGAGTTCTAAGTAAGTTTCAGCCCCATTCTGATTGACAGCTTGGACGATATCCGATTCCATTCGCTCAAGTAATCCTGTTTCCTGGTCATAAACAGGATAAGAAACTTCTTTGCCGATCAGTCCACTGTATTGAATAAGGGGAGGAAGGTTTTGACTGTCCATAAACCTTTGGAAGGACTGCGACATATTGGTCATTTGTTCCAGGCTTGAAAACTCTGTCATTTGTGAAATAAACTCTTTGTCTTTCATAGGGTCCAACGGATTTTGGTTTTTAATTTGTGCCATAAGGATTTTCAAGAAGTCATCCTTACCGAGTGTGCTGCTTCCAGTACCTCGAACCTGTTGATTTTTCAAATATAGAGAAGGGTCAATACTTGTCATACCATCACCTATACTTTCTCATTCATTAATATTTCTTGGAAACTGAGTTCTTCGTTTTCCGGATCTTTCCCTTCGTCTTGTTCATAATCATGATTGTGATCCCGTGGTTGACCCCGGTCTTTATTGCTGCTCTCCATCTGCTCTTGGAGATGTTGCTGGACGGCAGAGGCTTCGACCTTCTCTATCACCACTTGCTGTGGTGAAAACATATGTCTTAATTGAGTTTTGTTCCCTTCAAGCATTTCTTTCGCAGCTTGACTCGTGACCAGTATTTTCACTGCCATTTCACCATTGATTTGAGCAAATTTCACAGTAAGATCTCCCAGGTTCCCTGGTTTCAACTTGATCAGCATTTCCATGTTGCCTTTTGGATTCGTGAACATACGACTAGATTGTATGATTCTCTCCAGCTCGTGGATCACCTGTTTTTGTGAAGATGAGGCCTCTTGACTTTGGTTCAAATGAATGACGTACTGTTCCACTTTTGTCATGGGCATCGTTGATCCATTGGATAATGGCTGATTCTTAGAAGCTTGAAGTTTAGCATCCTGCTGAACTTCTTCTCCCAATGCCTGCTTTACCCATCTAACAACTTCCTTCCCTGTTACCGGTGTCTGTTGATGATAGGTTTTTGGAACTTCCATTCGGTTTTGATACATCTGGATCAACTTATTGAACACCTTTTGTTCTTCATTAGACGCTTTTTTCATAACCCTTTCCAGTACATCCTGCCCCACACCGTTTTCTTTGTTCGTCAAAGAATTAACGAGTTGCATGAATTTCTGCATCAACTCTTTCATATCTTTACCAGCTTTATGAGATAGGTGTGGCGAGGGGTCCTCTTCAATAAAAGTCTGAATGGTTTTCCTCATTACCTGCCATGTCTTATGTAAGTTTTCTTCTATGTTGACAGGATTGGAAGAGGATAAGGTTTCTTTCCCATTGAAAGATGAAGGAAGACGTAACAATGAGCTTTCATTTTTCCCAGTAACTGTGGTCATCAGGGATGTCAGTTCCTTGAATGCCAGCCCCAGATTTTGTTTTTCAACGGTTAAATCAGAAAAATTGTCTTCCGGTATGAATCTCTGTCCCAACTGGACCATAGGTGAAATAATATTTGAGAAGAGTCCTTCAGAAGCCGCTTCTTTAGCTCGTTGGATCGTTTCTCTCCAATCCAACCCTTCTCCACCAGACCATTCCCCTTGTTCGACTAGGTTCGAAATTAACGTCTCGATTTCTTCAATGAGCTCTATGATTTTCTCTGTATTTTCTTCTATTTTGACTTCTTTTGAGTCAGTCAATGAGGTCATCCCTTGAAATTCGATGAGTAGGGACCCAAAGAGAGCTCCTTCCAACTTGTCTTCACCTTTTTGTTTCGTATTAGGGTTCATGACCATTTTTTGAGAATTTCCTAAAATCGTCATCATACCTGTATTCACTTTTCCACCCCCTTTCAAGGAAGCCTCAGTCTTCAATAAGAATACTCGCGATGTTGGCTGCTGTTTCCGCATCCATCTGACCAAGGATTTCTCCTCTTTCCTCACTAGCTACATCACTTAAGACTTGCACCGCTAAATTTTCATTCATACTTTCAAGAATCGGGGCAGCCTCTTCCGGCTCCATTTCCTGAAAAGATCGAGCCATATCTGCCGCTTTTGAATTGTCGCTCTCACCCTCTGATCTTGCGTCTTCCAAATCAGCTTTCAACTGCACCACCTGTTGTTCCAACTCATTCATTTGATGCTGTTTACGATCAGATTCTGATTGCAGTTCTTCCATCTCCGCTTCTTTGTTGGCAATAATGGCCTTCAACCGGTCCACTTCGCCAGCTTTTGTATCTTCACCTTCAGATGAAACTGCAGTGGATAGTCCTGGAATACGACTGGCATACTTCTCAGCCTCTTCAAAAACATTGACGCCACTTAACGTGAGGACGATCAAGGTCAGCGTAATAATGAAAATCAGTGGAGTGAAAATGGCAGCGATGATTTTTAAAAAAGATTTCTTGTTTTTTTTCGTAGGATCACTCTTCGCCATTTCATCACCTATTCTGGAAATTTAAGTATTGTTGCATGGATAGTTCATCCATCTGCTTATTTTCTTCACTTTTCATAAGATGCCATTGCTCATCCCGCTTATGCTCTACAATTTTTTCAAATTTTTTCACTTCCATATGGGCTTGAGAAAGTTTGGCTTGTTTTTGTTGCATATTTATCCTTGCCTTTTGGACAACGGGCTGAAGGTGATCGATCGTCTCCTGTAAACCTTGTATGTATCGCTGATGTCGGACGATGGCGTCTGCTCTCACCGTGTGGTATTTCATTTCCTGCTCAAAGCGTTTTTCCGCTGTTTCCTTCTTCTTCAGACATTCATAAAGTTCTTCTGCATGTTTTTCAAAATGATTGACAGCTTCCTGATATAACTTCTGGGTCTTTTGCTTCTCTCGATCTCGTAAATCTCTAATTCTTTGGAATGTTTGAATATCAGCCATATCTAGCGGCCTCCTAAACGAACAGATTTCTCAAATCTTCCACTGACTTCTCAAAGCTTGCCGGCTCGTGAATCCCTTGTCTTAAAAATTGAATGATGGCAGAGTGATAGGATATCGCTTGATCGATTTCCATACTCGATCCCTTTTTGTAAGCTCCAATTTGGATCAGCTCACTATTTTCTTCGTAAGTAGCTAAAAGGGCGCGCAGCTTCTCAGCAGATTCTTTATGGTCGGGAGCAGCAATTTGCTTCATCACGCGGCTGATCGATCTTAAGATATTGATAGCTGGAAAGTGACCCTGCTCTGCGAGTTTCCGATCGAGAACAAAGTGACCATCGAGAATTCCCCGTACGGTATCAGAAATTGGCTCATTCAAGTCATCGCCGTCAACTAAAACCGTATAAAAAGCAGTAATCGTTCCGTTAGTACTTGACCCTGTCCGTTCTAAAAGTTTCGGTAATAGAGCAAAAACAGATGGCGTATAGCCTTTTGTGGTGGGTGGTTCGCCTGTAGCGAGACCGATTTCACGTTGAGCCATAGCAAAACGTGTGACGGAATCCATCATCAAATTGACGTTGTACCCTTGGTCACGAAAATATTCACTAATGGCTGTCGCTGTGTATGCACCTTTCACTCTCATTAGAGCAGGCTGATCTGAAGTGGCAACGACGAGGATGGAGTTTTTCAACCCTTCTTCACCAAGGTCATTCTCAATAAACTCTCTCACTTCTCGCCCTCTTTCACCGATCAGAGCGATCACATTCAAATCGGCGGAGCTATTTCGAGCGATCATCCCCATCAATGTGCTTTTACCAACTCCACTCCCTGCGAAAATACCGACTCTCTGTCCTTTTCCGACAGTCAGCATCGTATCGACAGCTCTCACACCGACTTGAATGGGTTCATGTATCGGTGGCCTCATGAGAGGATTAGGAGGGTTTTGATCTGTCGGATACCCTTTTAAACCGAGCGGCATTGACATTCCATCTAACGGGTGCCCGGTCGCATCAAGGATCTTTCCAATAAGGCCCATTCCGACTTTAATTCGCATAGGTTCACCGGTTGCCTCAACAATGCTACCTGGACGAACTTCTTTCACTTCCCGAAAAGGCATCAAGAGGATGTTTTCATTGTTGAAACCGACGACCTCGGCTGCAATCTTTTCTTTTTGTTCAGACGTATGGATATAACACAAATCCCCGACAGAGGCTTCCGGGCCTTTTGATTCAATCATGAGTCCGACAACTCTATGAATTTTCCCATACCTTTTCATAGATTCAGCATTGGAAATCGCATCAAAATAACGCTGACTATTCATTTCCCATCTCCTCATTCGCAATAGAGAGCAGTTGTTGTCTGAGTTCTGATAACTGTGTATCTATACTTCCATCAAGCCTTCCAAACTGTGACTCCACGATACAGGCGTTAGATTCTAACTCTTCATGTGCATAGATGCTTAGATAAGAAGATGGTGTGACCAGCCGTTCAAGTTCGTCAGACTGTTTATGGACGAGGTCGTATTTTTCTGGATGAACATACAAAGCGACTTCAGGTTGGCCTTTAACCTCTTCAATCACTTTTTTGACCAATGGTATAAACAAAGTCGATTCTTCTTCAAGTTTCGCATGAAGGATTTTCTCAGCTGTTTTCATGGCCACTTCTACAATGGTTCTTTCACTATTTGTAACCGTACGGTCATGCGAAGCTTTCGCTTGCTGGATGATATCGTTAGCCTGGGATAGTCTGGTTTGTAAGGCGTCGATTCCCTCCTCATGACCTTTTTGAAAACCTTCTTTCAACCCTTTTTGGAAGGCTTCATTTTCAATCACTTTTCTCTCTTCTTCCCAAGTAGCTTTAAGAGACTTTATTTCTTGTTCCGTGGATCGAATCAACTGTTCTCTTTGACTCTTTGCTGCTTCTAAGTCTCTTTGGGCTTGTTCCAGCTCTTGATTGATTTGCAGACTTTTTTGCTCCTGTTCATTTTCCTGAGCGCTCGGTCCTTGAATATGAACGGGCTTTAAGCCGATGACTCGACCATTTGATGAAGGTCTACCTTTAGACAATGATGTCATCTCCTCCACCTCTTGCTATCACAATTTCACCAACATCCTCTAAACGGCGAATGGTAGAAACCACTCTCGTTTGAGCTTCCTCCACATCCCGAAGCCTGACGGGTCCCATGAACTCCATCTCTTCTTTAAATGTGGTCGCCATCCGTTCAGACATATTACTGAATACGATGTCTTTAACTTCTTCACTGGACACTTTAAGCGACAAACGCAGATCATCATTTTCCACATCACGGATGATTCTCTGGATCGCCCGGTTATCAAGAGCAACGATATCTTCAAAGACGAACATCCGCTTCTTAATTTCTTCCGCCAGTTCAGGATCCTGTATTTCAAGGGAGTCAAGAATCGTTCTTTCTGTACTACGATCGACACCATTCAAAACTTCCACAACGGCTTGAATGCCACCCGTTTCTGTATAATCCTGTGTTACTGTGGTCGATAACTTTTTCTCAAGAATTTGTTCAACCTGACTGATCACTTCAGGGGAGGTCGAATCCATTGTGGCAATTCTCCGAGCCACATCTGCCTGAAGTTCTTGTGGAAGTTCTGATAAGATCTGTCCGGACTGTTCAGGGTCGAGGTAGGACAGAACGAGCGCTATCGTTTGTGGGTGCTCGTTTTGAATAAAGTTCAGAATCTGGTGAGCATCTGCTTTTCTAGCAAAATCAAACGGCTTCACCTGCAAAGACGAAGTGAGACGTCCGATGATGTTAGACGCTTCATCGGAACCGAGCGCTTTCTCAAGAATGGTTTTGGCATAACCTATCCCCCCCTGAGAAATGTAATCCTGAGCTAAAGCAATTTGATGGAACTGGTCCAGAATTTCTTCTTTTTCTTTACTATCCACTTTTTGAACAGAAGAGATTTCCAACGTCAATTGTTCAATCTCTTCTTCATCTAAATGTTTGTACACTTGAGCAGCGACATCCGGCCCAAGGGAAATCAACAGGACAGCCGCTTTCTGCTTACCTGTCAACACTGACTTTCTCAAGGCCATACAGAGACCTCCTTAATCTTCCGCAATCCATGATCGCAATAGTTTCGCAAAATCTTCCGGTTTTTCTTTCGCCATTTTTTCCAACTGTTTCCGTTTACGTGTTCCTTCATCTTCACGTTCTTCTATAGAAGGCACTTCCTGAGGCTTGGATTCATGGACCTCTTTTTCAAACATCATGTACTCTTCGTCATTATCTTCCTTAGCTCTCTTTCTGCGAGTAAGAACGATGAGAAGGACGATAATTGTAAATAGGAGTAAACCTCCTATTACATAAGCCCAAAGTGGGATGCCCTGACCTGAATCAGGGAACTCAGGTTCTCCGTTGAACTCTTGGAAAACAATCGATACTTTTTCTTGTGTGTCTATTTCTCCGTACTGGCCATTAATCGATGTTGTAATCATTGAATCCACAATGGACTGTACGCTCTCTTGAACAGTTTGTTGCTCCGCAGCAGTCAGGTATTCGATTTCTCCCTCTGGACCCACACTTTTCGTATTATCGATGGCTACTTGAATCCCCTAGGTCCCTTACCTTATATGGGCTTTCTTCGATATTCTTTTTTATGCGGTTGAACTCGTTGTTAATGGTTTCGCGATTCATTTCGTAATCGCCACCTGAGCCTTCTGTGCCAGCGGGGTATTCAGGTATGTCCCCTTCTTCCGTGCCTACAGGACCACCCTCAGGCACACCACCTTCGTAGGTCTCTTCAATTCTTTCTACACTTACAGGCAGCCCTTCCATCGTTTCAGGATCTACCGGTTCTACCAGTTCTTCTACGCGGTTTTCTTTTGTGAAATCTATGTCCGCAGTTACGGTAGCGATTACTTTTTGTTGACCGATCATCATTCCAAGCATGCGTTGCAAACGCTGCTTAATGTCTCTTTCAATGTCTTTTTTCACATTCTGCTGATATGTATAAGCATTTTCTGAGCTACCTAACGGTGATTCATTTATATCAAAATAGTTAAAATTTTGATCCATAATGACGATATTATCTTTAGGCAGGTTCGGTACAGACTTGGAAGCTAAATTATAAAGAGCTTGGATTTGACCATTTTCGATTTGATACCCAGGCTGTACATTCAGCACAATTGAGGCTGAAGCCGGTTGCGCCGATTCAGAAACAAAAACCTGCTCTTCAGGCATGTTAATCATGACCTGAGCGTCCTGAATGCCTGTGATGCCCTTCATTAAATTTGCAAGTTCAGTCTGCATCGCATCCAGCTTGATGACATCAAACTCATTATCCGTCATCCCCCAAGAAGTATTACCACTGAAGAAACCATAATCGATCGTTCCACTATTGGGCAGCCCGGCGGCTGCGAGATCCACAAGCAAACCTTCTGCCTGTGTGTCTGGAACAAGGATGGTTGAACCTCCCTGTTCAAGTTCATATGTAACCCCTCTTGTTTCAAGTTCCGTTTTGATTTGACCAATTTCCTGTAAAGTAAGATCCCTGTATAAAGGGACCATCTTCGTACTTGAAGCGAAGACACTTGTTAGGACAAGGATGAAAATGATAGCAGCTATTCCGCCAATCATCCAACCCTTTTGCGATTTTTTCCGCTCTTTCCAAAAGGTTGTCATTCTTTCTTGATATTTTTTTATTTTTTCTTTCATAGTTGCCCCCAAAAAAAGCACGACCTAAGCGAATGGTTTAGTGCGAATTAAATATAGTAGAGTCACACTTGCATACGCATGACTTCTTTATATGCTTCTACGACTTTACTCTGCATTTCCACAGCTGTTTTCATAGTGATGCTTGCCTTTTGTGAAGTAATCATCACATCATGCAAATCATTGATTTCTCCTTGAGCAAGAGCCTTTGTCTTATCATTAGATGAAATTTGCGCTTCGTTCACCCCTGCAATTGCATTCTTTAACTGACTGGCAAATGCAGCGTGAGCTTCACCTGGAGAAACATTTTTCTTCCATTGCGTTTGAGAAGGTTGGCTTAAGGGGATGGTGTTAACTAGATGGTTTGACATTGTAAATTCTCCTTACCTTATCTTCCGATTTCCAATGCTTTCATTAACATACTTTTCGATGCATTGACGGCCGTAACATTCGCCTCATAAGAACGAGTGGCACTCATCATATCGACCATTTCTTTTAAAGGATCGACATTCGGTAGTTCTACATAGCCATCCTCGTTCGCATCCGGATGATTCGGGTTATACACAAGTTTAAACGGCTCATCATCTTCAACGATTTCGGTTGCTTTCACACCACTTCCTTGCGATGAATCAGTGGCTGCTTTATGTAAAAAACTTTTGAAATTGTTTTGAGACGGCTCGAAAACAACCATTTTGCGCTGATAAGGCTGCCAGTCTCCGTTCTCATCAAGAGTGGCACGCGTTGTGTTAGCGTTCGCCATATTCGATGAAGCCACATCCATTCGTAAGCGCTGAGCTGTGAGAGCGCTAGCACTATTATTCATAGCATGAAAAATACTCATCCGTTAATTCCCTCCTCTGATTACGGACTCCAGGCTACGGAATTTCCCACTCATACGATCAACCAGAGCCTGATATTGAATTTGATTTTGTGCTAGATCATTCATTTCTTTATCAATGTCCACATTATTTCCATTATGATTGTATACCGTATTCGTTTTTGTAAAAGTCCGATACGGTTCACCAGAATCATTTTTGAAGGGTAAATGCCGTTCATTCGTCCTTTTTGCTTGCAGGAACGAATGTTCTTGATCTAACACATCCTTAAAAGCGACGCCTTTTGCTTTATACCCTGGCGTATCTACGTTGGCAATATTATTAGAGATCGCTCTATTTTTCGCTGATGAATAGTCTAAAGCATTCTCTAAACTTGTAAAAGTACTACTGAAAAGAGTCATTACTCCACCTCTATTCGACAATTTTCTATACTCACAGACATAATTGTAAAAAAATTCACGTACTTCTGTCTATACAAAATTCCACTTTTTTACGAGAGTATTACAAACACCCCAAAGGAACCTGGGACAATTTCCTTACTTTTTGGCTTTTGTTTCCATGTGTCGAAAACTTTCCCATAATGAACATTATTACATAACTTTTTGTCGAATAGTGAATATATTATGGATATTTTTAAAACACGACATAAGATAGTGAAAATAGGTTAAATCTGTTAAAAAAACACTCTGTTACATGCATGGATTGGTTACTAGTCATTATAATAAATGACAGGATTGTGGAAGCATGAATGTCGAGGGGGGGCCTTTTAGCTTAACGGCAGAGGAAAAAGGTTTTCTTACCACATGGACTTATACGAGTTGTGGTGGTTCGATGTTGGCACAAATATGCCGAATATAATCGAACTTCCTTTATCCTTTTGAGCCTACTCAGCCTTTATCCTGTAAGGTCTCAGCTTTCCAGGGTCCCCAGAGGAGTTAAAGCCCCTTTGCCATATGAGGTTCTCAAACTCCCCTGCAAACTCATTCATCAAGTCCGTCTAAAAACAAAATACGTGAGGGAAGTAGAATTAAAAAATCCTCACAGAAAATAAATTTAAACGTAAAAAAACGCCACTTTTATATAAAGTGGCGTTTTTTTCTTAATTGGTACGAAGTTTTTGAAGCTCTAGTAGGAAATTATTATTCAATACTTTAATATATGTTCCCTTCATACCTAAAGAACGGGACTCGATGACACCAGCGCTTTCCAGTTTTCTCAACGCATTAACAATCACTGACCTTGTGATTCCAACACGATCGGCAATTTTACTTGCTACAAGCAGTCCTTCGTTCCCTTCCAGCTCTTCGAAAATGTGTTCGATCGCTTCAAGTTCACTGTAGGATAGAGAGCTGATCGCCATTTGTACGACAGCTTTGCTTCGTGCTTCCTGCTCAATTTCCTCTGTTTTTTCATGAAGAATTTCCATACCAACTACGGTAGCACCGTATTCCGCAAGAAGTAGGTCATCTTCATTGAAATTGCTGTTTAGACGGCTTAAAATTAGCGTACCTAGACGCTGTCCACCACCGATAATCGGTACGATTGTCGTCAGTCCATTCTCAAACAGTTCACGATTTTCTACAGGGAAAGCTGTGTATTCACTGTTAATATCTATATCCGGTGTTGTTTCTTCTATTTTGAAAAGGTTTTGTGTGTACTCTTCCGGAAATTGACGCTCTGAAAGCATGGCCTTCATTCGCTCATTTTCAATTTCCTGATTGATGGCAAAGCCTAAAAGCTTTCCTCGGCGGCTTAATACGAATGTATTCGCCTCAATCACATCTCGCATCGTTGCGGACATATCATTAAAGTCCACCGATTTTCCGGTTGTTTTTTGTAGCATTGCATTGATTTTACGTGCACGGTCTAATAGTTTCATGTTCATTTCCTCCTTGTTGTTCACCCTATAAAATAAATCGACTCAAATCTTTGTTTTTTACGATTGATGATAGTTTGCTGTCTACATACTGTGGTGTGATTTCAATGGTTTCCATCGTAACGTCAGGTGCTTCAAAGGATAAATCCTCCAGCAGTTTTTCTAAAATCGTATGCAACCTCCGCGCCCCGATGTTGTCTGTTTCCTGATTTACTTCATGAGCGATTTCTGCGAGTCTAGTAATAGCATCGTCAGAAAATTCAACCTTTATACCTTCTATTTCAAGTAATGCCTTATATTGTTTCAAAAGAGCATTTGAAGGCTCTGTTAAAATGTTCTTGAAGTCTGAAACACTGAGTTTATTCAACTCTACGCGAATCGGAAACCTTCCCTGCAGTTCTGGGATTAAATCCGATGGCTTAGCCATATGAAACGCACCCGCAGCAACAAATAGAATATGGTCAGTCGCTACTGGTCCATATTTCGTCACAACCGTTGAGCCTTCGACAATCGGAAGGATGTCTCTCTGTACACCTTCACGGGAAACATTCGCCTGGTTATCGCCCTTCGCCGCAACTTTATCGATCTCATCAATAAAGATCATTCCTGCCTGTTCTACTTTAGCGACGGCATCCTGACCGACTTCGTCCATATCCACCAACTTGCCTGCTTCTTCCTGTGTTAATACTTTTCGTGCTTCGGAAACAGGAAGTTTACGTTTCTTTTTCTTCTTCGGCATGAATTGACTGAATGCATCCTGCATGTTCATACCCATCTGTTCCATACCGGAGCCTTGCATCATATCAAACATGGAAGATTGAGATTCTTCCACTTCGATGGTTACCATTCGGTCTTCCAGCTCACCAAGATCCAATTGATGACGAATACGGCTTCTTTTTGTCTCTATTTCCGCTTCTTCACTCTTCTCATCAGGATCCACTTCCTGCTGACTGCCTTGATTAAAGATCATCTCAAATGGATTTTTGAAGTTATTGGACTGCTTTTTCTTAGAAGGAACGAGTAGTTTTACAAGCCGTTTGTTTGCTTGTTCTTCCGCTCTGTCTTTCACAGCTTCCATTTTTTCTTCCTTCACCATACGTACGGCCATTTCCACCAAGTCGCGTACCATAGATTCAACATCTCGACCAACGTATCCGACTTCAGTGAATTTCGTGGCTTCCACTTTTACAAAAGGAGCCCCGACTAGTTTTGCCAACCGACGGGCAATTTCAGTTTTCCCTACTCCCGTAGGACCCATCATCAGGATATTTTTCGGTACGATTTCATCTTTCAAATCATCCGTCAGCTGCATGCGACGATATCTGTTCCGAAGAGCAATGGCTACAGATCGCTTGGCGCTTTCCTGGCCAATAATATATTGATCGAGTTTTTCAACAATTTGTCTAGGAGTCAAGTTTAATGACATTCATGGTCCCCCTTAATCGAGAACTTCCGGGATTATTTGATCATTGGTAAACACACAAATCTCTCCTGCAACCTCAAGAGCTGCTCTAGCAATTTGAGAAGCAGATTGTTCCGGTGAATAACGTTTCAAAGCTCGCCCTGCACTTAAAGCGAAGTTTCCACCTGAGCCGATAGCAAGAATACCATCGTCCGGTTCTATTACTTCCCCAGTACCCGATACAAGAAACATATTTTCTTTATCCATAACAATCAACATCGCTTCTAATTTCCTTAGAACACGATCACTACGCCACTCTTTGGCAAGTTCCACAGAAGCTCTTGCCAAGTTTCCGTCATAGCTTTCCAGTTTTCCTTCAAACTTCTCAAAAAGAGTAAAAGCATCGGCCACAGAACCAGCGAAGCCTGCTAATACTTGATCATTAAATAGTCGACGAACTTTTCTTGCCTTATGCTTCATCACTACTTGATTACCTAATGTTACCTGGCCATCTCCGCTCATCGCACACTCTCCATTGTGCTGTACGGCAAAGATCGTTGTTGCATGAAATTGCTGCTCCATTGTTTTCACCTCTTATTCGCTCGGGGATGACTGTTCATATAAACATTTTTTAACCGATCTTTTGATACGTGTGTATAGATCTGAGTTGAAGAGAGTCGTTCATGCCCTAACAATTCTTGTACTGAGCGCAAATCTGCTCCTTCGTTTAGCAGATGGGTAGCAAATGAATGCCTCAATTTATGGGGATGAATATCGACTGTCATTGCTGCCTTTTCCACCATCTTTTTCAATATGAGCCTGATTCCATCAGCTGTTAGGGGCCCACCTTTAGCATTCAAAAACAATCGTTTACTCGATTCATTTTTCTTAGAAGCCAATTGTTTTCTGCCATCATTTATATATGTCTGAAGTGCTTTTGCAGCAAACTGCCCGTAAGGAACGTAACGATCTTTACTTCCTTTCCCATGAACAAGTGCTGTGTTCAATGAAAAAGGTCAGGGAGTTCCATTTTCACGCATTCACTAACACGTACACCCGTTCCATAGAGAAGTTCGATAAGAGCCTGGTTTCTCTGTCCTAAAAGGCGTATGCAAATCACTCACTGTGAAAATTTTCTCCAACTCTTCTTCATAAAAGAAGTTGGGAATAGGACTTTCCTTCTTTGGCAATACCACATTCAAAAATGGGTTTTGAACGACAATTTCTTCTCGTTCCAAGAAACGGAAATAGCTTCTCAAACTTGATATTTTTCTGGAAACTGTCCTTCTTGAGTACTGCGCTTCATATTGCTTAGATAAAAAGATTCGGATGACAGGATATTCACATTCCAGAATCGTTAATCCTTCTGATGTGAGAAAGGATTCAAATTCTTCTAAATCCCTTCCGTAGTGTTTTAATGTAAGAGGCGAAGCGTTTTTCTCAATTTGAAGGTATTCCATAAAAAGCTCTTTGTAAGACTGCATAATTCCTTCCACCTCTCAAAGGCGTCTAAATTTTATCACAACATTCATTGACATAACAATGCATTTAATAAAAATGTAACAAAATTCTGAATTGTTTCCAACTCTAATGAATCAAGTATTTAAAGAAATCGTACTTTAGCAGGATCAAGTGTCAAGTATGTATACTTACCAAAGCGTAATTATAGCGCCCCACATTATTGCTGTCAATCAAAAAATAGCGTCCCTTTAAAACACAACACTCATTTACATAAACTCTCCCTATTATGGAAAATTCAGTGCCGAGATAAATAGCGAATGTTGACTCGTTAATTGTAGAGGACTAAGAAATAAGGCTTTCCCCAAGAGGGATTGTTTTCTACTATTCCCATCTAATAAGCGTAAAGTTTACTATACCAAGCTATTTTAATCCAAAGACCTGACGAGGATGTTTAGTACCCCGCTTTTATAAGATGGATACCCGTTGTAGTTTTAAGACACTTGTTTTGAACCATTTCCTTCAGCCCTCAAACTCATTCAAACATCTCGAAATCGCGGCTTCCGCAATCCTGCCTTGTCCTTTAGTCATGAATAACATCAGCGTTAAATAAAACCCAAAAGAAAAAGAGTCTACAACTAAAAGGATAGTCATAGACCCTTGGTTTTATAACTCGATCATGATTGAGGCTCTTCTTTATAGTCACATTCGGTACACTGAATCTGTGTCCCCTTCTTCGACTTCTTCTCCACAAGCAAAGATTCACATTTCGGACATGGCCTACTAATTGGCTTATCCCAGGAGATGAAGTCACAATCAGGATAGTTCTCACAACCAAAGAACTTGCGGTTTTTCTTACTCTTCCGTTCGACGACTTCTCCATCCTTACATTTCGGACAAGTGACTCCGACTTTTTTAAGAATGGGTTTTGTATTGCGGCAGTCTGGGAAATTTGAGCAGGCAAGGAACTTTCCATACCTTCCCATTTTATATACCATTTCATGCCCACACTTTTCACAGTCAATTCCTGCAGGCTCATCTTTAATTTCAATTTCTTCCATTTCTTTTTCCGCTTTTTCTAAGCGAGGCTGAAAGCCCTCATAGAAATGACTGATGATATTCACCCAGTCCTCTTTTCCATCCTCGATCGCATCAAGGTCATCTTCCATGCCCTTCGTAAAGTCGACATCGATGATTTCCGGGAAGTACTCTCGTAGTTGTTCAAGGACGATTTCTCCAAGCTCCGTTGGTATAAAACGCTTATTATCAAGGGCAACATAACCGCGACGCTGAATGGTATCAAGGGTGGGTGCGTAAGTGGACGGCCGACCAATCCCTAGCTCCTCAAGCGTCTTTACAAGACGTGCTTCCGTGTAGCGTGGTGGAGGTTGTGTAAAGTGCTGGTTCGGTTTGATTTCTTCTGCTTTAACGGTCATCCCTTCTTCAAGATGAGGCAGAAGCTTGTCTTTCTCTTTTTTGTTATCATCCCGACCTTCGATATAAACCTTCATAAAACCTTTGAATTTCACTTCAGAACCTGTAGCTCTGAACTCCACACCTTCGTTATAAAGGTGGACCGTCATCGTATCCAACACTGCTGGAGCCATTTGGCTGGAAATGAACCTGTCCCAAATCAATTTGTATAGACGATATTGATCACGGGATAATATACTCTTCATTGCTTTTGGATCACGGTCTGCACCCGTTGGCCTAATGGCCTCGTGAGCGTCCTGGGCCCCTTCTTGCTTTTTAGTTCCTTTACTTTGTCCAAGAAACTCTTTCCCGAAATTACCTTCGATGTACTGCTTAGCATCCTCTTTGGCTGAATTCGAGAGTCTAGTGGAATCCGTACGCATATAC
The DNA here is from genome assembly GCF_020524085.2 of Halobacillus litoralis. Taxonomy (NCBI): domain Bacteria; kingdom Bacillati; phylum Bacillota; class Bacilli; order Caryophanales; family Bacillaceae; genus Halobacillus; species Halobacillus litoralis. The sequence continues at coordinate 3,053,416 of NZ_CP129016.1, forward strand.
GTAATCAAACCAGTGGTTCCTTGCTTCCCTCCAAGGTCAATACCTTCATAAAGCTGTTGGGCAATCATCATCGTTTTCTTCGCACGGAAATTTAATTTACGTGCTGCTTCCTGTTGTAGTGAAGAAGTGGTGAAAGGAAGAGATGGATTCCTTTTTCTCTCTCGTTTGTTTACTTTATCTACAGAGAAATCTTTCCCTTTCATCCGCTTTTGAATTTGGTCGACATCGTCCTGCGTTTTTAAATCCTTCTTCTTACCATCAACACCATAAAAAGAACCTTCGAATGTCTCTTTATCTTTTAAGAAATCTCCTTCAATCGTCCAATATTCTTCTGGCTGGAATTTTTTTATCTCATTTTCACGATCAATAATGATTTTAACAGCCACTGATTGAACACGGCCTGCACTTAAGCCTTTTTTAACTTTTTTCCAAAGAATTGGGCTAATGTTATATCCCACAAGGCGGTCAAGAATCCGGCGAGCCTGTTGGGCATCAACCAGGTCTGAATCGATCGATCTCGGTTGTTTAAATGAATCTTTAATGGCTTCCTTAGTGATTTCATTGAAAACAACTCTACAATCTGATGTATCGTCAATTTCCAAGCTGTGGGCTAAATGCCAGGCAATTGCTTCCCCTTCGCGGTCGGGGTCGGCAGCAAGATAAACTTTTTTTGCTTTTTTGGCTGCTGTCTTTAGTTCTTTTAAAACAGGACCTTTTCCCCTGATGGTTATATACTTAGGGCTGAATTCATTCTCTACATCCACGCCCATTTGACTTTTAGGCAAGTCACGCACATGACCAAGAGATGCTTTCACTTTATATTTCTTTCCAAGGTACCGTTCAATTGTTTTTGCTTTCGCTGGTGATTCTACTATTACCAGATAATCTGCCATATATGTTCCTCCCATAGAGGTGTTTTCTCTTTATGTTTCATACACTCTTTTTATATTCTCGTTTTTAATTTACCTTTTGCTGTTTAACTTTATCTAATGAAAAGGAAGCTTAACCTGTCCTATATCCAAAGAGAAAAAGTCGCTCTAACATCGTTTTTTTTCATGTAATTGGTTGAGTTTGCTTTTTATAAAATAAATCTTCCCTATTATTAAATACAATGAAACCGTTTGTCAAACATATATTTTTCAAAAAAGTCTCAAATTGGTCCAATCTCACCCTTGAATGTAACACCTTTGTAACGGATTATTCAAATTTTTCTAACCAATCTTCCAAAATGTCATGATACGTATGAACTAATTTTGCGCCTTCATTAATCATTTTATGACAACCTTCACTCGTTATCCTACCTGCAGGTCCCGGTAGTGCGTAAACATCTTTGCCTTGTTCTAAAGCTTGATCCACAGTAATTAATGTTCCGCTTTTCAGTCGTGCTTCGATGACAAAGGTACTGGGGGTCAATCCCGCGATCAGTCGGTTACGCTCAGGGAAATGATATTTTTTCGGTGCACAGTCTGGAGGATATTCACTTACGACCAAATGTTCTTGAGCCAAAGTATTATATAAAATAGGGTTGTTCTTAGGATAAATATGCTGAAATCCCGAACCGAGAACGGCAATTGTTTTTCCATTATATTCAGTTGCTAACTTGTGAGCAAGCTGATCGATTCCCTGAGCCATACCACTCACAATAGTAAACCCGGACTGGATAAGTGGGACAAGGACTGATTTCATAGCCGGAAATGCATAAGGAGAAGGCTTACGAGTGCCGACCACACTGATGGAAAGCGGTGTATGCAATAAAGATACATCCCCTTTCGTGTAAAGGACATAAGGAGGGTCTGGAATCGTTTTTAAATACAAGGGGTATGTGTGATCGAACACGGTTACAATTGTATATTTTTGGTCATATATGTCGAGTTTCTTCATTATATTAGGGTCCGTTATATGTCGTAGGATGGATTGAGCTCTTAAAAGGGGAATAGATAGGTCTTTGGATAACTGTGCAGGGGGATTTGAAAAGGGGTAAAGTAAAGAAGCATCGACCTGCAGTAATTTTCTAAGGAGAGGTCTCGTCATATGAGGAGAATCGTGAAGGAGGAGTAAGCGTGTTCTACAGTCTTTCATCAGGCACCTCATTTACATAGTTTAGAGGCCGTACCTGTTCAACGATACGGCCTCTTTCTTCATTTATTTAGTGTGTTTTACATTTTTCAAATAGATCCTGGTCTCTCAGGACTTGAATCAATGTTTCACCCATAACTGAAGGTGTTTCAGCCACTTGAATTCCACATTCATTCATGACACGAATTTTTTCATCAGCGGTCCCTTTACCACCAGAAATAATCGCACCAGCATGACCCATACGTTTTCATGGAGGAGCTGTACGGCCGCCAATAAAGCCTACAACCGGTTTGCTCATATTCGCTTTCACCCATTCAGCTGCTTCCTCCTCGGCTGTTCCGCCGATTTCACCAATCATGATGACAGCTTCTGTATCAGGATCTTCATTGAAAGCTTTCAATACGTCTATGAAATCGGTCCCATTCACAGGATCTCCACCAATGCCGACCGCTGTGGATTGACCGATTCCAGCTTCAGATAGCTGATGAACGGCTTCGTATGTTAGCGTACCAGAACGAGAAACAACGCCGACATGACCTTTTTTATGGATGTAGCCAGGCATGATGCCGATTTTACACTCATCAGGTGTAATGACTCCAGGACAGTTAGGCCCAACGAGGCGTGTTTTCTTTCCTTCCATATAACGTTTTACTTTGATCATATCCAATACAGGGATATGTTCTGTAATGCAAATGGCAAGATCCATTTCTGCATCTGTCGCTTCCATTATAGCATCCGCTGCAAACGGTGCAGGGACATAAATGACGGAAGCATTCGCTCCTGTTTTTTCTACAGCTTCCGCAACTGTATTAAATACAGGAATTCCCTCAACTTCGGTGCCGCCTTTACCAGGTGTGACACCGCCCACGATTTGTGTCCCATACTCAACCATCTGTTTTGTATGGAAAAGTGCTGTGGAGCCTGTAATACCTTGAACAATGACTTTTGTGTTCTTATCAATATATACACTCATCTGATTCCCCGCCTTTCTTACTTGACTAGTTCAACGATTTTTTGTGCGCCTTCTGCCATAGAATCTGCAGAAGTGATGTTCAAGCCTGATTCATCAAGAATTTTCTTCCCAGCATCTACGTTCGTACCTTCTAAACGAACAACGAGCGGCAATGTGAGTCCGATTTGTTTCGTTGCTTCGACCACACCTTCAGCGATAACATCACACTTCATAATGCCACCGAAAATGTTAACGAAGATTCCTTTGACATTTTCATCAGAAAGGATGATCTTGAAAGCTTCGGTTACTTTTTCAGTTGTAGCGCCGCCTCCGACATCCAGGAAGTTAGCAGGATCTCCATTATAGTGTTTGATTGTGTCCATCGTAGCCATCGCAAGACCTGCACCATTGACCATACAGCCGATGTTACCATCGAGTGCGATGTAACTAAGATCATATTTAGATGCTTCTACTTCTTTAGGATCTTCTTCTTCAAGATCACGAAGTTCAGCAATATCTTTTTGACGGAAAAGGGCGTTATCGTCAAAGTTCAACTTGGAGTCAAGCGCCAGTACGTCCCCATCACCTGTTGTAACGAGTGGATTGATTTCTGCAACAGAGCAATCCTTTTGTACAAAAACTTCATAAAGGCCAAGCATAAACTTAACCGCTTTTCCTAAAGATTCTTTCGGAATATTAATATTGAATGCAAGTCGACGCGCCTGGAATGGTGTGAGACCTGTTACAGGATCGATGACTTCTTTGAAGATTTTTTCAGGAGTCTTTTCTGCGACTTCCTCAATCTCAGTTCCACCTTCTTCAGATGCCATCATCGTCACACGGCTTGTCGCGCGATCGAGAACAAGACCGACATAGTATTCGCTCTTAATATCGCAACCTTCTTCGATAAGTAAGCGCTTTACTTCTTTGCCTTCTGGTCCAGTCTGATGGGTTACAAGAGTTTTTCCTAGTATTTCGTCAGCGTATGTACGCACCTCGTCAAGATTTTTAGCAATTTTGACTCCGCCGGCTTTCCCGCGGCCACCTGCGTGGATCTGCGCTTTGACAACTGTGACATCGCTACCTAATTTCTTCGCTGCTTCGACAGCTTCATCTACGGTATATGCGACGTGTCCATTTGGCACAGATACGCCAAAATCACGCATGATTTCTTTTCCTTGATACTCGTGAATGTTCATGTTTCATCCTCCCATCAAATTTCACTGCATGTACATTGTATAAAAAAACGCTATCAATTGTCCATACTAAGCTAGATATCTGTCGAAAAATTCACTAGATTAACAGGTATAATATTATGTAAACTAGTTTTGTAGTGTCTTGTTTCCTCTATTCCATTCCTTCACAAACTCTCCCGATTTCCGGTGCCTGGTTGATACTCAGGGGTGGCTGGGAAGCTACTCATCTAGCTCCATCGCCCGGACACTCGCGTCATAAGCCGAGCAGCAACGGAATAAAAAAACACATTCCTTTGCTGCTCGGCTTATGCCAGTCGTGTCTATCCGGGCGTTTCCGCATTTGAACACTTTCCTGTGGGGTGCGCCGAGCTTCCTCGCACTGCGTCCTGCGTGGATCCCGCCTATCTCCTTCTCCCACGGGAGTCTCGTACCTTCCCAACCACCCATTCGATGTAAGAGAGAAACGAACCCCTCTACCGCGAAGGTTTGTATTCCACGATCACTACAACTTATGTGTAAAGCGCACGACATCAAGATTTTAGGCTTTAAATGCTAGCTATGAATACAATTACTTAACCACTTTCCTTAAGTGTGGATACTGATTATCCCAATAATGATCCGAGAACCTTTTATGGCAAAGGGCGGAGGGGAATGACGAGACTCCTGCGGGAATAGAGTGCTTGGTGAGACCCCGCAAGGCGTTAGCCTGAGGAGGCTCACCGCGCTCCCGCGGAAAGCGAGTTATTCACCGTAGCCCCAATCCACTCAACAAAAGCTTCGAAATCGAGCCTTCCACTATCCTGCTATATTCTTCAAGGAAAATTATTTCTTATCTTGCTGGTCAACGTTGTAAATGAAGGCGAAAACTTCAGCGACGACTTGGTAAAGATCTTCCGGGATTTGTTCGTTGATGTTCAACTCTGATAGCAATTCGACGAGCGTGGCGTCTTCTTGTACGGGTATTTGGTGCTCCTCTGCGGCTTTTAGGATATTTTCAGCTATGATGCCCTTCCCTTTGGCCACTACCTCAGGAGCAGCCGCTTTTTCGGATTGATAGGTCAATGCAATGGCTTCTTTTCTTTTTTCATTCATATTCTGATATCCAGCCCTTCTTCCACCGCCATTTGGTTGTTAGCACTAGAGGTTTTTGAAACTACACTCGTGACGCGTGCCTTTATAGAGTTCAGTTTATATCCGACGTTTTCCAAACCCTCTTCTAACTTCTTCTGATACGGCTGAAAAAGCTTTTCAAGTTCTGGGTTTTCATTATATACGACGATAGATACACGGCGTTCAACAATATTTAAGTCTATGATGGTTTCCTCAAGCTGAGAAAGGTGTAAGTAGAACATCACATGACAATAGTCAGAATCAATCTGCCCATCGTCATTTTTCCGCCCTTCCATGTTCATATGTACATCCTTTAGAGCCCCAATGAAATCACCCGGGAATTGAAGCGCTATTTGTAAGGTTTCGGAATTATCCGAGTAGGAAGCGAGTTGAGTGCCATTTATTAAGTTTATCAGCCGATTTGCCGTCTCTGCTTTCACCTCTGAACCTTCAGTTAAACCCTTTAACAGCAACGATTTTAATGAGTTTTCTGTCTGGGCGGATGCATCTGTCAGTTTGGAGGAGCTTGAAAGAAGATCATGCTCGTCATTGAATCCTAGCTCATTCATCATTGTTCTCATGTGGAGCCACATTCTATCTTTGTCAGACAGCTGTATGTTTTGGCTTAATGACTGCAGCAAATGAACGAGGAGCTTTTGTTGTACATGAGGAAGTTGTTTTCCTAACAAATCTTGAATATCAGAATGATAAGACTTGAATTCAGCTTTTGTAAAAGGGTATGTATCTCTCTTCTCATTACCTAATAGAGTGACGGCTTTTTCAATAAAAAGCTTTGTGGATTCCTGAAAATACGGGGTTAAACGTTCCAATATCTTTTGGTTCACTACTTTTTTGAAAGTCTCCGTCCATTGTTTACGTGTTTGTTCAGACAATGTTGAAAAATCAGGATTTGAAGGTTGTTGAGTCCAGAGCGACAGCAGTCTTTCCGACGTATGAGCCCATTGTTTGATCGTTTGATTTTCTGATGGGGATATTGGAAGTTGATTTTGTAACAGCTCTTGTAAAGAAGCAGCTACTTGTTCTTTAGTGAATGGTAATCTTTCCATACTGGGATTTAGACGAGACCAATTTTGCTTGAACGATGAATAGGTATCCTTGGTATCTATGATTCCGGATTTCTTAAATAGCTCAAAAGTAGTGCTCGATCCATTCGCTAAGTCGGATTTTATTTTTTTTAGAATCATACCTTCAGCGTTTTGATTTTGTTCTGCACGCAATGTCTGGACCATAGATTTAATTTTTTCATCGGAAGCAGAAAGTGATTTTTCTCCCAATTGCTGCGTAACATCTGATAAAACTTGAGAATATTCGGCTGTGTATTTAGCAGATAGCGCAGAATACACAGAAGGTTGAATGGGCATTTTCCTGCTAATCATATGTAGCAATATATCACGTGAAACTCGTTGATTGGCCGAAGACTGAACCAACTTGAACACTCGGGCTAAATCTTTTTTATCTAATGGCACTTTCAAGTCAACGATCGCTTTCATCAGTGAGAGGTTGTCTTTGTTCTCTTGTACTCCTATTTGCTTTAAAAGCGATGATAGACCCAATGGTCCCGAACGCTCTTCAGAAACCGTTATGGGCCGTAATACGAGATCAGGTTCTACCTGTTCTACTTGAAATAAGTAGGAGGAACCTTTGACCAACGGTTGATTCACCTTAGCTTCCACACTTTTCATGCCCATGCTCACCACAAATTTGTTGTATTGTAGGGACTGTATGACTTTCCCTTTTATCAGTTGGCCTGATTTCGGTTTAACAGGCAGGGCTGAATGTGTAGACAAGCGAGTAAGACTATTGATCAAATGGTTCATCTCTAATCCATCCCTTTCTTAAAGCAGATCTTTTACAGGGGCAAATGTTTTTCTATGAACTGGGGAGGGCCCATAAGCTTTTAATGCTTCCACGTGTGGCTTTGTTCCATATCCCTGGTTATTACGGAATTGATAAACCGGATACTGCTCATCTAATTCTGCCATCATCCGGTCCCTCGTCACCTTGGCGATTACACTAGCAGCAGCGATTGAAACACTTCTCTCGTCCCCTTTAATAAGTTTTGTTTGAGGACTTCGTATCGCGTCCAATTCCATCGCATCAATCAGCAAATGCTCCGGTTGGCCAGAAAGATTTTCGACAGCTCTCTGCATGGCAAGTTTTGTTGCTTGATAGATGTTGATTTGATCAATCTCTTCATTTGTGACAATCCCTATACCCCAGTCAGCATCTGCTTTGATCCGATCAAAGTAGGCTTCACGACTTTTTAAAGAAAGTTTCTTCGAATCATTCAGTCCTTCTAAGTAATAATCACGAGGTAAAATGACAGCACCTGCCACGACAGGACCTGCAATCGGCCCTCGCCCAGCTTCGTCTATGCCTGCTACATCGGTAAAACCACGGTGAAAGAGATTTTCTTCAAACGTCATCATCATCTCATACTGCCTTTTCAGCTCTTGTTTTTGCTTGATCTCCTTATCGTAACGTTTCATGAGCTGTTGGACACCTTTTCTGGAATCCTCTTTAAACACAGCTAACTCATGAGCGCTCAATTCATCGTCATTCAGTTTTTCTTTTACCTGGGCTACAGTCAATTGGGTCATGAAACATAAACCCTCCATTTCTTATCATATCGGACGTTTGTCATCATTCTAAAATCAAATTTCACTTGTTTTTCTATCCCCATCACTTTTCATCCTTAGAGGTGTGTCCCTTAGGTGGCTGTCACATACACCCCTCTATGATACTTCAGATGAATGGAAGAAATAACCTCACAAAGAAAGCGCAAGGGGCAAGGGCCTCTTTGCGCTTTGGTTTATGAGTCAGGGCGTTCAAGGGTAATCATTCCGAGCTTCCCTGTCCTTAAGTCTTGCAAAATAATATCAGATACTTTTTCAAAATTAATGCGGCCTCCACTTTCGAGGCAACCTCGTTTTTTCCCGATGGTCTCAAAAGCCTCCAACATGTCATCCACATTCTCAAGACTAAACCTCTCTTCAAGTCGATCCGGGTAGGATTGATGGAGGAAATTAAGGACATAAGCTGCTACATCTTCTTTAGGAAGGATTTGATCTTTAATCGTGCCAATCGCTGCTAAGCGATACCCCACTTCCTCTTCCTCAAATTTCGGCCATAGAATCCCAGGTGTATCAAGCAATTCGAATTCTTTCTTCACCTTGATCCATTGTTGCTTCGTAGTAACGCCGGGTTTATCCCCTGTTTTAGCCATTTTCTTGTTAGCGAGTCTATTGATCAATGTAGACTTACCTACATTCGGGATTCCTATGATCATCGCCCGCGAAGCTCTTGGGCGGATGCCTTTCGCTTTAAGTTTGTCCATTTTTTCTTTGCCTAACTCTTTCGCTAGCTGGACAACTTTTTGCACATCCTGTTTGTGATTCGCTTCAATCTCCACGGCCGGAATTCCTTTTTCTTTAAAATGTTCAATCCATTCACTGGTGATTTGGGTGTCGGCGAGATCTTTTTTCATCAGCACCATCATTTTGGGCTTTTCTTGTAAAGTATTATGAAGCATAGGGTTCTGAGAAGAGAGTGGTGCACGTGCATCAACGAGTTCAATGACAAAATCCACGAGCTTAAGCTTCTCAGCGACTTCCCTTTTTGCTTTGGCCATATGGCCTGGGAACCATTGAATGGTCATGTAGATCCTCCTAATTCACAAGCTGGATGCGATTTAATGGCCAGTAGGAAACAACAGCTTCCCCTACCATCTGGTCTTGATCAATCATGCCAAGCATCCGGCTGTCTGTCGAGTTGTTGCGGTTGTCGCCAAGTACGAACAATTGTCCTTCAGGCACTTCTTCGTACTCACCTGGTAAATTTTCCAAAGTGAAGTCATCAGTCAAAGGCCGGCTTCCGCTTAATTGTTGTTTTCTTTCATTTAGAAATGGCTCTTCCACAGGTTCTCCATTCACATAGAGTTGATCATCTTCATAGGCAATATGATCTCCAGGAAGTCCAATCACGCGTTTAATATAGTCTTTACGTTCTGTTGCATGAAATACAACAACATCAAAACGCTCCGGCGATCCAATCTTATAATTGAGCTTACTGACAATCAAGTGATCCCCGCTATGTAAGGTGGTCAACATGGAAGGCCCTTCAACGACGACCGGTGCAAACAAGAACACTCTTACGATCACAGCCAAAACGCCGGCGATAAGAAATGCTTTCAACCAGTCCAACCATTGTTGTTTCATCATTATCCCTTCTTCCTTGAATGAAGGAGTCTGGAGCGGCAAAACCATAGTGTACGGGCTGTAGTAGGCACAACCTTTTTTAAAATATATGGTTACAATTGCTGCTAAACGCTCTCATGTTTTATCTTCGTCTTTCAAATCATATCATAAAATTCTTTACCCTTGTTTCTATTTCCGTTTAGTCCCCTATGGTTGAAAACTCAGTTCTGTGATGTTTGTGTGCGTTTAAGGGCTCTTGGAAATCTATGAAACGGGAACTTTATTTTTGTGAAACCTCTAGATAAGTAGAAAAAAGGAGCTTGGCATCGCAAGCTCCTTTTGACTGAAATTAGATAATTTCTTTAATACGTGCAGCTTTACCGCGTAGGTTACGCAAGTAGTAAAGTTTCGCACGACGTACTTTACCACGACGAGAACGCTCAATCTTAGCGATACGTGGAGAATGAACTGGGAATGTACGCTCAACACCTGTACCGTAAGTAATCTTACGAACAGTGAATGTTTCGCTGATTCCGCCGTTCTGACGCTTGATGACAACACCTTCGAATACCTGGATACGTTCACGTGTGCCTTCGACAACTTTCACGTGTACTTTTACAGTATCACCAGGACGGAAATCTGGGTGATCCGTACGAAGTTGTTCTTTTGTAATGTCATGAATCAATTGTTGCATGATTTTCACTCCTTTTTAACTAATGCTCTTGTCTTCTAAGAGGCAGCGGAACATCGTTTTCCACTTAAACCGTACGTTTAAGCACAAAATTTAATATACCATATCTAGAGACAAACATCAACAATACTCAGCTATTTTTCCACTCTTCCAACCACGATTGTTCTTTAGCCGATAATTCTCTTCCTTCGAGCAGATCCGGTCTTCTTTCGAAAGTACGCTTCAATGACTGATAGTGACGCCACTCATCAATTTTGGCATGATTCCCTGATAAGAGGACATCCGGTACTTTGCGCCCTCGAAAATCAGCCGGTCTCGTATAATGGGGATGCTCTAGCAAACCGTTTGAGAAAGAGTCCATCGGTGCCGACTGTTCATTTCCGAGAACCCCCGGAAGAAGACGAACAACAGAATCGATGACCACCATGGCACCGAGCTCTCCACCAGTAAGGACATAATCACCGATGGAAATTTCATCGGTCACCAATTCCTGTCTGATCCGTTCATCATATCCTTCATAATGGCCGCAAATAAAGACAAGATGATCTTCTTCGGAAAGTTCTTCCGCTTTTTGCTGGGAGTAGGGTTCTCCCTGCGGGCAAAGAAGCACGACACGTGGAGGTTTTTCCGCTGAATCTTTGATGGACTGAATGCTGTCAAAGATGGGCTGCGGGGATAGAACAAGCCCCGCTCCTCCACCATAAGGGTAATCATCAACTTTATTGTGCTTGTTTTCAGTGTAATCACGGAAATTGACATACTGATGTGAAAAGGCGCCTTGTTCCTGAGCACGCTTCATGATGGAATTCTGCAGTACACCATCAAACATTTCTGGAAAAAGTGTCAGAATATCAATATGCATTAGTCTAGCAGCCCCTCTATTGGATCGATGATGATTGTCTTCCGCTCCGTATCCACTTCTTTAACGACAGGTTCGATATACGGAATGAGAACATCCGGTTGATTTTTCCGCTTCACAACCCAAACGTCATTCGCGCCAGGAGTAAGAATTTCTTTGATTTCACCTAATTCTTCCCCTGACTCTAAAAATACGGTACACCCGATGATTTCATAAAAATAGAATTCATGGTCACCAAGCTCTTCTTGATGCTCTTCTGATACCATCAGCTTTCCATTCTTGTATCCTTCGACATCATTAATCGTAGGATGATCTTCGAAGCTTACAAGGTCGAAACCTTTATGAATTCGGTGTGTTCGAATTACGAGTGGCTTCGGATCCTTTTTATCACTTACCCAATACAAAAGCTGACCTGGTTCGAAACGTTCATCAAAATCTGTAACGCGATGAACTTTCACTTCTCCTTTGATGCCATGTGTGTTAATAATTTTACCAACATTGAATAACTGTTTCTCCATGAATGCAATTACCTCGCTCGTATGACTTTTCCGTCTTCCACGACGATTTCTCGATCCTGAATGACTTCTTCCCATTGATCGCCTTCTTCAACTTCAATCAGCGCCTGTACTTCGTCCGTTTCAAGCTCACTTCCATCAGGCAGGATATCCAATTGTCTGCGCTGATATTCAAGCCACTTCAGTTGATCTTTTCTGCGCCCGATTTCCTTTGAAAACCGGCGCTCCACTTCCTGTCTTGAGACCCCGGGCTTGCGTTCCAATTTTTTCTGCTCAAAGGAAAGCTGCCTGCATTCCCGGTCCAGACGTTGATATCTTTCATCGAACTTTCCCTTAATCTGCGCACGACTCGTCTCTGTCAAAATCTGTTTGACAGGTACTGTTCGGATGATCTGCATCTTTTCGCCCGCCCCTCTGCCGTTCCTTGAGAATAGTAAAAAAGGGAAAAGGTTTCCCTTCTCCCTTCTTACACCAATAAAATTAGTTCTCTTACATGATATCCAAATAGATTCGTTTTTCAGAATCTGAACCTGCCGCATAAACGACAGTCCGAATCGCTTTCGCAATCCGCCCGTTCTTACCGATTACTTTCCCTACATCATCCGGGTGGACCGTAAGATGATAAACCACTTTGTGATCTTCTTCTTTCTCATCCACCACGATGTCATCTGGATAATCGACAAGCGGAGTTACGATCGTTTCGATCAAGGTTTTCATGGAATCACCACTACTTTATGATTTATTGGTTTTTCTTATCGTGGAACTGCTTCATGATGCCTTCGTTAGAGAATAGGTTACGAACAGTGTCGCTTGGCTTCGCGCCGTTTGACATCCAGTCGATCGCTTTCTCAGCATCAAGTTTAACCTCTACAGGGTTAGCAACTGGGTTATATGTTCCGATTTGCTCGATGATACGTCCATCACGAGGAGAACGAGAATCAGCAACTACTACACGATAAAATGGGTTACGCTTAGATCCCATACGTTTTAGGCGAATTTTTACTGCCATTTTTAACAACCTCCAAATTTCTTTAATGTTTCACACAGATTTAGATTTTAGCAGAACTTCAAGGGTGTGTAAAGGTTTTTTCCATTACATAAAAGGAAATTTCATTCCTTTGCCTTTTTTCCCTTTGGTATTGCTCATTTGTTTCATCATTTTCTTCATTTCTTCAAACTGCTTCAACAGTCTGTTGACCTCTGAGACAGAGGTTCCTGAACCTTTAGCAATCCGCTTCTTACGGCTTGCATTCATCACAGAAGGGTCCTGTCGTTCATTTTTTGTCATTGATTGGATAATCGCTTCAACATGAACGATCTGCTTGTCATCGAAGGACACATTCTGAAGACCTTTCATTTTGTTCGCACCAGGAATCATGTTCAAAATTTCATCCAGTGGTCCCATGTTCTTCACTTGCTCCATCTGTTCAAGGAAATCCTCAAAAGTAAAGGACGCATTACGCATTTTCGACTCCAGCTCTTTCGCCTGTTTCTCATCGACTTGCGTTTGTGCTTTTTCAATTAATGTAAGCATGTCGCCCATTCCAAGGATTCTTGAGGCCATACGCTCGGGGTGGAAGGTCTCAAGCTGGTCGAGCTTTTCCCCCATACCCGCGAATTTAATCGGTTTACCTGTCACAGCTTTGATGGATAATGCAGCACCACCACGGGTATCTCCATCTAGTTTTGTGAGAAGCACACCGGTGACGTCAAGCTGCTCATCGAAGCTCTCTGCAACATTCACCGCATCCTGCCCCGTCATAGCATCGACAACAAGGAAGATTTCATCAGGGTTGACGGCTTCCTTAATCTCTTGCAATTCACCCATCAAGTCGCCATCAATATGCAAACGGCCAGCGGTATCGATGAGCACATAATCATGGTGCTCCTCTTTGGCCTTGGCAACCGCATTTTTGGCAATATCGACAGGATTCGCTTCGGTGCCTTCCTCATGGACAGGCATATCCAGCTGTTTACCAAGTGTCTGTAATTGCTGGATGGCAGCTGGTCGGTAAACATCGGCTCCTACGAGTAACGGCTTCCTGTTGTAGCTTTTGCGCAACAGGTTCGCAAGCTTACCGGTCGTCGTCGTTTTACCTGCACCCTGTAAGCCGACCATCATGATGACCGTCGGAGGACGCTTGGCGACAGCGATTTTACTTTCATCGCCACCCATTAGCTCTGTGAGCTCTTCTTTAACAACTTTGATGACCTGCTGTCCAGGGGTCAGGCTTTCCATGACCTCCTGACCGACGGCACGTTCACGTACGCGCTTCACAAAATCTTTAACGACTTTAAAGTTTACATCGGCCTCAAGGAGGGCGAGACGGACCTCCCTGGTCATCTCTTTTACGTCTTGTTCGTCTACCTTCCCTTTGCCTTTGATTTTCTTGATCGTTTCCTGCAAACGGTCGGATAAACCCTCAAATGCCATCGAAGATCCCCTCCTATTCTAATTCTTGTAATTCGTGCAGCCATGATTCATAAGGGGCTGGCAGCTCGTCTTTTTTAAACTGAGCTTCCATCTCCTTAATCACTTTCTGGCGTTTTTCAAACTTCCCATATAGATGAAGCTTTTTTTCATATTCTTCAAGCATCGTCTCTGTCCGGCGAATATTATCGTACACCGCTTGTCGTGAGACATCAAAGGTTTCCGATATTTCACCAAGAGAGTAATCTTCGAGATAGTATAACTCCATGTAATTTCTTTGCTTAGGAGTCAACAACGATTGATAGAAATCAAAGAGATAATTAATTCGTGTCGTTTTTTCAAGCATGCTTGAAGCACTCCTTGTTAAGTGAAATACCTTTACACATAAATACTAAAGGAACATGTACCTACATGTCAAGGCTTAAGAAAGTTCTTCTTCTTCCTCATACTCTTCAATCATATCTGCAAACAGTCCATAAACAAAGGCATGAGCATCAAAGGCTTCAAGATCGGTCACTTTTTCACCAAGGCCGACAAGTTTCACCGGGATTTCCAATTCATTTCGAATCGCAAGAACAATCCCGCCTTTCGCTGTTCCATCCAGTTTTGATAGGACAATGCCGGATACATCCGTTGCTTCGGAGAATGTTTTCGCCTGGCTCATAGCATTTTGCCCTGTTGTAGCATCGAGGACAAGGAGAACTTCATGAGGAGCACCAGGGACTTCACGCTCAATCACACGTTTCACTTTGGAAAGTTCGTTCATCAGGTTCACTTTATTTTGCAGACGCCCGGCAGTATCACAAATGAGAACATCCGCATTCTTCGATTTTGCCGACTGGATGCCATCGTAAATGACAGCAGCTGGGTCGCTTCCTTCACTATGCTTTGTAACATTCACACCAACACGTTTGCCCCACTCTTCCAGTTGTTCTATCGCACCTGCACGGAACGTATCTCCTGCGGCAAGTGTGACGTTCTTACCTTCGCTTTTCAGTCGGTGGGCGAGTTTACCGATGGTCGTCGTTTTCCCTACCCCATTCACACCAACAAACAGGTAGACTGTCAAACCATCTGGGTTTTCATTCAACCCTTCGATCTCTTCAGCCCGGTCATCACCATAGTAGATTTCTACAAGCTTTTCGGAAATGATTTCTTTTACTTTTTGAGGGTCCTGAACGTTCCTGCGCTTCACTTCCATCTCAAGCTCCTCAATCATTTCCATCACGGTCGTAACCCCGACATCAGCAGAGATCAACACTTCTTCAAGTTCTTCGAAGAAGTCTTCATCAACGGTCCGGTAGCGTGCGACGAGATCATTGATCTTAGTCGAGAATGAATTCCTCGTTTTAGCCAGACCCATTTTAAACTTGGAGGCAATCGAAACTTTTTCATCCTCTTCATGGCTCTCTAGATGATCATCTTCTGTCATAGATTCATCACGAGCTACTACATTCTCCTCGTCATCATCAAACACAGATGATTCTACAGACTCTTCTTCTTCCACTTCTGGTTCAGCTGCGTCTTCTCCATCCAAGGAGTCTTCCGTTTCTGGTATTTCTGTTTCTCCCTGAAGGTCTGTCACCTCTGGATCTGCACTATCTGAGAGTGGTGCATCCGATTCCAGAGAATCTTCCCTATCGTCAGAATCCTCTGTTTCATGGACCTGCTGTTCCTCTTTTTCTTCTTCCGACTCAGGACCTTTCACGAATTTTTCTTTCAGTTTCTTAAAAAAACTCATCGACTCATCCTTCCTATGCTTCCAATAATTCCGGTGTTTCTTCTAGTCTGACGGATACAAGTTTAGATACGCCTGACTCTTGCATGGTGACCCCATAAAGAACATCCGATTCTTCCATCGTCCCTTTTCTGTGGGTGATCACAATGAACTGTGTCTTCTCACTGAATTCTTTCAAAAACTTAGCAAAACGATCCACGTTCGCTTCGTCCAATGCCGCTTCCACCTCATCAAGGACACAGAATGGGACGGGCCTGACGCGTAAAATCGAGAATAACAAAGCGATTGCTGTCAGAGCGCGTTCTCCGCCGGATAACAAACTCATATTTTGCAGTTTCTTCCCCGGAGGCTGGGCAACAATATCGACCCCTGTTTCTAACATGTCATCCGGGTCAGTGAGTTGCAGATCGGCTCGCCCTCCACCGAACAAGGTACGGAAAACTTCACCGAATTCAGCACGGATCTTCGTAAAGGTATCTTCGAATTTCCGCTTCATTTCACCATCCATTTCATTGATGACCGTATGAAGTGTTTGCTTCGCTTCAAGTAAGTCATCCTGCTGCCCTTTCAAAAATTCGTAACGCTCTTTAATCCGATCATACTCATCGATGGCACCCAGATTTACGGTTCCAAGCTCTTCAATGGCCCGCTTGATCAGCTTGACCTTTGTCGATGCTTCATCAATATCGTCTACACCAGGGTAGTCCCTCTTCGCTTTCTCAAACGTCATCACATACTCTTCCTGCAAGTATTGAAGCATATTCTCAAGCTCTACATCCAGCCGGTTGGCCTTGACTTCCTTTTGCTGCAAGTCTTGTATGAAGTTTTGATGCCTGCGCTTCCGTTCCTTCAATTGTTGTTCGGCTTGCTGAATGTCCGCAGCCAGCTCTTGACGCTCTTTTCTCTTCGTTTCAATCGACGAAGTGGTCTCTTCCTTTGCCGATCTCATACTTTCTATTTGAGCCTGAATTTCATCTTCTGTCTGATTCGACTCCTTGACTTCCATCAGCTGTTGATAAGAAACACGGTTCCCCCGTAATTCCTGCTCGATAAGATCTTTCTCCTGCTGATAACGGTCCGCTTTTTCTTTTTGGTTGTTTACCGCTGACTCTTGCTCGGCTAATTGTATTTGGAGCTTCTGTCTGCGTTCCTGCAAGTTAGCCTCGTCTTCTTTTTGACGTTCTTTTGTTGTCGTCAACTCTTCGATCTTTGTATTAATAGAAACGAGTTGCCCCTCAAGGGTAAGCAAGGTATCGTCAAGCTCGTTCAACTGCTGATCTGCGTGATGAGAATCTTGATCGTACTGGGCCTGATCTTGGTCAAACAATTGAAGCTGATCATTCAAATGGTCCAGTTTCAACTGTACTTCCCTTTGATCAGACTGCTTTTCGTACTCTTCTCTCTTTAACTCAGAGAGCTTTACATTCCACTGTTCTTTTTCCTCTTCTTGCTCAGCTAAGGTCGTTTTCAGCTTTTTCACTTTACTCTCAACATCCAACGCCTTCGCCTCGTAAGCGACGATTTTCTCACTAAGTTCCTGCAATTCCTTTTCTCTTGTGAACAAAGATTGTTTGGATTGTTTTTTCGCTCCTCCTGACATCGAACCACCAGGATTGACGACATCTCCATCAAGTGTTACAACCCTGTACTTTCGATTCAATACACGGGCAATTTGGTTTGCATGTTCTAACCCTTCAGCAATGACGATATGACCTAGGAGGTGCTGGATCGGTTTTGAATGGGCCGCATCATATTGGATAAGATCTGCTGCCACTCCTACATACCCTTCTTGCTGTGAGAGCGATGCACTCCCATGGACAGAACGAGGTTGAATGGAGGTAAGAGGAAGAAAGGTAGCTCTTCCTTTATTGTTCGATTTCAACCAGTGAATCGCTTGTCTTCCGGTTTGTTCGTCCTCCACGACAATATGCTGGGCCTGTGCACCAAGTGCTGTCTCAATCGCTGTTAAAAGGTGGGAAGGTATATCAATCAATTCGAGCACAGCTCCATGAATCCCCTGTAACTGGCCTTTTTGCGATGCCTTTAATACTTCACGAACGCCATGGAAATAACCTGAGAAGTCTTCCTTCATCTCTTCAAGCATTTCCTTCTTCGATCGCATATTTTCCAAATATTGATACCCTTTATAAAGCTTCTCCTGCCACTCTTGATACGTCTGTTTATTCTTTTCGTATCTTTTGCTTAACTCTTGGACTTGAGACTCCAGGCTTTCCCGCTGTGTGGTCAGGTTTTCCAACTCATTTGTCATAGAAGTCAACTGCTCTTCAAGCTTAGCACGTTCACTTCTAAGATCTTTGAATTTGTCAATTTGACTGCCTTTTTTGGAGTGAATTTGGTCCAGCTGTTTTTCTAAGAGTTGTTTCTCATTCCGTTTAGCTGCCTGCTTATTCAGCAGTTCAATATATTCACTCTTCAAATCTTCGATCTCATCTTCGATCAAATGAAGGTCCTGTTTTAACGCCTGTGTGGTTTGGTTTAACTCTTGTTTCGTATGTTCTCTTTTTTCTTTGATCTGTTTTAACTTTTGAGCTTCTTCTTCGGCAATCGTCTTTAAATTCACCAGTTTGTCAGAGAGGTCTTCATAGGCTTCTTCCAATTTGGATTTGTTTTCTTCAAAATGCTTATGGCGCTCTTTCATCAGTTGCTTTTTCCCCTCAAGATTTTCGAGGTCTCTCGTTAGTTCAAGCAACTTCGCCTGCATATTTTCTATAGAAGTATCCAGACTTTCCACATGATCCCTTTTACTTTTCAATGAAACCTCATCAGACTCGATCTTCTCACTCAACTCGTTTTCCTGGCTTTTAACTTCTTCCAGATCTTTGAGAATTCTTTCCCATTCTCCGTGAACCTGCTGTATTTGAGTGATCAATAAAGAGATTTCCACGTTTTTAAGCTCATCTTTTTTCTCTAAGTAATCTTTTGCAACAGCCGCTTGCTCTTTTAACGGTTCAAGCTGACCATCAATCTCCCATATGATATCTTCCACACGGTTCAGATTTTCCTGTGTTTCCGACAACTTATATTCCGCTTTTTTCTTCCGCTGTTTGTATTTTAGTACTCCCGCGGCTTCTTCAAAAATGGACCGGCGATCTTCTGCTTTTGAGCTGAGGATCTCTTCCACTTTTCCTTGGCTGATGATAGAGAATGCTTCTCTGCCGAGCCCGGAGTCCATGAATAGATCGACGATATCTTTCAAACGGCAAGTCTGATTATTTATATAGAACTCACTTTCACCAGAGCGGTAAACACGTCTCGTCACACTGACTTCATGGTAATCCAAAGGCAGAGCCTGATCCGTATTATCAAGAGTCAACGTCACTTCTGCCATATTCAAGGGTGCCCTGCTCTCACTACCTGCAAAAATGATATCTTCCATTTTACTACCGCGGAGCGACCGGGCTGATTGTTCACCTAATACCCAACGAATCGCATCCGTTATATTACTTTTTCCACTACCATTCGGCCCGACGACAGATGTGACTCCAGAAACAAAATCAACAGTCACACGTTCGGCAAATGATTTAAAACCTATCGTATCTAATTGTTTGAGGAACATATTCATCCTCCTGTATTTTCACAAATCTTTCATTCACTCAACTTATATATTTTATCATAAAGAAAGCCCCTACGGTAGGAACCGAGAGCTACTTTTATAACACCATGGTAAATCTCCTTGTTCCATAAAAGCTCCCTTTTCTTGAAGACTCGATTTCTAGATGCTTTTGGGTTTCGTTGCCGAGGTTGAGCGTCAGGGGTGGCTGGGAAGCAACTCGCTTTCCTGTGGGGGAGTGGCGAGCTTCCTCGGGCTAACGCCCTGCGGGATCTCGCCGATCTCCTTTCTCCCACGGGAGTCTCGCAGCTTCCCAACCACCCCATTCGATATAGGTGAGAAACGAACCCCTCTACCAAGAAGGAGGGCTCCCATTATCCCCTCCCAAGCAGGACCAAAGAGCTTTGTATCAATCATTTACGCTCTAAATCCCCGCTGGCGAGAGTTAATATCATCCACTTCCCACAATCATATAAGCTGATTTTTCCAGTAGCAGTTTCGAGAATCTTCCTTGGTAAAGGGGCGGAGGGGAATGGCGAGACTCCTGCGGAAAAAAGTGCATGGTGAGACCCACAGGACGCAGTCCGAGGAGGCTCACCGCGCTCCCGCGGAAAGCGAGCTATTCCCCATAGCCCCGATTCACTCAACAAAAGCCTAGCAATCGTGTCTTCCACAATCCTGCCATTCACTTTAACAAACTATAATATTAATGAAGGGTTTCAAAATTCGGCAAAGTCCTTTATCATATGTAATAGCCTAGATAACGAGCCTTGAAGGAGGATTCATTTTTGAGTTTACAAGAAGCTAACCAAGAAAACTTAGAAGTCATCATCAATGATATGGCAGAAAAACTGCAGGTCGTGAACCGTTCCCTTATGGACCCAGAGGACTACGATCTCAACAAATATGAAGAAATCAAATCTCTTCACGACATTATTGAAATGAAGGGTTCACTGAGTGTTTCTGAAATCCAGGTATTCGTTCAGGAACTTGGACAATACAGAAAATAACCAATTGCTACTAAAAAGACCGTTTTCGAAGGTTTCCTCCGAAAAACGGTCTCTTTTTGATTCTTTTTAATGGCGGATTATAAATGGGCTCCTTGGTTTTCCAATGCTTGCTGAGCCGCTTTTTGTTCCGCTTCTTTCTTTGTACGGCCTACACCAATCCCGCCAATCTCATCCTGGATCAATACATGCGCGATAAACTCACGGCTGTGTGCAGGTCCTCTCTCTTCAACGATTTCATATTCAATTTTGCTGTTCTTATCCCGTTGAATAAATTCTTGTAGCTGACTTTTGAAATCCATCGCATGAGAAAAAGCACCTTTTTTCACTTTTGGATACACATACGTTCTTAAGAACTGTATAACTGCATCATAACCCTGGTCTAAATAAAGAGCTCCGATAAACGCTTCAAAAACATCAGCAAGCAATGCTGGTCGGTTGCGACCTCCTGTCAGCTCTTCTCCTTTACCAAGTAAAATCAGGTCTTGGAAATTCAGCTCATTTGCAAATTCCACTAATGAGACTTCACACACAATCGAGGCTCTGAACTTCGTAAGCTCTCCTTCAGCCATGTCCGGGAACTCCCGGTACAAATACTGAGAGACTCCTAGTTCAAGAACGGCATCTCCCAAGAATTCCAGCCGTTCATTATCCTCCCGATCGGTTTTCCGATGCTCATTCACATATGATGAATGTGTAAAAGCCTGTTCCAGTAACGAGATATCATTAAATTGTAAGTTTATCTTTTTCTGGAAACTGGAAAAATCATCCATAAATCACCTTGTCCTTTGCAATGAATTTCTTGAAAAATATAGGAAAGGCTGCCCGAAGAAAACGGACAGCGATCCTATTACGACTGGCTGCTTATGTAATTCACAGCGTCGCCTACTGTATTGATTTTTTCAGCTTCTTCATCAGAAATTTCCATATCAAACTCGTCTTCAAGCTCCATTACAAGCTCAACGACATCAAGAGAGTCTGCTTCTAGATCTTCTTTGAAGGAAGCTTCCATAGTCACTTTAGACTCATCAACATCAAGACGATCGACGATGATTTGTTTTACACGATCAAATGTTTCTGCCATTGGAACCTCACCTCCCTTCAGTAATTATAGTAATGTGTAGTCAAAAGCGCAAGAGGCTGTTTTGCTCCGACTTCCAGCAGAAATCGTAATCTCTTTGATTCAATAGAGATCAGCGCCTAATAAGAGCCATGTTTTACATGACCATACCACCATCGACATGTAATGTTTGACCTGTCATGTATGCCGCATCTTCAGAAGCTAGGAAACGCACAACGCGTGCCACATCCTGTCCTTCTCCTAGACGCTTCAGCGGAATCAGGGCAAGCATCTGCTCACGCTGCTCGTCTGTAAGGGCATCTGTCATATCTGTAGCGATATATCCCGGGGCAACCGCGTTTACCTGGATGTTTCTAGCTGCCAATTCTTTAGCGTTCGATTTCGTCATCCCGATTACACCAGCTTTAGCAGCGACGTAATTCGCCTGCCCTGGATTCCCGGAAACACCTACGATTGAAGCCACATTGATGATACGTCCATATTTCTGCTTCATCATCTGACGTGTCACCCCTTTAGTACAGAGGAAAACGCCTTTCAAGTTCGTATCAATCACTGAATCAAATTCTTCTTCTTTCATTCTCATCAAAAGATTATCCTTCGTAATCCCTGCATTGTTGACAAGGATATCCAGACGTCCGAATTCATCAACGACTGTTTTTACCATACGTTTGACATCTTCATCATTAGAGACATTGGCCTGTATTTTGATGGCCACACCGCCCTGTTCATGAATTTCCTGAACAACTGCCTCGGCTTTATCTTCGCTTCCCGCATAGTTGACGGCAACTTTAGCTCCTTGTGCAGCAAGTTCAAGAGCAATAGCTTTTCCGATTCCTCGAGATGCTCCTGTTACGAGAGCCACCTGGTCTTGTAACATTACGATTCCTCCTTATACCAATCGATGAATGTTTCCAGTGAATCTGGGTCTTGCACGCTGAACGTTTTCATGCGACGTTTCACTTTTCTAACAAGGCCACTCAACACTTTCCCTTGTCCAACTTCTACAATAGCTTCGACATCTTCCTCGACAAATGCCTCAAGGATTTGTTGAAACCTTACAGGTGAGTAAAGTTGCTCCACGAGAAGCTTTTCTATTTCTTCAGCATTTGTCACTGGCGCTGCCGTTACGTTCGCATACACAGGGACATCAGCGTCATGGATGGTCGTTTCAGACAAATGGTCAGCAAAATCATCACTAGCTGATTTCATAAGACGGGAATGGAATGGACCACTGACATTGAGTGGAAGTACACGCTTCGCCCCTGCCTCTGACAATTGCTCAGAAGCCTTCTCCACGCCTTCCTTTGTACCAGAAATGACAATTTGACCTGGACAATTGATATTGGCAAGGTCCACGGCCAGCTCCCCGTCAAAGTCACGCAGAACTTCTTCTATTTCTTCTTGTGACAGACCAAGTACAGCCGCCATCGTTCCCATCCCTGTTGGATATGCTTCCTCCATCAACTTTCCACGGACATGAACAAGCTGAACAGCTTCCATTGGATCCAGTGCTCCCGCTGCAACCAAAGCACTGTACTCTCCAAGACTGTGACCTGCCGTCATAGCAGGAGCCACCCCTTCTTGCTGTAGTACTCGTTGAATGGCTATACTATTCAATAGTAATGCCGGCTGAGCATTTTCTGTTTTTGTTAATTCTTCTGAGGGTCCTTCGAACATTAAACGAGTCAAAGAATAACCAAGGGCTTCATCCGCTTCATCAAACAATTGTTTCACCGCAGGATAAGCCTCATACATCGCCTTCCCCATTCCTACTTCCTGAGACCCTTGCCCAGGAAAAACACATGCGATTCGCTTCATGATTCATCCTCCTCTTTGTTCATTTTAGAAAGTGTTGCGGAAATTGTATTCGTTACATCAAGCTCAATCATGTGGCAAGCCTGACGGATCGCATTCAATACAGCTTGATCATTGGAAGAGCCGTGTGCTTTAATAACAGGCGCGGCCAAACCAAATAACCCCGCTCCGCCATATTCACTATAATCGAGTTGGGCTTTTAAATTCCGCAAATCATTTTTTGCTAAGCCAGCTGCAATTTTAGTTTTAAAGTTACTCATAAATGTTTGCTTGATCATCGAAAACATCGTCATTGCCGTTCCTTCAATCGTCTTCAAGGTTACATTACCTGTGAACCCATCAGTCACGACTACATCGGCTACACCTTCAAGTAAATCACGAGCCTCGACGTTTCCGACGAAATTGATTGGAGCTTCCTTCATCAGATCAAACGCTTTTTTGGTCAAGTCACTACCTTTGCCATCTTCCGTACCGACATTTAAAAGACCGACCCTCGGTTGTTTGATTTTGCGTACATTTTCAGCATAGATACTTCCAATCACTGCATATTGCAATAAGTGATCAGGCTTGGCATCCACGTTCGCCCCGACATCCAGCATAAGGAATCCTTTGCCATCTGATGTTGGAAGGGTTGGACTGAGGGCAGGCCTATCCACACCCTTCATGCGACCGACGACAAACAACCCTGCACTCATCAAGGCCCCTGTATTTCCAGCGGATATGCAACCATCCGCCCGTCCTTCTTTCACTTCAGTTGCAGTGAGAACCATAGAGGACTGCTTCTTTCTCCTTACGGCTCTTACCGGTTCATCATCTGCTGTAATGACTTCTGTTGTATGTAATATGGACACATTCGACTGCCCTGTTAAAAAAGGTTTGATTTGTGCTTCATCACCTACAAGAGTGATTTCCAAGCCGTCAATTGTGTCTGCGGCCTGGACGGCTCCTTTTACGATCGCTTCAGGAGCGTTGTCACCGCCCATAGCGTCAATGGCTAGCTTCATTCTCGATCCATCTCCTTCTGTTGGTTCGAACGATACATCTCAAACGTACCCGCAAATACTTCTTCGTTACCTACGTAACTATGCACATTCACAAGTGTTCGCCCCTTTTCATCTTCCCCTTTGACCGTCGCTTTGGCCACCACTCGTTCTCCAAGCTTTACTGGCCGTGTGAATGTAATCTCCGACTGCGCAGTAAGCGCGAGTTCATCATTGATCAAGGCGACGGCAAGAGAGTTTGCCTGTGCAAATAAATAGTGGCCTCTGGCGATATGGTTTCTGGAAAAAACATGTTCCGGGCGGATGTCCAAAATCGAAATGGCACGGTCGTCCAGTTCCAGGTCGACCACTTCTCCGATGATTTCTTCCACAGGCAAAGCTTTCACTGTTTCATTCCATTCCTGCGTGGCGACCGACTTGATCCTTTGCCGTAATTCCGGAATTCCGAGTTCCATTCGATCGAGCCTTATCGTCTGAATGCTGACCCCGAATGTCTTTGCTAGTTCTTCGTCTGTAATGAAGGGGGTATGGTCTATTTTCGCTTTCAATTCTTCCTGACGTACTTTTTTAGACTTCTTCATACATATGCCACCGTTCATTTAGTCATAATGTCATCACCTTATGACTAGGTACTAATAGTAATATATAATACCAAATTCAATTACGCAAGGATTTGCTTAGGATTCCCTATTTTCTTCTCAATAGTAACCCCACTCCATTTTCTCACTTAAAAGAGTTTGTTCGGGAAATGAAAAACACCCGGCCCATATGCCGAGTGCTTTGTAGTTAGTCCAACACATTGCCGAGAAGGTGCCGGTCACTATATACGTGTTTTTTTTAGTGATTGATATCGTTCGTCATTATCCAGCGTGTTCTCCATAATCATTTCAGCAGCATCTTTTCTTGCCGTTTCGAGAGCTCGGTAATCGTGGACCATGTCACCGACCCTAAATTCAGGCAGACCGCTTTGTTTTTTGCCGAAAAAGTCACCAGGACCACGAAGCTTCAAATCTTGTTCGGATAATTCGAAGCCATCATTTGTTTCGGTCATAATTCTCATCCGTTCTTTCCCAACGTCTCCCTTTGGATCACCAAGAAGTATGCAGTAACTCTGATCGGCTCCACGCCCTACTCGTCCTCTTAACTGGTGAAGTTGAGAAAGACCGAACCTCTGTGCATCATAAATGACCATAACGGTTGCATTTGGTACGTTCACCCCTACCTCGACAACCGTTGTAGATACGAGAATTTTCAGCTCATTTGCAGCAAACTGTTGCATAACGCTCTCTTTTTCTTCGTTATGGAGGCGACCATGCATCAACCCGACTGATGTGGAAGGTTCAAAAACAGCGCTAAGCTGATCATAGAGGTCGATAGCATTTTGAATATCAAGTTGGTCCGACTCTTCGATCAATGGACAAATGACGTAAGCCTGGTGCCCCTGATCAATCTCTTTCTGGATGAAGCTCAACACGCGGTTGGTCATTTCCCCTTTAACCCAATACGTATCTACAGGCTTTCTTCCCGCAGGCATTTCATCAATAACACTTACATCCATATCTCCGAATGCCGTAATCGCGAGTGTTCTCGGGATAGGTGTTGCTGTCATAAATAGGACATCCGGGGAGAGACCTTTATCCCGTAATGACCTGCGCTGTTCAACCCCAAACCGGTGCTGTTCATCAACGATGACGAAGCCAAGATTTTTAAAAACGACCTCGTCCTGAATGAGCGCATGGGTGCCGACCAAGATATCGATCTCCTCCTGCTCGACGGCTTCAAGAATTTCTCTTCTCCGCTTCCCCTTAATAGATCCTGTCAGCAAAGCAACTCTGGCACGTCCTTCAAACATTTCTTTCAAGGAATGGTAATGTTGTTCTGCCAAGATTTCTGTCGGAACCATGAGAGCCCCTTGATGACCTGCTGTAATCGATGCGTAAAGAGCAATCGCGGCAACAGCTGTCTTTCCTGATCCAACATCCCCTTGTAGTAAACGGTTCATTCTGTGTGGACTTTTCATGTCGTTTAAAATTTCTGCCAGGGACCGTTTCTGCGCAGAAGTCAATTCGAATGGCAGTGATTGAACAAAAGCTGTCAACTGATCGTTATTATACGTTTGAACAATTCCTGATGTCGATTCACGGTTATGCTTCCTTAACAACTGCATCTTCAATTGAAATAGAAGAAATTCTTCATAAATAAAGCGACGTTTTGCATGCTTCAGCATGACCCTGGTCTCCGGATAGTGCATTTGATTCAAAGCTTGAGGACGCTCTGGAAGCTTATACGCAAGAGCCAGATCTTTAGGAAGAATGTCGGGAATATCCTCACTGTAGTCTTCAAGGGCGTTTTTAATCACTTTCCTCAATGTGTTGAGGTTCACCCCTTCTTTCAACGTGTACACAGGCTGGATAGGTTCCTGACTTTTGGACTCTCCTTTTTTTAAATTGGCTGACCGTTATTTGGAGTCTTTGCTGATCCCATTTCCCTGTCACCGTAACCGTGTCCCCCTGATTCAATTGCTTCTTTGCAAAAGCACGATTGAACATGACAGCTTTTACCGCAAACTGATCGACTTGAAGGGTAAAAGTCAGCCTTGATTTCTTCCTGCCATAAAAACTTAAAGCAGGTTCAGAGACGATTTCCCCTTCGATGGTCGCCTTCTCATTGTGCGTAAGTTCAGTAAGAGGCTTCACTTCATAGGAATCATAACGGTGCGGAAAATAGAATAATAGATCCTCTACTGTAAAGAGTCCAAGCTCATTTAATTGTGATTGTAGTTTGTCCCCTACTCCTTTGACTTCACTGATCGTTTGCTGCAACACGTCATTCACTCTTTCTTCAACGATATTCCGTACACTTTGGCTTCTAATTCACGTCCTGTTGGTGTTGCTGCAAGTCCTCCTTGTGCGGTTTCCCTGAACGCTGACGGCATGCGCTGTCCGACTTTGTACATCGCATCTATAACCTCATCACAAGGAATTCGACTCGTCACACCCGCAAGAGCCATATCCGCAGCTACAACTGCGTTGGAGGAGCCCATAGCATTCCTCTTCACACACGGCACTTCTACCAGGCCTGCAACCGGATCACAAATAAGTCCGAGCATGTTCTTCAAAGTAATAGCCATCGCTTCGGCAGATTGTGAAGGAGTTCCCCCAGCCATTTCAACGATTGCAGCAGCAGCCATTCCAGCAGCTGAACCGACTTCTGCCTGACAGCCTCCTGCCGCTCCGGAGATAGAAGCATTATTGGCAACCACAAATCCAAAGGCACCTGAAGTAAACAAGTAACGAACCATTTGTTCACGTGTAGGGTTCAGTTGATTTTTTACAGCAAATAGGGTTCCGGGAACACAACCTGCGCTTCCTGCAGTAGGAGTAGCACAGATGGTTCCCATTGCTGCGTTTACTTCATTAGTTGCAACAGCTTTACTGACTGCATCCATAAGAAGGTTTCCGGATAATGGGGTATGGTTTTTCATGTAGTTTTGGATGAGTACCGCATCTCCACCTGTCAATCCACTGTGAGATTTAACACCTTTCAAGCCATCCTCAATCGCTTTTTCCATAACATCGAGGTTTCTTTCCATTTGAGAGAACACTTGCTCCCTCGTTAGTTGTTTCACTTCCATCTCCTGACGAATCATAACTTCAGAGATTTGGATATTTTCACTTTCTGCTAATTCTACGAGTTCAGCGACATTTCGAAACATGCGACCTCTCCTTTCATTTTAGTCCGATATTTTAGCTACTTGCGTAATGTGATCCGCTCGCTCTAGTTCATCGAGAATGGAATCATCAATATTCTGGTCCACTTCAATGACCATCAAGGCCTGTTCGCCCTGCGCTTTGCGCGATACTTCCATGCGTCCGATATTAATTTCGTTTTTTGCTAAAATGGCCGTTGCCGAGGCAATCGCACCATAGCGGTCATTGTGAATAAGCAGGATTGCCGGGTGACTTCCAGATAAACGAAGTTCAAAACCGTTCAACTCTGTTATTTCTGCTTTCCCTCCCCCGATGGAGATTCCGACTAACTCGAGCTCACCATTATCATCACCGATTTTAACTCTTGCTGTATTGGGATGATCCGTATGAGCATCCTCTTCATGAAACCTTATCTTCATTCCATTTTTCCTAGCCGTAACAAGTGATTGACTGATGCGTTCATCATACGTATCATAGTCGAGCAGTCCACCAATTATAGCTACATCTGTTCCGTGACCTTTATAGGTTTTCGCAAAGGAACCATACAAATGGATATGGGCATATTTTGGTTCCCTTCCAAATAAATGGCGTGCGGCACGCCCGATTCTGGCCGCCCCAGCGGTGTGGGAACTGGATGGTCCAATCATGACGGGACCAATAATATCGAATACTGAACGATATTTCATGAGAATCACCTTCCCTTTTCATCTATATATAAAGAAAGAAAACGCTTTCTACTATATTATAATCCTTTTATATCTTAACACAAACTGTTGTTCTACACCTCATTTTTTACAAAAAGCGAACAAATTAGGTTGATAGATTCTCCATTTACAAGTAAAATAAACGTTTGTGGGTTACTCGGTAACCGGGCGGGAGAGGGATAAATTTCATAGAGGAGATTCAAATGCTCAATCAGCATCATCAAAAAGTGAGCTGGAAGAAAGAAGGATTGGCTGGGTTAATCGGTTATTTCACGACCGTCTACATCGTGGCCGTAAACAGTCAGATCCTTCATAGTGCAGGTCTGCCGCTTGAGAGCGGTATGATTGCAACGATTCTTGCCAGCGCACTCGGCTGTTTGATCATGGCCATATACGCCAATGCGCCTATGGTTCTCATTCCAGGAATGGGTGTCAACGCTCTATTCGCTTACTCCATCGTTGAAGGTTCGGGAATGACTTTTCAGGAAGGGCTGGCTGTTGTATTCGTCGCCTCCCTCATCTTTCTAGTCACAGCTTTCACCAAACTTGGGGACTGGTTGAAACATGCGATACCCGCTTCCCTGAAACATGCGATTACAGTTGGTCTTGGATTGTTTTTGACGTTGATCGGATTAGAAAAAGGCGGCCTTGTTGTAAGAGGAGAACATTCTTTGATTACTCTAGGCAATCCTTCTTCTGCGATTGTCATCACAAGTATCCTCACCTTGTTTATTGGGATTTTCCTTTTCACCAGAAACGTCCCTGGTAACTTCTTGGTGACGATGATTGCAGGGACCATTATCGCTCATTTCACAGGAGTATTGGGTGAACGGGGAGATTCTCTCGCACTCAGCGAACAATCCTAGGTTTTCATGCCGGACTTCACAAGTGTGACCGGCTTCGGGTTCTGGATGGCTGTTTTCCCACTTGCGATTGTTCTCATTTTTGAGAATATGGGTCTCATCCATGGACAATTGGATATGCTGGATCAACAAAACAAATTCAAAAAGTCCTATCAGGCCTCTGCCTTTTCGGCATTAAGTACGGGATTCCTCGGTACATCACCGACGGTTTCTTCAGCTGAGAGTGCAGCAGTCATTGCCTCCGGAGGAAAGTCAGGACGAGCAGCACTAACGATGGCTGTCTTATTCATTGGCACCATCTTTTTGATTCCTTGGATTTCCATGGTTCCATCTACCGCTATCGCACCGATCCTCATCATCGTCGGAGCTTTGATGGTACAGAACATTAAGGAAATTCCACTGGATCAATTATCTGAAGCGATGCCAGCCTTCTTGATTATTGTGATGATTCCATTCACCTACTCCATCGCTGATGGAATGGCTTTTGGATTTATCGCTTACCCGATTGTAAAGTTCGCCATTGGAAAGCAAAGAGAACTAACTACGCCAGTCGTACTCATCGCCATGGTCTTTCTCATTGAATTTATCATGCGTTCGCTTGGTCATTAATATTTAGTAGCAATACAATAAACCCCGTACATCCAGGATGTACGGGGTTTATTGTATTCTCCACCTTAGAACAATAGTTAACTGACAGCACTCTACCTGTTGATTACTTGCAGACAAATGGATTTTCATCCGGTCTGGGTTATATTCTGCTTGAAAAGGGGATTCTACACCAGAACTTCGAATCAAAGTGTTTACTTTCGATTGATCTGACTCCTGAGCAGCCCCCATCATGTCATTAGCAAAATCATGAGAATTACTGATTTTTTCTACCACTCTACTGGCATCTTCCATTAACTTTTCCATCTCGGAGGCAGACTGGACAAACATGTCCTCATTAACTTCTGGATACAAACGGCAACAGTGAGGGTAATGACGGTAAACATTCGGATATACGATAGGGACATAGCACGGAACCCACACGACATACATTCAAAAACCCCCCGGGTCCTTTAAAACATTTCCTCCCTTTTTAAACCATTATTAAATATATGTACCCCACATAATTTCAGAAGCCTCAAATCTCCCCCCCATTCTATGAAGGTGAGAAACGAACCCCTTTACCCAATTGGGTTGTCTTCCACTATCCCACTTATAAAAGCATAAAGCGCTCTGTATCAAGCTCTCAGAATCCAAATACCTAGGCATGAGAGTTCTAACCTTATAATCCTATTAAACTGAATCACTTCATATTCTAGAAGTAGTTTAAAGACACTCATATGGCCAAGGGGCGGAGGGAAACGGTGAGACTCCTATGGGACGTGTGGGACAGGTGAAACTCCACAGGACGAAGTCCGAGGAGGCTCACCGCCCGCCCCATGGAAAGCGAACGGTTTCCCGGAGCCCCTAAACACATACAAACATCTTGAAACAGATTCTTACACAATCCTGCCATTTAGCTTAATAACACAATAATGGATAGAAAATCACCTAAAAAGCGCCCAGGAATTCTGGACGCTTTTTTCTATGTGCGAGATTATTGATCATCTACATCTATGACCTTGATTGTAGAGTTGTGCTTTGGAAATACAATCGTAAGAACGCCACCTTTAAAGGAAGCACTGCTTGCTGTCTCCGCAACAGCAAAGGGAAGGGTTACCACGCGTTCTCTTTGACTTAATGAATGAGAACGGTTGTAATAATGTGCCTCTTCATTCTTTACTTCTCGTAGTTGCCGTTCATCTACGCGGATTCGAAGCTGATTCCCAGATCGATCTATGCGTACTTGCTCCCGCGACACGTTAGGAAGGTAAGCTTCGACAGTGACATCTCGATCTGTTTCGAACACTTCTACAGGGATTGTGGTCTGTTGAAAAAAGTCATGGACGTGCTTAATCGATTCGTCAAAGAACGAATCGAACGCCTTGACGATGTCACGAAAACTCTTGTCAAACAAATCCGGCAGTTGTTTATGTTTATCATCCATACCTTTGCACCTCTTTTTACATAAAGTCTGCCCTACACTTTATGCACGGAGCTGGGTTTGGTGAACATTTCATTTATGAATGAAAATCTAGACCTGAAGCCACCGGTTGGATGTACCCTTTGCGTATGACAAAATCTCCAAACCTTTCATCATCTTCCCGCTGCTTCGCATAATGAACAAGTAATGGTTTTAACTCTTCTAAGATTTCTCTTTCTCCAATATTTTCACGGTACAGTTTATTTAGTCTATCCCCTGCAAACCCGGCTCCTAAATAGAGGTTGTATTTACCAGGAGCTTTACCGATAAAACCAATTTCCGCAAGGGCTGGGCGTGAACATCCGTTCGGACAACCTGACATTCTTATAGTAATTTCTTCATTTCTCAAGCCCACTTCATCCAAGACTCCTTCTATTTGATCAATCAGTGAAGGGAGATACCTTTCCGATTCTGCCATGGCCAGCCCACAAGTAGGCATTGCTACACAGGCCATGGAATTCCTTCTTAATGCAGAATTTTGCTTTCCTTCCGATAACCCATATTCTTCTATCACGGCTTCTATTTCTGGTTTACTCTCTTCCTTTATCTTAGAAAGCGTAACATTCTGATTGGGGGTCAGCCTGAACTCCCCAAGTCCCAGTTCAGCAATTTCCCTTAATCCTTCCTTTAATAAATAGGTGTCCTCATCCTTAATGCGTCCATTTTGGATGAAAAATGTATGGTGCCAATCCCCATCCTCCCCTTTCATCCATCCATACCGATCACCATTATGAGTAAAATGATAGGGTTTCGCCTCTTCCAGCTCCCACCCTGTTCTACGGTTCAATTCCTCGCAGATCCAATCCACCCCAAGACGATCTACGGTGTATTTGAAACGAGCGTTCTTCCGATTCGAACGGTTTCCGTAATCACGTTGTATCGTCAGGATTTTTTCAGCGACATCTTTTCCTTTTTCTTTCGGACAGAAACCGATGACGCGCCCTAGTTGAGGGTATGTCGTCTCATCCCCATGGGTCATGCCCATTCCTCCACCGACAACAACATTGAAACCGATCAGCCTCCCATTTTTTTCAACGGATATGAAACCGAGATCCTGTGAGAAGACGTCCACATCATTGGAAGGGGGAACAGCGACACCGATTTTGAATTTCCGAGGCAGGTAGTGGGAGCCATAGATCGGCTCTTCTTCCTTTTGGCCATCAATCACTTTTTCTTCATCAAGCCAGATTTCATGGTACGCTCTGGTCTTAGGGAGTAAATGTTCACTTATTTGTTTCGCAAACTGATAGACTTCCGCGTGAAAAGGGGATTGATCCGGATTCACGTTTGCCATGACATTACGATTGACATCCCCACACGCAGCAATGGAATCTAACAACGCCTCATTCATTGCCTGTATGCTGTTTTTCATGTTCCACTTCAGTATTCCGTGGAGCTGGAAGGTCTGCCTTGTGGTAAGTTTCATGGTTCCATTTCCATATTCATCCGCTAACGAATCCATCGTTAACCATTGACCCGGCGTCGCTACACCCCCTGGAAGACGTACCCGGACCATGAATTGATAAGCGGGCTCTAACTTCTGCTTTCTCCGCTCATTCCTCAAATCACGATCATCCTGCATGTAACTCCCGTGGAATTTCAGTAGTTTCGTATCATCCTCGGGGATACTCGCACTGATCTGGTCTTGAAAACTATCCACGAGCGTACCTCTTAAAAGACGACTTTCTTCTTTAATCCTCTCCATGTCATCCGGTGGACCTTCTGGCCTAAAGATTTTGTTTTCAGCCACTAGCCTTCCTCTCCTTTCATTTTTCCTCTTAATAAACGTCTCTTTGGTAACGCTTCGCTTTTCTCAATTCTTTCAGATACTCCTCTGCTTCTTCGTCGCTGTATTTCCCTTCTTCTTTGACAATTTGCAAAATGGTGTTGTGGACATCTTTGGCCATATATTTTTCATCCCCACATACGTAGACATAAGCCCCGGCTGCTAACCATTGATAAAATTCTTTCCTATTCTCAAGCAAGCGGTGTTGGACGTACACTTTTTCTTTCGAATCTCTGGAGAAAGCGACATCCATTTTTGTTAAGACCCCATTTTTTAACCACTGCTGCCATTCCACTTGGTAAAGAAAATCCGTGACAAAGTGCTGCTCGCCGAAGAAAAGCCAGGACCTTCCCTGCGCCTCACTCTCTTCTCGCTCTTCAAGGAAGGCTCGATATGGCGCCACACCCGTTCCTGATCCAATCATGATGATAGGGAGAGATGGATCGTCCGGGAGCTTGAAATTGTTGTTTTTCTGAACGAAAACAGACAGGTGATCTCCCGCTTCTGTCCTTTCTGCACATTGGCCTGAACAGACTCCCGTGCGTATCCGGCCATTGGAATCGTACCTTACTGTCCCGATTGTCAGATGTACTTCATCAGGGTTTGCTTTGAAACTGCTCGCAATGGAATAAAGCCTTGCCGGAATCTTCCTCAATATACTGACAAACTCCTCAGCCCCCGCATTCCATGGTCCATAATCCCTAACAACATCCAACAGGTCTCTTCCATAGATATAAGCATTCATTTTTCCCCTGGAAGCCACCAGTTGTTTGAATTCTTCATGATCTGTGAATACTGCTATTTTTTGTAGTAAGGGTATGGTCAAAGCCGTAATCTCGTAATGAGAGGTCAGAGCTTCCCGTAAAGCACGAACTTCTCCATCTTTGTTTACAATGACAGATAAATCAGGGTCCCACTCCATTTCCTCAATCAGCTCATCTACTAGCGCTTCTTCATTGTTCGGATAAATCCCCAGGCTATCCCCCGGCTCATAATTAAGATTCGATCCCTCTAGGTCGATCTCCAAATGGCGCGTCTCTTTATTGGAGCCGCGCCCGCTGAGATTGATGTTCTCCAGCACCTCGGCTTGGAATGGATTTTTTTTAGAGTACGTCGGTCGATCTGTAACAGCAGAGATTTGTTCAACCGGTGGTGAGACATGTTCCTTCGTATCGCCTAATGTGTCAAGCACTGCATTCCACCATGCTTCAGCATTTTCTTCATAATCCAGGTCACAATCGATACGTGAATGAATCCGCTCAGCACCAAGTTCCTTCAACCGTTCATCGATTTCTTTCCCTGTCTGACAAAAGAACTCATAAGAGCTATCACCAAGAGCAAGGACAGCATACCTCACTCCATCTAACTTCTGCGCTCTTTTACTGAATAAGAAATCATAAAAAGTCAACGCATTATCCGGTGGGTCTCCATCTCCATGAGTACTTGTTAAAATCAATAAATCCTGTTCATTTTTTAAGTTTTTCGGTTTGTATTCATCCATATCCAAAACTTTGGTTTCAAAGCCTTTTGCTTTTAACCGGGCTCCATAATCTTCAGCAAGTGCCTGACAGTTCCCGGTGTGTGACCCATACAACAAAGTTACCTGCCGGGCAGCCGACTCTTTTTCTTCTCCTTGTTGACCCTGTACAGCAAGGGAAGCAGAGTTCAGGTCGGCAGCTAAATAACCGCTCAACCATATTTTCTGTCGATCATCCATCGTCAAAAGCAAACGGTTCAATTGTTCCGTTTGTTCTTGATCAAAAGGACTGTTCCTGACTTCAAGATTCAACATTGACACCTCCACCGTGATCGCTATTGGTTCAACACTTCCGATTGAAAATACTTGTCAAGCTCGACAATCATCGCACCCATTTTCGAGCGGTCAGGTTGAACGACCGAAGTGACCCCATGGTCATGCAGGGCTTGGGCGGTTACTTTCCCAACAGCTACAGCCTGGACGTGATGATTGAAAGCTTTCAAGACATGTTGAAACCTGTCTGTTTGAATAAATAAATTTTTAACCTGGGTTTTGCTTGTGAAAACCACCGCATCCAGTTGAGCGTTTGTTATATGATGTGTTAAGTCTTCCACGATCGCAGGATCAGGCGGTAGAAACTTGTAAGGGTTAGCTTTGTAAACGCTGTAACCTTTCTTCTCTAATTTACTTATCAAGTACTCTTCATCTTCATTGTAGGTTTGGAGAAAAATTGATTTTTGCTCTGTTTGATTTACGTCCGGGATCTGACTCAATAGATTTTCCATCGTTCCGTCTGCAGATAGGACATCAGGGAATAAATCATGGGCTTTTAACCAGTCTTTCGTTTTCGAGCCACGAATAGCAAGAAAGTCTTTTTCCAACTTTTGAAGAAACCTATCGTCCTCTCCGACTTTTATCGCGGCGTCCCCTAGTGTCCGAGCCCCAATTCCTGTCGTTAAGATAACCCTGTTGAACGATTGACGAATGTAGTCTCCCACATGACGGCGTGATGCTTTTTCATCCAGCAGCTGCTTCCCTTGCAGTGGAAAAACATACGGTTTCCCACCCATGTTTGTAATTAGTCTTTCAATCGCATCCGAGCGGCGGTCTGCCGCTATGCCAATCTTTTTTCCTTTTAATCCCGACAAATGATTCCTCCTCCTTTTTTATGTATTTCTCCCTTGAGGATCCACTGTTGTTCCCGTTCTAAGTAAGAGGGATCTAGCATTTTTTCCAGATACATGTCTTTTTCCGCTTTAGACATAGGAGAGGCCTTCACTATTTGCCTGCACTCGTATAAGAAATCCATATACTCCTTATAGGCAGGCGGAAACCGTTCTTCCCATTCTTCCCGCAAACGGCGGGCCAACTTAGGGCTTGCCCCTTGTGTGGTAACAGAGATGTTAAGTTTTCCCCTGGAAAATTGGGCAGGAATATGAAGGTTCCCACCATTTCCACCATCCGCCCTGTTCACAAGAGGCACATCCTCCGCAAGCTTGGTGATTCTGTCATTTGTCTCGTAGTCATTTGTCGCAATTACTATAAGAAAAGCGCCGATTACATCACCACTTTCAAAATGACGGTTCACCCATTGTATTTTGTTATTCATTATCATCCTTTTCAGACCAGTTGTGATAGCAGGACTGACAATTGTGGTCCTTGCCCCTTCACGCTGTAAAACCTCCGCCCTTTTCTCAGCTGTTTTTCCTCCTCCAATGATGATGACATCCTTTTGTTTCAAGTCCACGGAAAGCGAAATCACCTCACCCCCTCCTCCTCTTCCATCCCTTTTTTTAATGCCTGGTTGACTCGATCAACCAGGGAGTGGATCATATTCGGATGGTCATTTAAATATGAAGCGAGATAAACATGGTCTCCGTTGTCTCTAGCATCCCGCACACTTTCTTCCAAAGAGTCAAAGAGGAGGCCGGTAAACCACAAATAAGGGACGACAATCGTTTTAGAATAATTCCTTAGCGATTCTTCAAACGCCTCCGTAAATGGCGGGGAAAGAGCAGCCAGGTAGCATGTTTGGATATGTGGGATCGAACTCTTTTCTTTCAACGTGCCAGCAATGGATTCAATGGATGTTTTTGTAGCGGGATTCCTGCTCCCTCTTCCTACGAGTAATACGTTGGTTGTTTCATCGAGTTCGGCAGGAAGTTCTTTCAGACGATCTACCAGTACATCCGTGATTCGTTCCTGCACCCCAAGCGTTTGACCATAGGTGATTGATATGTCTGGATAAATTACTTTCGCCTTCTCCATTTCACTGGGAATATCCTTGAAATAATGCCCGGCACTTAAGAGCAGAACAGGGATGATGACGATCTTATCAGCCCCTTTTTCCACAAGTCGGCGGATGCCTTCCAACACATCCGGATCGGCCAACTCAAGAAAACAAATATGAAACAGTTCGCAATCAATCCTTCGCTGAACTTGGGTTAACAGGTGAATGGCTTCCTCTTTCGCTTGATTTTTCCTACTGCCATGACTGACATATAAAACGGCTTTCATGGTACCCCCACTTTCACACAATGCCTGTGGCCATGTCTTTAAGGTTTTCTTCCAGGGAAGACTCAAACCATTTCAGACGTTCTCGTAACCGGACTACATCACCTACGATGATCATCGCAGGATTCTCGATCATGCTTGATTTTTCGACGATGTCTTCGATTGTACCAGTCACTGTTTTTTGCTCTTCTGTTGTGCCCCATTGAACCAAAGCTACAGGTGTATGAAGAGGTCTTCCATATTTCAAGAGTCGTTCACATATGTGAGGCAGCTTCTTTACTCCCATATAAATGCACAAGGTATCCATACTTTTTACGACTCGCTCCCAATACGCTTCTTCATCACTGTCTTTTTTATGGACACCTGAAATGAACGCGACCGAAGAACTGTAATCCCTATGAGTCACAGGAATCCCTGCATAAGCAGGGGCTGCAATGCCTGAAGTGATTCCGGGCACGATTTCATAAGAAATGCTTCTTTTAGCGAGTGCTTCCGCTTCTTCTCCTCCACGTCCGAATACGAATGGGTCTCCCCCTTTCAAGCGGGTAACCACTTTCCCTTTTAGGGCATGTTTACACAAGAGATGATTGATTGTCGTTTGACTAAGGGCATGATGGTCCGGACGTTTGCCACAAAAA
The DNA here is from genome assembly GCF_020524085.2 of Halobacillus litoralis. Classification (NCBI taxonomy): domain Bacteria; kingdom Bacillati; phylum Bacillota; class Bacilli; order Caryophanales; family Bacillaceae; genus Halobacillus; species Halobacillus litoralis. Next base: position 3,091,436 of record NZ_CP129016.1, read on the forward strand.
ATAAGTTCCGCGCCTTCCTTCGCTTCATCCAGAAGCTCTTGATTGATCAGGCGATCATATAGAATGACGTCTGCCTTTTGTATGGCTTTCAAGCCTTTCACTGTGATAAGGTCATAATCTCCCGGCCCCGCTCCCACAATATACACGTTTGTCATCTTCCGGCCCCTTTCATTCCACCCAATTTTTATCTTGTAAGAACTTGAGTACTTGTTCTGCACAGTTTTCAGCATCATACGTTTTCGAATCGAGCAAAAGTTCCGGTTGAAGCGGTTTTTCATAAGGAGCATCAATGCCTGTAAATTCTTTGATCTCTCCATTTCTAGCTTTCTTATAGAGGCCCTTGGGATCTCGGTTTTCACACTCTTCCAAAGGACAGTCGACATAAATTTCAATAAAATCCCCAGCCGGAACAGACTCCCTTACCAGGTCACGGTCTTTTTGATAAGGAGAAATGAACGCGGTCAAAACGATGGTGCCACTATCGGCAAAGAGTTTCGCTACCTCCCCAATTCGTCTGATGTTCTCCTCCCTGTCTGCTTCTGAAAACCCGAGGTCTGAGTTCAATCCGTGTCTCACATTATCCCCATCAAGCAAATAGGTTTGGATACCTTTTTCATACAAAGCTTTATTCAAATGATTGGCAATGCTTGATTTTCCTGAACCGGAAAGGCCTGTAAACCAGAGCACTCCGCTTTGATGCCCATTTTTCCTGCGATAATCTTCGCTGCCAATGGATGCCTCATGCCAGGTAAGATTTCCACTCATTGTTTTCACCCTTTCTATTCCACTGTTTCTTTCTGCATTCCTTCGATTAATACGTCCACCACTTCAGGGCGGCTGAACGTTTTTGGCGGCTTTTCCCCTTTACGGAGCAGCTCTCTCACTTTCGTTCCAGACAAGATCATGTGATGTTGTTTGTCATGCGGGCAAGTTTTATGTGAAGCCATCGATTCGCAAGCGTTGCAATAAAAACTGTGTTCAAAGAAAAGTGGTGTGATGCCAAGTTCTTCATCTTCATAGTGGCTGAAGATTTTTTGTGCATCGTAAGTACCATAGTAATCCCCTACACCTGCGTGATCTCGGCCGACAATGAAGTGAGAGCACCCGAAATTTTTCCTGACGATTGCATGAAAGATTGCCTCCCGCGGGCCTGCATACCGCATCGCCGCGTTGAAAACAGCCAAGGTGACTCTTTCTTTCGGATAATATTGATCAAGAAGAACTTGATAGCTCTTCATCCGGACATCACTGGGAATGTCATCGCTTTTGGTCTCACCCACCAATGGATTTAAGAACAATCCATCCACCGTCTCCAGCGCAGCTTTTTGGATGTATTCGTGAGCTCTATGGACAGGGTTCCGTGTTTGGAAGCCAACAACCTTTTTCCACCCGAGTTTTTGAAAAAGCTCTCTTGTTTCTTCTGGATCCAGATAAAATGTTTTTCCATGTTCGTAAGGAGGTCTTTGAAATACCTCGATTTCTCCTGCTGCATACCAATCTGCTCGTTTGTATAATTTGTTCACCCCAGGATGCGCAGGATCTGTCGTTAAGTATACGCTTTGAGCTTCCTTTTCCTTATCCGGTTGAAACCGATCCGTTATGCTGATCGTCCCATACACAACACCGTCCTTGACCAACCGGGCTTTGTTTCCAAGCGTCCGGGCCTGTGCTTCTGTGATCGGGAGGGTAATAGGTATACTCCATGGTGTGCCATCTTTCAACCTCATTGTATCGACAACAGATTCATAGTCTTCCTTATTCAAAAATCCTTTTAAGGGACTATAAGCACCGTTCGCAATTAATCCGACATCACTTAGGGCCATCGAATCAAGCTCTATGATATCTTCCGGCAGCTCCTCCGGTCTCGTGTCCTTCCACCTGTTCACAAGCGCACCACCGTGCGGAGTTATAATTGACATAATAATTCCTCCTTTATGAATGTTCCTCTCCCAAAGAATCCGTCGTGTGTAACCCACATTCAGATTTATTGAACCCTTTCCATCTTCCCGTCCTCCCATCGTCGTCAGCAGGAGCGGTACATGGGATGCACCCCACACTCGGATAATTTTGATCGTGCAATTCATTGTAATCCAACCTATTTAGTCGGATATATTGCCATACGTCTGCCCATGACCAGTGAATCAAGGGGCATACCTTAATGGATTTGAATCTCTCATCCTTATTTACGAAATTCGTTTTCTGACGGCTGGGGGATTGTTCACGTCTCAGCCCCGACATCCATGCCGTTCTTCCTCTAAGGGCATCTTCGAGCGGTTTAATTTTACGGATGTAACAACATTGATCGGGATTCCGTTTCCAAAGGGCGGAACCGTACTGCCCGGCTTGTTCTTCCAGCGTAATTTCAGGTTTTATCATCCTTATGTTTAACTTCGGATACCTTTTTTTCACTTTTTCTATCAGTTGATAAGTTTCTTGAAAATGGAGATCTGTATCTAGAAAAACGACTTCAGCATCTGGTTTCTCCTTGGAAATCAAATCGATGAGAACGATCCCTTCTGCTCCGAAACTGCAGGCATACACAAGATCCTCATATTGAGTATAGGCCCAACGAATGACCTCCTCCGCTCCTTTCGTATCGTCGTCTTTCAGTTGATCACCTTTAAATGGATTTTCAAAAGATTGGTAGGTAACAAATGGTTGTTTCATTTCCTCCTCCTTTCTAAAAAGAAAAAATGCCTTTCTCCGTGATAAGAAGAAAGGCATTTACGAATAAACGTATACTACATTCTCCTTATCTTCTCAAGCTCTAACACTTGCTGGAATTGGCACAGTACCTGTATAGATCCGTTGCCGAGGCTTCAAAGGGCCAGTCCCTCCACCTCTCTAGATAAGAATAAGTATGAAATTTTCTGAAAAACAAGTTGATACAAATCATATGCTCCTAAACATCATATGTCAATGCCTTTTTAGGGAAATCAAAAAAATTCTGACTTTTTATACTATATGATTGACAAACAAAACCATGTTCGTTAGTTTAAGAATTATTCTTCAATTACACATACAATCCTTATGAAGAGTCGGGGGAGGAAACTGGTCTGAAGATCCCGCAGCAACCTGAAAAAGGTGCTCATTCCAGCAGCCAAAAGGCTGAAAGATAAGGTGTGGTTACTCCTCCTTCTTTCAGACGGAGGAGTATTTTTTTGATTAAAAAACCAAGTAAATACATAGGAATAATAAAATATCTTTCAAACATGGAATGATTAAAAGGAGTGGTACATTTTGCATAAATTGACGATTTTCACTTTGATTGGCTTTATAGCTCAATTAATGGATGGAGCACTTGGCATGGGGTTTGGACTCAGCTCATCAACCATCCTCTTATCGTATGGACTTGCTCCTGCTGTAGCCTCGGCTTCTATTCATATGTCGCAGATTGCCACCACGGCTGTTTCAGGATTTTCCCACTATAAGTTTGGCAATATCGACAAACGGCTTGTCATGATGATCGCCGTTCATGGAGCTATCAGTGCCTTTTTAGGAGCCGCATTTTTAAGCTATATCCCAGGGGAATTCATAAGACCGTACATATCCATATTCCTACTCACACTAGGGGTTTATATCGTAGTTCGTTTTCTATGCTTCTCGAGAAAAACTCACGTTAATGAAAAAAAGTCAGTAAACAAACGTTTCCTCTTGCCACTTGGAATAGCAGGAGGCTTTTTGGATAGTGTCGGCGGGGGAGGATGGGGACCGGTGAATACTCCCGCGCTTCTTTCTCAATCGGGAATTGCTCCTAGAAAAGTCATTGGAACAGTGGATACAAGCGAATTTCTGGTAACGATTTCAGCAACGGCTGGTTTCTTAATCTTTTTAGGGCATCATTCATTCAGCTGGCTACTCATTGCATCGTTCGTTATTGGTGGTGTTATAGCAGCACCCATTGCCGCCTGGCTTGTCAAAATCCTTCCTTCTGCTATTCTTGGAGTATTAGCTGGAGGTTTTATTATCCTTACTAATGCAAGGACTTTATTATCTTCCATCCAAGTCAGTGATTCGACATTAATGTTTGTCTACACTTTACTGATCTCCGGCTATCTCTTAATCGTCTTTGTTTCAATAAAAAATCACCTTCGAGTCAAGATGGTTCAAAAGCAAACATAAAAAAACGCAGCTCCAGGAGCTGCGTTTCAGAACGATTTATTCTATTGAGAAGATATAGGAGTATATTGGCTGTCCACCATTGTGGATTTCCACTTCCAAATCTTCGTATGTTTCTTCAATGAATGACTCAAGTTCTGCGATCTCTTTTTCGTCGGCTTCTTCACCAGTCAAGATAGTCAGAATTTCATCTTCATCTTCATCGATCATTTGGTTCAACAACGTTTTAGCCGTCGTCAAAGCATTTTTGTCTGTAGCTGAGATTTTACCATCGGCAATTCCCATGAAGTGGCCTTTGGAGATATCCAACCCATCAATTTGCGTATCTCTGACGGCATACGTAATTTGTCCTGTTTTCACTTCAGACATAAGGCTGAGCATTTCTTCTTTATTCGCATCAAGGTCTGCTTCCGGGTTGAATCCAAGAAGTGCGCTCATTCCTTGAGGAATGGTTTTCGATGGAATGACAGCAACCTCTACATCTGCTAATTCCGCCGCTTGTTCAGCAGCCATGACGATATTCTTGTTATTCGGCAAGATGATTACACGTTTCGCATGTGCTTCTTTAATCGCTTCCGAAAGATCTTGAGTACTTGGGTTCATGGTTTGACCGCCCTGAATAACAACAGTAGCTCCAAGACTCTCAAACAATTTTTTGATTCCGTCTCCCATGCTTACCGTCACGATTCCGTACTCTGCTTTTTCCTCTGATTTGGGCTTGGCTTTCTTTTTGTCACCAACGATCGACGTATGCTGCTCACGCATATTCTCGATCTTCATATTGACAAGGCTTCCGTATCTTTGCCCCAAAGTCATGGCTTCACCTGGGTATTCCACGTGTACATGGACTTTGATCAAGTCTTCATCAGAGACGACAAGCAGAGAATCTCCCAGTTCACTGAGCTCATTTCGAAAAGCTTCTTCATCATATGGATGTTCAGCAAGTTTATCTTCCTCAAATTTGACCATGAATTCTGTGCAATAGCCAAACTCTATATCTTCTGTATTCATGAAGTCCTGATTTAACTTGTGGTGCTCAGCGCTGACCATGTCATCCATCGATACTGTATCCTCAAGATCAGGAAGTTCTTCCCCTTTTAAGTTGGCGAGGAAACCTTCATAAATCGTGACAAGACCCTGGCCACCACTATCTACCACACCTACTTCTTTTAATACTGGAAGCAGTTCAGGTGTGTGCTTCAATGATTTTTTCGCTGCTTGAACGACTCCTTCAATAAATGGAATGAAGTCTTCCTCTTTATCAGCAATCTCGACAGATGCTTCAGCCGTTTCTCTTGCTACAGTAAGAATGGTTCCTTCCACAGGTTTCATGACAGCTTTATATGCTGTATTGGCACCGCCTTGAAGAGCATCTGAGAAGTCTTTGGTTGTGATGACTTCTTTGTCTTCAATCGTCTTTGAAAAACCTCGGAAAATTTGAGATAGAATAACACCTGAGTTTCCACGCGCTCCCATCAAGAGACCTTTGGATAAAGACTGGGCAACTGTTCCTACATGATTCTTGTCCACGTTCCGTACTTCTTCAGCTCCAGAAGTCATGGAAAGATTCATATTCGTCCCCGTATCTCCATCCGGTACAGGGAAAACATTCAAAGCATCGATCATTTGTGAGTTCTGCTTTAAATGATGAGCTCCTTGCAAGATCATTTCGGCAAGCGTCTTGCCGTCTAACTTTTGTAACGTCACACTTACTTCCTCCTTTGACTACAACCGCGATCTATTCAGTTGTCACACGAACTCCCTGAATGAAAATATTCACAGAATCCACGGACAATCCAACTGTTTTGTTTAGTGTGTATTTTACTTGTGATTGGACATTATTAGCGACTTCGGATATCTTCGTGCCGTAGCTCACGATAATGAACATGTCTATATGGAGGCGATCTTCATCCTGTCTGACAACGACTCCTCTGGAAAAATTCTCTTTGCGGAGCATTTCAGATAAACCGTCACGGATCTGATTTTTAGATGCCATACCGACGATGCCGTAGCACTCGACAGCGGCTCCTCCAGCAATCGTTGAAATGACTTCATTGCTAATAGTAATATGACCATATTGGTTATTTAAATCAACAGACATAATAGATCCTCCTTTATTATCCTCATCAATCCTACCCTATTATAACACAAAAATGCGAAATGAATTTCTGTTCAATAGTAAGAAAATGACCTGGATATCCCTATTATACTGTGTAACAATTCAGAAGTTCTGTCAAGAAAAAATTCTTGATATAATTCTGACTAGATTATTGCAAACACGTTTTCTATATGATAAAATTACTAAGTATCTGATGATTTATGTATGTAACAGGAGGGATTTTCATGGCACGGAGAAGTGTTCTATCTGGTAAAGGTACACGCTCAGGTAACCACCGTTCACACGCGATGAACGCTAATAAACGTAAATTCAAAGCTAATGTTCAAAAAGTTCGCATCCTTGTGGATGGCAAGCCTCAAAAAGTTTACGTAACAGCACGTGAACTTAAGTCCGGCAAAGTACAACGCGTATAATTGCTGACACCGAGCTTACGGGCTCATAAAAAAAGCACCCTTACCGGGTGCTTTTTTTATTTGTCTTAAGATAAGTAAACGGGCACTTGTCATGCTCTCCGGAGCTCAGCCCATGTGTACTCCGGAGTTCTCCATTTTGATTTGGTCCTAATCTTTTTTAAATGTACTTATGACTGCGCGCACTAAACCCCCGACGAACCGTGGGAGTTTGATGGTATAAAATTTCAAAAGAGCCCCCTCCTCCTATATGAACTAATGCGAACTCCCTTATTACCCTCAAGTAGGCAAGTCTGTACTTCTTATTACTAAGAGTATGCCTGACTCAAATGAAAAAGTACCTGTATCTTCAATCAGTCGATTCGAGATGCACAAGGTGGATCCAAATGGCAGATGAGCTTGATCCAAAGGATAATAGAATCCTTTGAGCGTAATCTTCGTCACTTCAAGCGTAACCGGTAAGAAAGAAACATACGGATAAAATTCATCCGCTTCTATCTTATGCTCACCAGCGGGGACTAATTCCACACGATTCTGCCGATCGATGATCGTACTCTTTGTCTTCTCCTTCATGAGAGGATAAAGGAGTTGCATGTTCGCCTGAGAATGATCGATTCGACCACCGGTCACTCCGAATAATAGAATATGCCCTGCCTTCAATCGGAGTGCTTCATTTATAGCTAATTCCAAGTCTGTTTCATCTTTTTCGTCTGGATAAACAAGAACTCGTTTGGATCTCTTCTTTATTTCAGCCAGAGACCGTTCAGATACGGAGTCAAAATCTCCGATGGCAATGTCGGGTTCGACTCCCTGCTCAACAAGAACTTCTGCTCCTTGATCGGCACCGATCCAAATGCATTCTTCACATGCATATTCTTTTAAATCCGGTATGTATGATTTCGGTCCACCACCGACAACAATAACTCTCTTCATATCCATAACATCCTTCCTATACCTTTCACCATAAAAAACATTCCTTCACTGTTTAGGATAAGCTCCCTATTTTTGAGGATTCAGTTTCGAGACTTTTGTTGAGTGGATGGAGGCTGCGGGGAATAGCTCGCTTGCCGCGGGAGCGCGGTGAGCCTCCTCGGACTGCGTCCTGTGGGGTCTCACCATGCACTTTTTTCCCGCAGGAGTCTCGCCATTCCCCTCCGCCCCCTTGCCATATAAGTATCTCGAAACCCCTCCCGGAATAAGTTGCTTTTAACCACATGATAATAGGAGGGGAATCAACTCCCAAGGAAACTATTCTCCATGCGGAAAGCTCGCTATAGAGAGCTTTATGCTTATAACACCAGAATAGTGAAAGTCATCCTGACGCAGTGAAGGGGTTCGTTTCTCTCCTACATCGAAAGGGGCGGTTGGGAAGCTGCGAGACTCCCGTGGGAGAAAGGAGATAGGCGAGATCCCGCAGGGCATCAGCCCGAGGAAGCTCGGCACTCCCCCCACAGGAAAGTGAGTAGCTTCCCAACCGCCCCTGCCGCTCATTCCGGGTAACGAACCCCGAGAGCATATCCAAACTGAGTCTTCCACAATCCTGCTATATACTAAAATAGGACGGTTTCTTCTATTGTAAAATGTAACTTATTTCTCTACTGGATGCCAATAAAAAAAGGGAATAAAAAAACTCAAAGGATCGGGATCCTTTGAGTTTTTCAATTTATTGTGCCGCTTGTCTAATTTCTTCAATCGCTTTTTTACGATCTTCTTGATTGAAGATGGCACTACCGGCAACGAGTACATCAGCTCCTGCAGCTGTACAAAGTTTAGCCGTTTCTGTTTTCACTCCACCATCAATCTCAATTTCGAAGGAAAGCCCTTCTTCTTCCCTCCACTGAGAGATTTGTTCAATTTTCGGTACGACCGACTGGATGAACGATTGTCCCCCGAACCCTGGGTTAACCGTCATCAATAGGACAAGGTCGACATCCTGTAGAATCGGTCGGATCGTTTCTGCTGGAGTAGCCGGGTTGATCACGACCCCAGCTTTTACCCCATGGCTCTTGATCAATTGAATGGTTCTATGGAGATGAGGACATGCTTCCTGATGAACGGTGATGATATCAGATCCCGCTTTGGCGAAAGCTTCAATGTATTGATCTGGATTCTCAATCATCAAGTGGACATCCAGAGGCAAGTCGGTTACCGGACGGATATGGTCCACAATTAATGGACCGATTGTAATGTTAGGAACGAAATGTCCATCCATGACATCCACGTGGATATAATCCGCTCCCCCTCGCTCGACATCCTGGATTTCTTCTCCAAGTTTTGAAAAATCAGAAGCTAGAATAGATGGTGCAATTTTAGTCATGATTAATACCTCGGCTTTCTGTTCTGTATTTCATTTAAAAATTGTAAGTAATGCTCATATCGCTGTTCGGAAATCTCCCCTGCCTCCACGGCTGATTTCACCGCGCACTTGGGTTCTTTATGGTGCAGACACCCACGGAATTTACAGTCGTTCTGCACTTCTACAAACTCGGGAAAACACTCCGGCAGTTGGTCAAGTTCCAATTCTCCGAACTCCAATGAACTAAAGCTAGGGGTATCCGCCACAAGGCCACCCGCAATTTCATAGAGTTCTACGTGTCGTGTCGTATGTTTCCCTCGGCCTAAACTCTCTGAGATTTCATCCGTATCAATGGAAAGTCTAGGGTCAATGGAATTAAGCAGGGACGATTTGCCGACGCCGGACTGGCCAGCAATCACCGTTGTGCGGCCAGCTAGGTGAGATTCGATTTGGTCCATAGATTCCGTATCTTCTACAGCAGATAAAATGACAGGATAGCCGATTTTTTCATACAGCATTTTGTAGCTTTCCATCACTTCCATTTGTGGGGCATCTAGTTGATCTACCTTGGAAATGACAATAAAAGGCTCAATCCTCTTTTCTTCCACAAGTACGAGGAAGCGGTCCAGTAACAAAGCATTGAAATCCGGGTGCACGGCAGAAGTGACGATTAACGCCTGATCAACATTCGATATCGGAGGCCTTACCAACTCATTCTTTCTGTTTTCAATGGATAAGATATATCCTTCTTCCTTATTTTCCGCCTTGAATTCTACGAGATCACCAACTAAAGGAGTGACTTTCTTTTTACGGAAATTCCCCCTTCCCCGACATTGGTAGACCTCTCCTTCACAAAGGACATAATAGAACCCGCTCAATGACTTAATAATTTTTCCTACTGGCATGTTTTCACCTCTTAATACGATACTTCCTCTTCTTTGAAGACTTGTCCGTCTCTCATTACTCGATAGGTTGCTGATTCACCAGGTTCAATAGTAAGAGTGATTTCGTAGGTTTTCGTCTCACTAATCGTTTCACTGATCACCGGTGTGTTCCCGTCTCGTTTTGCATCGTTCACATAAATCAATACTTCCTGACCCTCGGGTTCTGCCTGTTCTCCTTCTTGCTCCCCATCCCCTTGTCCTTCTTCCTCATTGTTCTTTGGTTCATAAGGAACTTCAATAGAAACGGTCTCATCTCTAGGAGGCTTTTGCTCAGGTCCTTTAGAAATTACTAAGTTTACGGTAGATTCTTGCTCTACCTCCGTTTCAGCAACTGGATCTTGACGAATCACATATCCTTCCCTTACCTCATCAGAATTTTGACGGGTCACTTCAACGTTTAAGTTGTTTCTATCTAAGTAATCTGTGGCAAACTTCTCATTTGCTTCCACTAAACTCGCAAGTTGCACTGTAGCAACTCCAGAACTTACACGAAAGGTAACTGTCGTCTCATCTGGAATGACACTCGTGCCAGGGCTTGGACTCACATGAGCAATAATTTCTCCTGCTGGTTGTTCCTCACTTGTCTGTTCAATTAAATCGATTCCACTGTATCCCTTACTTTCCAACTCTTCTTTTACTTGTTCGTAATCTTTGCCCGTATAATCCGGGAAATCCACCCGCTCTTTTCCGTTGCTGAGATAAACGGTAATCTCTGAACCTTCTTTGACAGTCATTCCCGCTTCAGGATCCGTTTCGATGACATCGCCTTCTTCCACTTCATCAGAAAAACGTGTTTCTCTTTTTACAACCAAGTTTAAATCACTGAGTTCACTATAAGCCGTTTCATACTCTTCGCCTGCAAGATCAGGGATTTCCACATCGGCTGGCTGAATGATTCCGGGGATCGTGAATAATGCCACTAGTCCCCCGATCAATAACAATATAATAACGGTAAGGATCCACAGCCATACTTTCCGCTTCTTCTTTTGCTTTTTATCAGCACTCGGTGTATCTGCAGGAGTTGTTTCTTTATAAGTTTTTGTCGGCGATGTCGGGGCTGTAGTGACAGGGTTATGATCACTGGTATTAATAATCGTATCTTCATTGGGAGAGTCCCCATAGGCTTCATTTGTGATGACAGGGATGGCTTTTGTTTTTTCTTCATCTCCATCATCAGGTAATGTGAACACAGGTTCATCTGCCCGATAAGGCTCGAGAGAGGTTTCAATCTCATGTTCCATTTCCAATACCGATTCATACCGGTGAAAAGGATCTTTGGCCGTCGACTTCAAGACGATATTTTCGACACTTTGAGGCAGGTCGGCATTCCACCTTTTCAAAGAAGGCGTTTCATGCTGAAGATGCTTCAAAGCAATCGAGACAGGAGATTCCCCTGAAAAAGGAAGCCTTCCCGTCAGTAATTCGAAAAAAACAATCCCCAGTGAATAGACGTCGGATTTTTTGGTCGCCATCCCTCCCCGCGCTTGTTCCGGAGATAGATAATGAACAGAACCAAGCACAGAGTTGGTCTGAGTCAACGAAGTCGCACTGAGAGCCATGGCAATTCCGAAATCCGTCACTTTCACGTGACCGTAATGATCGATGAGGATGTTCTGAGGTTTGATATCCCTATGAACGATTCCATTGTCATGCGCATGCGCAATCGCTGATGCAATCTGTTTCATAATATCCACCGCTTCAGATACATCGATCGGGCTGTGCTGTTGAATATACTGCTTTAACGTCATCCCATCTACATACTCCATCACCATAAAATAAATGTCGTCTTCTTCTCCAACATCATAAATGTTGACGATATTCGGATGAGAGAGACTCGTAGCTGATTGGGCTTCTCTATGAAAGCGGGCAATAAACTCCTCATCATTCCCGTGTTCCAGTCGCAATACTTTAATGGCGACATCCCTGTCTAGAATCGTATCGTAAGCAAGGTAGACATTCGCCATACCGCCGCCACCGATCATCTCTTGTACACGATAACGGTCATTAAGGAGACGGTTATTCAACATTATTCCGCACCTTCTTTCTCGTCGGAAGAAGGATCATGATGCACGACTGCAAGCGTAATGTTATCTTCCCCTCCACGCTCATTCGCTAGGTCGATCATCTGTTGCGTAAACGACGACCATTCCCCTTCAAATGTTTTCAATTCACTTAATTCTTCATCGCTAACCTTATTTGTTAACCCGTCTGTGCATAAAAGGAGCCGGTCATCCTCTTCGAATCCCATCGTTTTCACATCGGCTGTCAAATCAAATTCAGTCCCAAGCGCCTTTAATAATACGTTTTTTCTAGGATGATGCTCAGCCTGCTCTTCGGTAATCTGACCTGATCGCACAAGTTCGTTCACGAGGGAATGGTCCTCTGTAATCACTTTGAAGCCATAGGCATTAGCAAAATAACAACGGCTGTCTCCAATGTGCCCGATTGTTGCAAATTCTCCTGTACACAACGCAACAACGACAGTCGTTCCCATCCCTGCACATTCTTCATGTTCATTCGCATAGGTTTTAATCTCATTGTTCGCTGAAAGGACCGCTTCTTTAATCCATTTTTCTGCTTCATCAGGAGTCTCAATGAGCTTGGCTTCCTGCCATTTTTTATGTAAATGTGAAGTCGTCATCTGGCTGGCTATATCCCCAGCCTGGTGGCCGCCCATCCCGTCGGCTACGATGGCAAGAACCTGGCCTGCGTCGTTTTTGAAAACCCCGCCGGCATCCTCGTTATGAATTCTGACTTTCCCCTGATCTGTCTCGTAATAACCTATCATGGTCTCACCTGCCTCATATTTATAACTTCGATTAAACATGGGTGTTCATTCTTAGGTGGTGTCCCTCTCATTGCCTTTATGGGAAGGGATCGCAACATTTTGCTATCGCAGATCCCCCCATGGCTTTGCTTTCCATTTCTGTGGTGTCTCACTTCTTCTGTAATCGGGTCAAGAAAAATCCATCCGTATCCCATTCTTGAGGAAAAAGCTGAAGGCCTGTTTCGGAAAGACCCTGTGAACCTTTGAGAGCTTCTGGAAGCTCTTCGAAAAATTCGGGGTCTACTTCAAAGTCCGGATGCTCTTCTAAGAAGTGCTGGACGGCTTCCTCATTTTCATGCCGATCGACCGTACATGTACTATAAAGGAGCTTCCCTCCATCCTTCAAGAGTAGGGCAACTTCTCTAAACAAATCATCCTGAATTTTTCTTAGGGAAAAAATATCTTCTTCTTTTTTATGGTATTTAATGTCCGGCTTGCCACGTAATACTCCCAGGCCGGAACACGGGGCATCCAGTAAGATACGGTCAAACGTGGCTGCTGCATGTTTTTCTCTCAGTTTCCTTGAATCTGCCTGTCCTGCTGTAATCGAGGTAAGTTGAAGCTGTTCAGCCTTTTTGCTTACGAGCTTCGCCTTTTTATCGTGAAGGTCGTAAGCAACGACTTCCCCTTCATCTTCCATCTTTTCAGCGATATGCGTCGTTTTACCTCCAGGGGCACTGCAGGCATCCAGCACCGTCAATCCCTTTTCAAGATCCATCATTTCAGCTACAAGCATGGAACTCTGGTCTTGAACTGTCACATACCCTTCTTTGAAAAGAGAATGGGAGAGAATCGCTCCTTCATGTACAAGGAAGCCTTGAGGGGAGAGAGTACTCTCTTCCACTTTAAATCCATCTTCCTGCAGCTGCCTCATCGCCTCTTCACGCGAAATTCTGAGCGGCTGGACTCTCAGCGACATAGGAAGGTGTTGATTGTTCGCTTCACACATCGCTTTTGTCGTTTCAAATCCGTACTGTTCGACCCAGCGATTCACGAGCCATTGAGGATGACTGGTTTCAGTCGCCATTCGCTCCACAGGGTCTTCAATTTTATCCAGGCTCTGGACTCCTTTGCGCTGGACGTTCCGAAGCACTCCGTTCATAAATGAAGAAATCCCTTTATGTCCGCGCTTCTTGGAGATTTCCACGGCTTCATGGATGATGGCGTGATCCGGCACTCTTTCAAGAAAGATCATCTGGTATACAGACATATAAAGCAGCCAACGGACCCATGGCTTTATTTTCTTCTGCTTGGCAATATAAGGCTGGATGGAATAGTGGATCAAATCCCTGCGTTGAAGGGTTCCGTATACGATTTCAGTTAACAGTGCACCATCCTGGCGGGAAAGTTTTTGCTTAGAAATTTCCCGGTCTAATAAAACGTGACTGAATCCGCCCTGTTCTCCAATTCGGGTAAGAAGATCAAGGGCTGACTCTCTTAATGCATACTTAGTCATCCGTCTCACCCAGGCGTTCGCCGACCTGCAAGGACTGACCAGCTCCATTAATAAACGCCTGCCCGTCCATCTTTTTCTTTCCAGAAGGTTGAAGGGAAACGACTTTTACGGCTTTATTTCCGCCTGTTGTGACAAGAAAACCGTCTTCATCGATTCTTACAACTGTCCCAGGGGCTGCCTCAAAGGTATCTTCCACTTTTTCAATCCACCAGACTTTCATAGGCTTGCCGTTCCAATACGTGTAAGCGACCGGCCATGGATGAAGTCCACGTACATGATTATAAACCGTTTGTTGATCCCTGCCCCAATCGATAAGCTCCTGTTCCCTTTTAATATTGGAAGCAAAAGTTACTTTGGATTCATCCTGCTCTTCCGGCGTGATATCTCCGCTCAATAACTTCGGTAGCGTGTCCGCCAACAAGTCCGCTCCGGCAACAGAGAGTTTATCATGAAGCGTTCCTACATGATCATCGTCTTCGATCGGCACCGTCACTTTAGAAAGCATATCTCCTGCATCGAGACGTTTGAACATATACATGATGGTGACTCCTGTCTCTTTCTTTCCTTCAAGAATGCTGTAATGGATGGGTGCACCGCCTCGGAATTCAGGCAGTAAGGATGCATGGACATTAATACAGCCATGTTTCGGCTCTTTGAGTAAAGCTTCCGGTAAAATTTGTCCGAAGGCAGCGGTTACGATCAAGTCGGGATCGTAAGCAAGAACTTCTTGATATTCTTCTTTGATTTTTTCTGGTTGAAATACTGGGATCCCGTGTTTTTCCGCCGCTACTTTGACTGGAGGAGGGGTCATCGTTTTCTTTCTCCCTTTCGGTCGGTCCGGTTGTGTAATAACGAGGACAACCTCATACCCCTCTTCAATGATGCGGTCAAGGACAGGTACGGCGAAATCCGGTGTCCCCATAAATGCGATTCGTGTCATGACTTTGTTGCTCCCTTCTTGCTTACATCAGCTGATACGGTTGGAAATCCACCGTGATCTGCAAACCATTTTCTTGTTTCATTTCATCTTCGTAATAGTGCAATATCCGTTCAACGAACTTTCGCTGCTCAGGTTCCTTCTTGTATTTTATCATGCATTGATAGCGATATCTATTATTGATCCTGGTGAGCGCAGAAGGAGTAGGCCCGAGGACATAAGATTGGTCGGAAAGCTTCTGCTGCATGAACATGGTGATTTTCTGTGTCACTTCCTGCACTTTCAATTGGTTGGGGTGTGAAATTGTAAAAAGTGTCAAGAAGAAATATGGCGGATAGCGGAAAGCTTTCCTCAATTTCATTTCTTCATTGAAGAATTGTTCGTAATCATATTGGCTGGCAAGCTCAATACTGTAATGTTCCGGTGTATAGGTTTGGACGACGACTTCTCCGGGCTTCTCATGTCTGCCTGCCCTTCCGCTTACCTGGGTGAGCAATTGGAATGTTTTTTCTGATGCACGAAAATCAGGCAGGTTGAGGAGGGCATCGGCGGCAAGAACACCGACAAGGGTCACGTTTCCAAAGTCCAGACCTTTAGCGATCATCTGCGTGCCGAGTAGGATATCCGCTTGTCCTTCTCCGAACTTTTTAAGCAGCCGTTCGTGGGCTCCTTTTCTTCTCGTTGTATCAACGTCCATGCGAATCACACGAGCTTCCGGGATCAACTCCTGAAGCGCCTCTTCCACTTTTTGTGTCCCTGTACCGAAATAGCGGATGGTTTTGCTCTCACATTCCGGACACTCTGTCGGCATTGGTTCTTCATGGG
The DNA here is from genome assembly GCF_020524085.2 of Halobacillus litoralis. Classification (NCBI taxonomy): domain Bacteria; kingdom Bacillati; phylum Bacillota; class Bacilli; order Caryophanales; family Bacillaceae; genus Halobacillus; species Halobacillus litoralis. Next base: position 3,107,369 of record NZ_CP129016.1, read on the forward strand.
AACAATAGTGGCATTTCAGGCGATTCTGCCTCTTATGATATGTGAGTGCAATGTCACAGTGCGGGCACTCACTCACGTGACCGCAGTCCCTGCACATGACGAAGGTCGAATAGCCACGTCTATTGAGAAAAAGAACGACCTGCTCCCCACGGGAAAGCCTTTCTTCGATTTTTTCTTTCAGCGCGATTGAAAACATGGAACGGTTTCCACTATGAAGTTCCTCTCTCATATCAACGAGATCCACCGCCGGCATGACCGCTTCATTCATACGCTTCTTCATCGTCAACAGCTGATAATTGCCTTTCACAGCTCTGGCATAACTTTCAAGAGCTGGTGTAGCACTGCCTAAAACGACCGGACATTGATGAGTTTTTCCCCTTTCGATGGCGACATCTCTCGCATGATAACGTGTCCGGTCTTCCTGCTTATAACTCGTTTCATGTTCTTCATCAATGATGATTAAGCCGATGTTTGTAAACGGAGCGAAGATGGCAGACCTTGCTCCGACCACGACCTGGACTTCCTTGCGCTGGATCTTCCGCCATTCATCGTATTTTTCCCCCGCAGACAAAGCACTGTGAAGGACGGCGACCTTTGAGCCGAATCTCCCTTTAAAGCGTTCAACCATTTGCGGAGTCAATGCAATTTCAGGTACAAGCATGATGGCTTCCTCGCCCTTATCAATCACTTCCTGAATGGACTGCAAATACACTTCGGTTTTTCCACTTCCGGTCACTCCATGAAGAAGAAAAACATCATGTATTTTTTCTTCGATGGTTTTAAGAATCGGCTGTATGGCTGTTTCCTGTTCTGTTGTCAAAGGGAAAGGTTCCGTTCGATCAAAGTCGCGATCACCGTAAGGATCCCTGAAAACTTCCTGCTTGAATTCACGAATCATTCCCTGTTCGATCAACGGCTTCAAAGAGGCAGGAGTTGTTGATAATAGATCCAAAAGCTTCTTCTTCTGTAAGGCTTCTGGGTATTCCAGGAAATACTCGACAATCGTGCGTTGTTTTTTAGCTTGCGGTGAAAGATCTTCCAGCTTTTCCTCAAGCTCCATTGGATTTAATTGTGGCTCCACCATCGTCATTGTTTTTTTCGTTTCCCGACTTTTCACTTCATAATGAACATCAACTTCCCCATCATTCATGTGTTTACGAAGGGTGTGGTAACCGATGCCCGATTGTTCAAACTCCTCAAAATCCACAACCGCACGCCCATCAAAAAATGCCTCAAGTTCAGAATCGAGCGGCTCTTCGGTGAGTTTCCATAACTCTTTACGATACTTGGCTTTCATGACTTGAGGGAGCATAACCTGTAGACAGGATATATAGTAGCTCAACGTATTTTTAGATAACCATTTCCCGAGTTGAAGGAGTTCTTCGGTCAACGTAGGGATAACGTCAAGTACATCCGTTATTTTTTTTACGGAGGAAAAAGAACTCGTTTCTGAAAGAGAGATGACATACCCTAAGATCTTACGTGGTCCGAATGGTACGATGACCCGTACGCCTGGTTGAACAATTCCTTTGAACTTTTCAGGTATTTCATAATCGAAGGGCCGGTTCGTATTTTGTGAGGGTACATCGACAATGACGTTAGCAATCAAAGATTTCCACTCTCCATCTCACCACTAGCCATAAGGAGAATATTCTCAGCGAGGTCCTCTTTGCTCATCAAAGGGTATGCCACTTCTTCTCCTTTTTTGGTAATGACCAGCGAGGCATTGGTATCCGTGCCAAACCCTACCCCCTCTTCAGAAACGTTATTGATGACAATAGCATCGAGGTTCTTTTTCTCCAACTTCTGTCTGCCATACTGCTCCACATCTGTCGTTTCTGCAGCAAATCCAACTAAGTACTGGTGTTCTTTTCGTTCTCCGAGTTCCATTAATATATCTTTCGTCCGTTCCATCTCGACGATATAATCCCCTGGTTTTTTCTTCATTTTTTGATCGTACGTCACTTTCGGACGGTAATCCGCTACGGCCGCCGATTTGATGACAAGGTCCTGATCAGGGTAAGCTTTCAGAACTTCCTCATGCATTTCCTGTGCGGTCGTAATTTGGATGACATTTACTCCAACTGGAGGATCGAGGGCCACTTGTCCTGAAACGAGCGTCACTTCAGCGCCAAGCTGCTTGGCTTTTTTTCGCTAATGCATATCCCATTTTGCCTGTCGATGGATTGGTGAAGAAACGCACGGGGTCGATCTGCTCGCGTGTAGGACCGGCCGTTATAAGTACTTTTTTTACCATTGAGAGGTTGCGGTCGTTGATACTCTTTCTGAAGCACACCGACAATTGTTTCCGGCTCCTCTAAACGTCCTTTTCCTACATAACCGCAGGCAAGATAACCTTCGCCAGGCTCTATAAAGCGGAAGCCCCACTCATCAAGCTGCTTCAAATTCTTCATCACAGCCGGGTGACTGTACATATGGACATTCATTGCAGGAGCAATATAAACAGGTGCCTCGGTTGCAAGTAAGGTTGTCGAGAGCATGTCATCGGCCAGACCATTCGCAAGTTTTCCAATCACATTTGCAGTCGCGGGAGCGATTAAAAAGAGGTCCGCCCAGTCAGCGACATCAATATGCTGGATTTGAGAAGAATCTTGTTCATCGAAGGTATCGGTATAAACAGGCTGTCTAGATAATGCTTGAAAAGTAGTCGGAGCGACAAATTTTTGCGCGCTGTTTGTCATGATTACTTTAACAACGGCCCCTGCTTGGACAAGTTTGCTTGTTAAAGCGGCTGCTTTATAGGCGGCGATTCCGCCTGATACTCCTAAGACGATCTTTTTTCCATTCAACATCTGAGAGACCCCTTTACTTGAAAAATGTTGTCACTAAAACACGTAGGAAAAGCCGCGCTGATTCAATTAAGAAGCGCGGCTTTTCCTACGTCGTTTCGATGTTCTTATGTGGTTTCTGTTCGTTCTTGGATTTCATCCGCTTCAATATAGTGCAATTTGCCATCGCGGATTTCTTCAAGCGCCACACCAACCTGCTGGTGGGATGTCGGATGATCGATCATCGGCGCACTTCCTTGTTTCAATTCACGCGCACGTCTTGCAGATAGCGTAACAAGCGTATATTTGGATTTGATCTGTTTCTGTAGGGAATCAATGGATGGTTCTAACATCATGATTATTCATCCTCCAATGCTTTTTTATATTGATGGGCGACACGTTCACGTTTGCAGTGTTCACTGGCAACGATTGATTTTACTTTCGTCACAGCATTGTCAATCTGATCGTTCACGACGACATAATCATACGCATCCATCATATCAATTTCTTCTTTTGCTGCCTTCAGGCGGTTTTTCACTTTGTCTTCTGTTTCCGTGCCACGATTGACAATCCTGTCTTTCAATTCTTCCAAAGAAGGTGGAATTAAAAAGACGAACACGCCTTCCGGGAAGTTTTCCCTTACTTTGAGCGCTCCCTGAACTTCAATTTCCAAAAAGACATCTTTGCCTTCGTTCAAGGTCTTCTCCACGTATTGACGGGGAGTTCCATAGTAGTTTCCCACATATTCTGCATGTTCAATCAGTTGGCCTTCACTGATTAATTTCTCAAATTCATCTCTGGATTTGAAGAAATAATCGACGCCGTCCACTTCGCCTTCCCGTGGATCACGAGTCGTCATGGATATGGAATAGCGCAAATCTGTCGATTGTTCAAATAATGCTTTACGTACCGTACCTTTCCCGACACCTGATGGGCCGGAAAGGATGAATAAAATACCTTTCTGATCAATCACTGCAAAAAGTCCTCCTAGTTTTCATCTGAGATCTCGTCGTTACTGATGACACGCTGCCCGACGGTTTCCGGCTGGACGGCTGAAAGGACGACATGATCACTATCTGTAATGATGACCGCACGCGTACGGCGGCCATATGTAGCATCTACTAATTTATTATTGTCACGGGCGACCGTGATGATACGTTTGATCGGAGCGGATTCAGGCGAAACAATAGAAATAATACGATTCGCAGATACGACGTTTCCAAAACCGATATTAATTAATTTCAAGCTCAAAGCTGACTCCTCCTTCTTCTGACCAAGCACTTTCTTGACTACCTCTATTATATGAAAAAACTAGGCATAAACACAATTGTTATTCAACATTTTGTACTTGTTCTTTCACCTTTTCAATTTCGCTTTTCAAATTCACAACCATTTCCGTCAGTTTGCCGTCATTGGATTTCGATCCGATTGTATTCACTTCCCGGTGCATTTCCTGCACAATAAAATCGAGTCTTCTTCCAACAGGCTCTTCCATGGAAAGGGTGTCCTCAAATTGGACGAAGTGGGACTGTAGTCTTGTCAACTCTTCGGTGACGTCCCCTTTTTCTGCAAGCAAAGCGACTTCATGGAGGATTTTTGTTTCATCGGGCCTGATTTGTTCTTTGGTGTATTCTTCTACGCGGGTCCGAATCCTCTCTTTATACTCTTCGATTACCATCGGCCGCCTCTCGTCCAGGCTGCTCAGCCATGATCGGACTTTAGCGATGCGTTTTTCAAGATCTTCATACAGCTCCTGACCTTCTTTCGCCCGCATCTCTACAAGCTGTCTGGCAGCGTTATCCATGGCCTCTAATAAAGCCACCTTCAACTCATCCGTATCGTTTTCCATTTCTTTTTCCGAAAAAACGTAGTCTAACTTGGATACCATATCAATAGAAATATCCCCCGTCAAATCGTGGCGGTGCTGGATATCCTTCAAATGGGTGATATATTGATTGACAATTCCCCAATTAACATCGATTTTCTTTGCCACTAATTCTTCTGCTTCAATTGTTACAAAGATATCGATGCGCCCCCTTGCTAACCGACTTTTGACGACTTGTTTCAGCCGCTCTTCCAAAAACAGCAAGGCGTGAGGCATCTTGGTTGTTATATCCAAAAATCGGTGATTCACCGATCGGATTTCTACATGAATCTTTGATTCACCGGTTTCCACCGTACTCTTTCCATACCCTGTCATACTTTTTAACAATACGATCATCACCTATATGTAAAATGAATTCAACACCTATTTTAGCAAATGAATGGTTGGTGTTGCGAATGTTTGGCTTTACGTGATGAAAAATCTTAGAATAACGAGCTTTACTCATGCTATACTTCTAACAGTAGAGAGGTGAAGACGATGTCTTTTGACGGAATTGTAACCCGGGCGATCACGAACGAATTGAATGAAACGATCCAGACCGGGCGTATTATGAAAATTTATCAGCCAACCGAAACGGAGCTCGTATTTACGATCCGTTCCAATCGAAAAAAACATACGCTATTGTTGTCCGCACACCCGAGCTATGCTCGCTTCCATTTGACGGATGATCAATATCATAACCCTAAAGAACCACCTATGCTGTGCATGCTTCTCAGGAAGCATTTGGTCGGTGGTTTTATTGAACGTATTGAACAGGTAGACATGGAAAGGATTGTAAAGTTCCATATCCGAACCCGCAACGAAGTCGGGGATGAAACAATGAAAACGCTCATTATTGAAGTGATGGGGAAACACTCCAACATCCTGCTTGTGGATGAAGAAGAAGGACATATGCTCGACAGCATCAAACATTTACCCCCTTCCCAAAACCGGCACCGAACGATTATGCCTGGACAGCCTTATAAACTCCCACCAGAACAAGGAAAAATCAACCCTGTTGACCTTGAACCAGAAGATTTCATCAGGAAATTGGACTTCAACTCAGGCAAAATGGATAAACAAATTTTGAATGTGGTGATGGGTTTTTCACCTATGGTGACGAAGGAAATAGTGCATCGCGCTGGACTCGGCGGGGCACAAGCCGTAAAAGAAGCTTACCGGGAGATTCGAGAAATTATCCTGAATCACGCGTATGAGCCACAAATCCATCGGACAGAAAAAGAGCAGTTCTATGTCATTCCATTACATGCCTTTTCAGATGGTGTGGAAAAATTCGAAAGCGTCAGTGCGATGCTGGATGATTACTATTCAGGGAAAGCAGAGCGTGACCGTGTTAAGCAACAGGCAGGCGATTTGCACCGTTTCTTGAAAAATGAACGGGATAAAAACAAACGAAAAATTAAAAAACACGAAACAACGCTGAAAAAATCGGAGTCAGCCGAAGAATACCAGAAGCTCGGCGAACTGTTGACTGCTCATATGCATATGGTCAAAACAGGAGACGAATCGGTGACGGTCGTTGACTACTACGATCCCGATCAATCAGAAATGACGATTGAACTCAATCCTAATAAAACACCGAGTGAAAATGCACAAAGCTATTTTCAAACGTACACGAAACTGAAGAAATCCAAAGAAGTCGTGCAAAAAGAAATTCAAAAAGCAGAAGATGAAATTCTTTATTTCGACCGTCTCCTTCAACAAGTAGAATCGGCTAGGGAAGAAGACATCGAAGAAATTCGAGAAGAACTGCGTGAACAAGGGTACTTAAAGAAAAAGCCGGCTGCAAAAGGGAACCGTAAGAACAAACCCCAGAAACCGAAACCGGAAAGTTTTGAGTCGACGGATGGGACCTTGATTTATGTAGGTCGAAACAACAAGCAAAACGAATATTTAACCAACCGAATGGCAAACAAAATGGATATTTGGCTACATGCTAAAGATATTCCCGGCTCCCATGTCGTCATTCGAGACGAAGATCCGAGCGAAGATACGTTGTTTGAAGCCGCCCAGCTTGCTGCGAATTTCAGTAAATCCAGCAAGTCCTCCTCCGTTCCAGTAGACTACACGCGTATCCGGCATGTGAAGAAGCCGTCAGGAGCGAAACCCGGGTTCGTCACTTATGATCAGCAACAGACATTGTTCGTGACACCTGATTCAACTTTCATTAAAAAGTTAAAGAAAAAAGACTGACATGATCCCTGTGCCTATAAATGGCACAGGGATTTTCACATACTACAGGCCCGGATAACAAATAATACAAAGGCAACTGAATACGATTAAGGAGGTTGCTGTTATGCCGAAGAATTCAAAATCGAAACGCAATCCGAAAAAGAGCAGAGATGCTGTTCAACCAGCTTCTGGAGAAGAACGTATTACGATCTCCAAAGCTGGAGAAAATCCTTACGATCGTAAAAGATAAATGCAAAGCAGCACGTGTGACATTTCACACGTGCTGCTTTTAATCTTCCATCCGTTCTACTGTATCAAGCCCCATCCTTTCTCCAACAGCAAGCAAAGCTTGATTGATTTTCCAAATATAAAACAAGTGGTGGACAATATCTCCCTGCTCTTCCTTATGTCCTGGTGCAAACCGTTCAATCATTTCCCGCTCATGTTGAAGCCTAAATAATTGCCCGCTTATGACCTCGCCAGTCAAGACTGCCATGATTGTGCGAATGTTGTGCTTGTACACCTTCTCCGTACGTTTGAGGGCCTGTGTAATTTCTTCTGAATGATGAAAATCCTTTTGATACGTAGAAGCCACTAACTGTTTCGCATAATAATTAATAGCCGTAAACGACATCAGCAGCCGGGGTATACCTGAGTATTTATTAGCTCCAGGTCTTTGCAGTGCAGGTTTTGCATCCTCTTCAAGCAGCTGAATCTTTTCATCCATTTGAAAAGCGAGATCCGCCAGCCCCTTCATGCTTTCTGAACGGCGGAACTTTCGAATGTATGACAAGATATAATCCTCTAGACTCTCTAAGTACTCCACCAGCTGCTCCTTCATTTTATCCAGCGTCCGTGTAGGAAAAATGAAGGCAGCGGCCGCTAGTGCAATACCAGCTCCAGCAATCGTGTCGACCACCCGTCCAACAAGCAATGAATAACTGATTCCGCCCAAAATGAGGTCGTACATGAAGGCGATGAGCATCGTGATAAACATACTCATAACGGTGTAGGAAACGGGAAGCATATAGAAAGCAAAAAAGATGACTGCAAAGATGAGACCGACTTCCAGTTCTGATTGTCCTGACACAGATTTTGCCAAAATGAAACCTATAATGGCCCCTGCAACCGTCCCGATCGATCTTTCCAGACCTTTCAAATAGGTGCGCCCAACGGTCGGGGTCCCCAATTGGACGATAAACGTCGTTAACAATACCCAATAGGGTTGGATAGGAGAAATCAAATGGCCGACAATCACAGCGATTGTTCCGGCAATCACCGATTGTATCGCTTTTTTTGTTGAAGGCTCCATCCCCTTCTCTTTATCTTCCTCATCTTGTACTACTTCTTCTACGAACGATTGATCACCTGGATGGTCTCCGCCACTATATCTAATGGCGAGGGCTCCTTCCGTCACATGCGTAGCAATCGCCTCGATACGCCGGAGCAGATACAGCCACCCTTCCGGCCTCGTTTCATGTTCACCAAACCTTTGGTCGATCATCTTTCTCAAAGCGATGACTACTCGTTCGGCTTCAGAAAGGTGCCTCTCTTCCTTTTCCATTTTAAGTACTTCTGCCTTTTGCAACGTCTGAATGAGTTGAAAGAGAATGGAACGGAGTTCTTCTGTCTCCAGTGCTCCACTTTCTTTCAATTTTTCCAAACTATCCGAAAGGGTCATGACAAACATAGCCGTATCGAACACATATAATCGTAATTGTTCCGTACGGACTCCCGGCCAGACTTCTCTAATATTCTGTGCATTCAAGTCCGTGGAAACATGATTGGCATAGTCTCTCAACTTTTTCACATTCTCCGTTAGTTTTTTTGAACGAATCTGATTCGTTTCAGGATCCTTAACGACATCTGCTAACAATTCAAAGGTCAGGTTCGCCTGCCTATGAAAAGATTGGAGACTACGCTTAAGCTGTTGAGCCGTATCTCTGAAAATGATGAAATTATATAAGAATGCGTAGGTGATGCCGATACAAATCGCACCGTAAAACCAAGGGAATTGTTCGGGAGGAAGTTTTAAAAAGGAAGAAAAGTAGACGGTTATAAATCCAATCATACCTAAAGAAAAATAACGACTACCGAATTTAGAAAAATAAAAGCTGCAAAAGATGATCAAGATCATGAACATGGATACGAGAACGGCACTCCAGGATAGTAAAGACCCAAGCGTCACTCCGCTGATTGCGGAAAAGGGAAGCAAAAGTGTCGTCCCCTGCTTTTCCTTTTTCGTATCATCCATCACCGCCATGATCCCCAGCAGCCCGCATACACCTGAAATGATAGCAGGAAGAAGCGGCTGTTGCCCGAGCAGGTTCAAGACCAGTAAAGTAGTGAAAACAGCCGAGATCACACTGAGCGTGGCTTTCCCTGCCTGCTGCAACCGTTTATTTCATGGATCTGAAGCCAGCATTCTCTTGAACCAATACGATTGTCTTCCTATTTCATACATAGAACAATTCCTCCTCTCTTCTGTTTTTTTATGTAGTGGATCGATCCCATTATCAAATATGTATCACTTTTTTCTATAAGTTCGCACAACCCTATTCCTTTATTCGTAAGAGTAACGACAGGATAGATAAAGATAAATTATAGAGTGCACTCCCCCATCTGTCAAAGATAAAGCAGCCTTTCTTAAGCGTTTATCCTACTATCTTTATATAATATAAACTTTTTAAGATAATGGCAGGATTGTGGAAGACTTGATTTCGAGTTGTTTTCGGGGGGACGTTGCCTTATTGGGCGTTAGGGGTGGTCAGGAAGCTACTCGCTTTCCTGCGGGGATGACGGCAAGCCTCCTCGTGCTACGCACTGCGGGGTCTCGCCAGCCAATCCATTTCCGCGGGAGTCTCGCATCTTCCCGACCACCCCATTTGATATAACGGAGAAACGCCCCCCTTTGCTCAAAGGGAATGCCTTTCCCTTTCCCGCTTTTATGAGCATAAAGCCTTCTTTAACAAGCCTTCAGAATCCAATTACACAAAGGGTAAAAGTTTAACGCCTACACTTCCATCATGCTTGAAAACTTCTTTTTCCAGTAGTGGGTTCGAGAATCTTCCATGGTAAAGGGGCGGAGGGAAACGGTGAGACTCCTATGGGACGTGTGGGACAGGTGAGACCCCGGAAGGCGTAGCCTGAGGAGGCTCACCGCCCGCCCCATGGAAAGCGAACCTTTTCCCGGAGCCCCTCGAACCACTCAATTGTCTCGAAACTGAGTCTTCAATAAACTGGAGCTTTACTTGAATAGAGTATGCATAGGCATGATGCCATTGGATTAAAAAAACCACGATTGGATCGTGGTTTTAGGTTAGGAAATATGCGAATACTGCTATTGATGCTAGGTAAGAAAAAATCGCCTGTGCCCAGTACCTTCTACTTTCACGCTTCAGCATGTAAACATTCCACAGAATGAATAAAGTGAGGGAAGCGAATAAGCTCAATAATGGTTCCAAAGACCACATGGACTCCATAAATGCGAATGCCACCCACGTATATAAATAGACAAAACAGGTCAATAAGCCGAGCGAAGCATTCATGAGTATGAAGAAAGAATGTTTATTAGATTTCATTTACATCACCAATACGTTTTGATGACTTCATCGTACTAGGAGACTGAAGAAATAGCAACTCCTCTATACGTTAAGAGTTCGTAAAAACATAAGGATCCTGTCTCCACGTCATCAACAGTTGTTCCTGCTCTTTTTCGATTTTATTTTCAGTAAGTAACTGCTGAAGAAGCTCTTCATAACTTGCCAGGGATTGATACGAATAGCTTTTACCTGCGAACGCCTCTTGAGCCGTTTGAAGGTTATAGGTGAAAATCGACAGTACTTCAACCACTTCCACCCCTTCGTTCTCGAGGGCCTCTGCAGCTTCTATTGAGGATTTTCCTGTTGATATTAAATCCTCGATGACGATCGCCTTCTGCCCTTGTTCAATGTGACCTTCAATCTGATTTCCTTTTCCGTGCTTTTTTGCTGAAGACCGGACATAAACCATAGGTAAGTTCAGAAGATCCGCCACCCAGGCCGCATGGGGTATACCTGCTGTCGCACAACCTGCGATAACATCAATGGGACCGAGAGCCTCAATTTTTTTCGCAAATGCTTCTGCAATGTTTTTTCTTACTTTAGGATAAGACATCGTTAAACGGTTATCACAATAAATCGGAGACTTTAGTCCGGATGTCCATGTGAAGAAGTGATCGGTTTCAATTTTTACCGCTCCTATGTGAAGCAGGTCATCTATGAGGGTTGATCGACTCATGTTGAAAGGCCTCCTTTATTTTTTTGTACATTTCCCCAGGGTTTTCTGCGTCTCGGATAGCTCTGCCCACAACCATTGCATCACTTCCGTTTACCCGAGCCTTCTCAGGTGTAGCCACACGTTTCTGGTCATGATGTTCACCACCAGTGAGACGGATTCATGGTGTTAAAGCGGCAAGCCCAGTATTTTTCTTTATGATTTCGGCCTCTTCTACTGAGCACACGACACCATCCACGCCACATTTCTCTGCCCGCATACCATAATGCATGACTACTTCAGCTAAAGGATGGTCGATCAGCAGCTGTTCTCTCAGCATTTGTTGGTCTGAAGAGGTAAGGACCGTGACAGCTAACAAGACGGGCACCTGACCTTGTGCTCCTTCTTCTAAGCCAATCTTAGCGGCTTTCATCATGTCTTCCCCACCTTGAGCATGGACGTTTACGACATCTACTTCCATACGTGCAAGATTTCTCATCGCACGGCGGACCGTTTCTGGAATATCATGCAGTTTCAAATCGAGAAAAATTTCGTGGCCTTTTTCCTTTAATTGATGGATGATGGCTGGGCCTTCTTTATAAAAAAGCTCCATGCCCACTTTAACCGGAATGCCCGTAAGATGGTTACGCTCCATGAAATCCAAGGCCTCGGTTCCTGTTTGGAAGTCAAGAGCGAAGTACAGGGGTTTCAACTTTTTCATGGTGGGCACCTCCAATCGCTTCCTTTACGCTTGAAAAACCGTAGCGCGCAAGAACAGCCGGCAATTCTTCAATGATCTCCTTACAGATGAACGGATTTTTGAAGTTCGCACTTCCAATCGCTACTGCACTCGCACCTGCAAGTAAGTATTCCAACACATCTTCAGCTGATTCAATCCCGCCCATGCCTATGATCGGGATGGTAACAGCTTGATAGACTTGATGGATCATCCGGATGCTGATCGGTTTGATTGCTGCTCCGGACAGACCTCCTGTTCCATTTGCAATGACAGGTTTGCGCGTCTTAGGATCAATCCTCATTCCTGTTAACGTATTGATCATTGAAAGACCTGATGCACCTGCTTCCTCTGCTGCAAGAGCCATACCGACAATGTCAGTCACGTTCGGGGAGAGTTTTACATATACAGGTATATTGCTTACTTCAACGACATCACGGGTCACTTCTTTCGCTAAGGCAGGATCGGTACCGAACTGCACCCCTCCCTCTTTGACATTTGGACAAGAAATGTTCAATTCGATGGCATCTACATGGGGGGAGATTTTTTCCGCAACCTCCACATACTCTTCTACTGTACTGCCAGCAACATTCGCAATGATCGGAAGGTGGTAATTTTTCAAAAAAGGAATTTCGTCTGTGATGATGCTCTCCACGCCAGGGTTTTGCAGTCCGATCGCATTCAGCATGCCGCTTGCGGTTTCTGCAACTCGTGGCGTGCCATTTCCAAAGCGGCGTTCTTTCGTAGCTGCTTTCATAATGACGGCTCCGAGGTTGGATAAATCATAAAATTGGGCGAATTCCTTCCCGAATGCAAAACAACCCGAAGCTGGCATGACAGGATTTTTCAAATTCAAGCCCGGCAGATTCACAGATACATTCATGATAAGACGACCTCCCCGGCCTTGAATACAGGACCATCACAACAGATGCGCTTGTATCCTTTTTCATCTTTAGATTCGACGACACAGGCAAAGCATGCTCCGATTCCACAACCCATCCGCTCTTCCATGGACAAATATCCTTCTTTGTCTGGAAGATGATCAGCCACTGCTTTCAGCATCACCGTCGGACCACAGGATAAGTAATGCTGGTAATTTTCTTTCACATGAGGGAGAGCGTCCGTCACTCGGCCGCTCCTTCCTAGTGATCCATCTTCTGTCGTCACGTGTACTTTTCCAAGGGCCCTGAATTCATCCAGTAAAAAGGCATCCTCCCTGGATCTGAAACCAAGAATACTCGTGACGGCCACACCGTTTTCTTTCAGTATCTTCGCTGCACTGTAAAGCGGTGGCACTCCGATCCCTCCACCAATAATTAAGGCGTGATCGCCATGGATTCTTGCTGTCGGAAAGCCTTGACCTCCAGGACCGAGAACATCCACACGCTCACCAATCTGAGAACGCGTTAAAGCTTTTGTCCCGTCTCCCATGATTTTATAAATGAGAGTCACTGTATCATTTTTCGAATCATAATCCGCAATGGATATCGGGCGACGCAGGTAGAAACCTTCAATTTTGACGTGGACGAATTGACCCGGATCTGCGATGTCCTGGACCAAATCCCCCTGCAGCATGAGAAGGTGCGTATCTCTCGCAACCTTTTCATGCCTAAGAATGGTCATCCTTTCATTTTTCATCCTGACACCCCTTCCATCGGTGTGATCGCACGTGCCGAGAAGGACATAGCATTGATGACCTCAACAATGGTTTTTGCCGTGTCCAGGCTTGTTAAGCAGGCGAGGCCATGTTCCACGGCTTCTCTACGGATTCTGAATCCGTCCGATCTTGCACGCATGCCCTTGTTGAGTGTATTGACCACGAATTGTACTTCTCCTTGTTGAATCAGATCAATGACGTCGCGCTGATCGGATCCTACTTTTCCTACGGCTTCGACCGGAATCTGCGCTTCTTCTATTACGGAAGCTGTACCTTCTGTAGCGAACAATCGGAAGCCCAGCTCAAAGAATGTCTTCGCAATGTCCAACATCTCTGATTTGTCTTTGTCTGCAACGGTCAGCAACACAGATCCTTGAGTCGGTATTTTCAACCCTGCTGATGTCATTCCCTTATAGAGGGCTTTTTCCAATGTTTGATCATACCCGATGACTTCACCGGTCGACTTCATCTCAGGCCCGAGCGTCGTATCGACACTTCTCAGTTTTTCAAAGGAGAACACAGGCACTTTGACGTAGACGCCATTCGGCTTGGCCGCGACTCCGGATGTGTACCCTTCATCTGCCAACGTTTTTCCTAATAGAACCTTCGTCGCAAGTCGTGCCATTGGAACACCTGTGATTTTACTTAAGAAAGGAACGGTCCGGCTTGCTCTAGGATTCACTTCAAGCACGTAGGCCGTCCCTTTGTAAACGACAAACTGAATGTTGATGAGCCCTTTCATATTCAGTTCTCTGGCAATCTTCGTTGTCGCATCGATACACTGTTGTTCGAGTTCCTTCGTAAGTCGCTGGGTCGGATAAACCGCCATGGAATCTCCTGAGTGGACCCCGGCGCGTTCAATATGCTCCATGATTCATGGAATGAAAACATCTCCACCGTCCGAGATCGCATCCACTTCAATTTCCATTCCTGTCATATACTTGTCGATCAAAATAGGGTGGTCATTGTGCGCGGCTGCATTCGTTTCCAAGTAAGAAGATAGTTCCTCATTTGAATAGACAATCGCCATCGCGCGTCCGCCTAGGACATAGGAAGGTCTGACGACAAGCGGATAGCCGATCTTATCAGCCGCAAGGAAAGCTCCCTCTGGGCTTGTGACACTTTCTCCTCCTGGTTTAGAGATGTTCAAATCGTTAAGCAGCTGTTCGAACAAATCTCTGTCTTCTGTTTTATCAATCGACTCCATTGTTGTACCTAAAATTTTGACGCCTTCTCTGGTCAATCCGTCTACGAGGTTGATGGCTGTCTGCCCACCGAACTGGACGATGACTCCTTCAGGCTGTTCGAGATCGATGACATTCATTACATCTTCCAGTGATAACGGTTCAAAATATAGCTTGTCAGAAACACTAAAGTCTGTGGAAACCGTTTCCGGGTTATTGTTCATAATAATCGCTTCATAACCCATTTCTTTTAGAGCCAGGACAGAATGGACGGTCGCATAGTCGAATTCGACCCCTTGCCCGATCCGGATCGGACCTGAACCAATGACGAGCACTTTTTTATTTTCACTCGGGATGGCTTCATTTTCATCCTCATAACTGCTGTAAAAATAAGGCGTTTCCGACTCAAACTCCCCAGCACAAGTATCGACCATTTTGTACACAGGGCGGATGCCGTGACTTCTTCTCCATTCCCTCACTTCTGTTACCTTACGTTCTGTTAACCGTGCGATTTGTTGATCAGAAAATCCTATTCTCTTCACCTTTTGTAGTAGAGAAACATCCATTTCTTCTTTTGCGACTTGCTTTTCGAGTTGGATGATCCGCTGTAGTTTATAAAGGAAGAATAAATCAATGCCACCTGTCACATCATGCAGGCTTTCAATCGAATAGCCTCTCCTTAACGCCTCTGCGATTAAAAATATCCGCTCATCATCCGCCTTTTTCAATCTTCTTGTCAGCTCTTCTTCTTTCAAATGTTCCGCATAAGAGAGGTAAAGCTCTTCTGTATCGCCTTCCAGTGAACGGATGCCTTTCAGAAGAGATTCTTCGAAGCTTCTCCCGATACTCATCACCTCACCGGTCGCTTTCATTTGAGTCCCGAGGGTACGATTCCCTTTTGCGAATTTATCGAACGGCCAGCGCGGGATTTTCGTTACGACATAATCCAGTGCTGGTTCAAAGCAGGCATAGGTTGTACCAGTGACCGGGTTCTTGATTTCGTCCAACGTCATTCCGACCGCGATTTTAGCTGCTAATTTTGCAATCGGATAGCCGGTCGCCTTTGAAGCAAGGGCAGAAGAACGACTGACGCGCGGATTTACTTCAATGATGTAATATTGGAAACTATTCGGATCAAGAGCAAGCTGCACATTACATCCGCCTTCTATCCGGAGAGCCTGGATGATTTCCAAAGACGCATTTCTAAGCATTTGATACTCCCGGTCACTGAGTGTCTGAGAAGGAGCGACAACGATGGAATCACCGGTATGAATACCGACAGGGTCAAAGTTTTCCATGTTACAAACGACGATTTTGTTGTCGGCACCATCGCGCATCACTTCATACTCCACTTCTTTGAAGCCGGCAATATTTTTTTCTATCAAACACTGGCTGACTGGAGAAGCGGCCAATCCGCTTCTAGCAATCTCTTTCAACTGAGCGGCATCGTCACACATGCCTCCACCGGCTCCGCCCATCGTGTAAGCCGGACGGACGATGACCGGAAAGCCGATCTTCTCCGCAAAATCCAGTGCTTCTTCTACTGTGCTGACAATTTCACTTTCAGGTACAGGCTGGTTCATCTCATGCATCAAGGCACGGAATTTCTCACGGTCTTCGGCTTGTTGGATAGCATCGAGCGGCGTCCCTAACAGTTCCACATCAAATTCTTCTAGAATGCCAGATTCGCTCAACTCCACTGCCATATTCAAACCCGTCTGCCCTCCAAGTGTCGGAAGAATCGCATCCGGGGTTTCTTTTCGAATGATTTTCTGCAGGAATTCAAGGGTCAGTGGTTCCATGTAGACTTGATCGGCAAAGGTATGGTCGGTCATGATCGTTGCTGGATTGGAATTGGCAAGGATGACTTCATACCCTTCTTCTTTCAAAGATTGACAGGCTTGGGTTCCGGAATAATCGAATTCAGCCGCCTGGCCGATAACAATCGGACCGGATCCGATGACGAGAATTTTAGTTAGATCTGTACGCTTAGGCATGGGGAGTCCTCCTTCGTTGTCTTCTGATGGTGATCGATCATTTTCAAGAATTCATCGAATAAGTGGGCAGTATCTTCAGGTCCTGGTGAACTCTCCGGGTGGTATTGCACAGAGAAGACCGGGTGGTTCTTGTGTTTCAATCCTTCCACGGAGTTGTCATTCAAAGAAACTTGAGAAAGGCACAGTTCTGTCTGTTCCAATGAATGAAGGTTGACGGAATAGCCATGGTTCTGTGAAGTGATATAAGTTCTTCCTGTATCCAAATCTTTCACAGGCTGGTTGATTCCTCTGTGGCCGAATTTCATTTTTGAAGTGTCTGCCCCAGAAGCAAGAGCAATCAACTGGTGCCCGAGACAGATTCCGAATATAGGTACTTGAGACATCAATTCCCTTATCGTTTGAATCGCTTCCGGAACATCTTTTGGATCTCCAGGACCGTTCGAGAGCATGACGCCATCCGGTTTTAGTCTTAGGATCTCTTCTGATGAAGTATGGTAAGGAACGACGGTCACATGACAATCGCGCTTCGTAAATTCCCGTAAAATGCCGTGTTTCATCCCATAATCAACAAGGACGATCCGCTCGCCACGTCCTGGAACGACATAAGGCTTCACAGTCGATACTTGTTTTACTTGATCATTCAATAGCGGAGTAGCTTCGAGTATGTGAAGGACTTCAGAAACCGGACGATCGGATGAAGTGATCATCGCCTTCATCGTTCCATGCTGGCGTATGATTTTCGTCAGCTTTCTTGTATCAATATCGCTGATGCCTGGTATATTTTTAGCTTTAAGAAATTCATCGATCGTTTCTTCATTACGGAAATTGGAAGGAAAATCACAGTGTTCTTTTACAATGACCCCGAACACTCCCGGATTGACGGTTTCAAAATCATCACGATTGATACCATAGTTTCCGATGAGCGGATAAGTAAATGTGATCAGCTGTCCATAGTAGGAAGGGTCAGAAATCACTTCCTGATAGCCGCTCATCCCAGTATTGAATACGACTTCACCGATTGTTTCCCGTTCACTTCCAAATCCTTCTCCTACAAATACGGTCCCATCTTCAAGCACGAGTTGTTTCATGCGTTTTCCCCTCCCATACAATTTTTCCTTCAACCATTGTTAGCTCCGGCCATCCTTTCGCCTTCCAGCCATGGAACGGCGTGTTCTTCCCTTTAGAGGCAAAACGGTGACGGTCAATCATCCGCTCGCGGCTTACGTCCACAATCGTTACATCCGCTGGCGCTCCTTTTTCTAATGTTCCATAAGGGATTCCGAAGGTCTCTGCCGGCTTCCTCGTCAGCCACTCAATGAGACGCTCCAACGGAATTCCATGCTTTTCTAAAAAGTGAGTGAACAAGAGCGGAAAGGCGGTTTCCAATCCTGTAATTCCAAACGGCGAGTACAGAAAACCTTGTTTTTTATCTTCCTCCGTGTGTGGAGCATGATCGGTCGCAATAAAATCGATAATCCCATCCATCAACCCTTCGACGAGCGCTTTCTGATCTTCTTTGGAACGAAGCGGAGGGTTCATTTTGAAAAAGGCATCGTCTTCAGGAATGTCTGTTTCGTTAAGAATCAAGTGGTGCGGCGTCACTTCCGCTGTGACGTGAATTCCGGCCTTCTTCGCATCCCGAATGACCCTCACCGATTCCTTTGTTGATACGTGACAGACGTGATAATGGCATCCGGTCGCTTCGGAGAGCAGGATGTCTCTTGCGATTTGCACGGATTCAGCAATATTCGCTATACCAGGGAGGCCGAGCCTCTCGCTTACCTCACCATCGTGAGCGACACCTTTGTACACGAGTGAATTATCTTCGCAGTGAGCAACAATGGCTTTGTTCAGTCGACTCGCTTCCTTCATCGCTTCGTACATCATGCCTGCGGTCTGTACACCGACTCCATCATCGGTAAAGGCGAAGGCACCCATTTTTGAGAGCGTTGGCATGTCAACAAGCTCTCTTCCAAGTTGGCGAGTCGTTATGGAAGCATAAGGCAGCACTCGAACGGATGCATCCCGCTTGATCTTCTCCATTAAATTTTCCATGTTTTCTTCGGAATCAGGAACAGGCTTTGTGTTCGGCATGGCACACACAGTTGTGAATCCTCCACGTGCCGCAGCTGCTGTCCCTGTATGGATCGTTTCTTTTTGTTCGTCTCCAGGTTCACGCAAATGGATATGGACATCGACCAACCCCGGCAGAACAAGGCCTTCTTTTGCATCAATGACCTCATCCGCTTCTCCGACAGCCGGAGCTATTTCAACAATTCTACCGTCCTCGATGAGAATTTCGCATGAATCAAAGCGATGATCCGTAAACACCTGACCGTTGATGATTTTCTTTTTCATTTAAAGCTCCCCTTTCATGAGTGCGTGGATGATGGCCATCCGCATCGTCACTCCATTCGTCATTTGCCTGAAAATCTTTGATTTTTCACATTCCACAAGCCTCTCATCGATTTCCACCCCGCGATTGACCGGAGCTGGATGAAGGATGATGCTTTGGTTCATCATCCTTGCCTCCCTTTCGACGGTCAGGCCATATTCTTCTAGATAACTCCCTGTTCCACCTTGGTTTGTATGCCGCTCATGTTGAATCCGAAGCAGCATCAGGACATCACACGTTTCCACGGCTTCATCCATCGAGATGTATTTCTGTGTCAAGCTAGGATCCTGCCACTCGGGTTTACTGACAAAAGATACATGGGCCCCGAGCTGCCTCAGCGCGTAGGCATTCGATCTCGCCACACGACTGTGTTTCAAATCTCCCGCAATGCATACATGCAATCCTCTGAAACTATGAAAATGTTCATGGATCGTGTACAAGTCCAGGAGTGATTGTGTCGGGTGCTCCCCACAGCCGTCCCCGGCATTGATCAGGGGCATATCCAATCTTTCGGTACATGCCGCAAGCCCACCGACTTCGGATTGCCGGACGACAGCTAAATCCACGCCGATTGACTCTAATGTCTTTAAGGTGTCGTACAAGCTTTCCCCTTTCGTTAAGCTGGAATCCACTCCATCCAACTCAACGACATCAAAACCCAACTTCCTTTCGGCTATGTGAAAGCTCGTCTTTGTACGTGTGCTCGGTTCTAAAAATAGATTGGCAGCAAAATGTCCAGAATAAGAGGGAAGGTTTGTTGGATCTTCCAATTGATCTGCTAAATAAAGAAGATGATAGATCTGTTCATTGCTCAGCTGTTTCATGGAAAGTAAATTCCTCTTGGATCGAATAGCAGTCATGTACATCTCTCCGTTCCTTTAAGTAATGTAACGGGGACTAAGGAGAAAAAAAGCACCCCCAGGTGTCTGGGGGTGCTGGACTCGTCGCATGACAAACGAGCCCATCCCTAGTACACCTTTTCGAGCCTCTCGGGACTCAATTAAAACGTGAAGCTAGTGTTGGTTTATGCTACATAATCTTTGTTGTCTTTTTGTTCGATTTCAGGCGCTTCAAACATTTGTCCATTTCCGTGTCCTTTTTCTTTACCAGGAAGGATCAAGTTAAGGCCGACACCGATGATAGCTGCAAGCGCCATCCCTGCGATTTGGACTTCCTCCGTCACTTGGACGAAAGCACCGCCTACGCCGATGACGAGGATGACAGAGGCGATGATCAAGTTTCTCTTTTCACCAAAGTCTATCTGATTATCAATCAGCATCCGCAGGCCGCTGGAGGCGATGATTCCGAAGAGCAGGATGGATACCCCACCCATGACGGCTGTCGGAATGGAACTGATGACCGCGGTTACCATGCCGATAAAACCGAAGACGATGGCGATCACAGCCGCTCCTCCGATAACGAACACACTATAAACTCGTGTAATCGCAAGCACTCCGATATTTTCTCCATAGGTGGTGTTCGGAGGCCCACCTAGACAGGAGGCTATGAATGTGGCAACTCCGTCTCCAAGAATGGATTTATCCAATCCTGGGTTTTTCAAAAAGTTTTTTCCTACGACTTTCGATAAGACCATCTGATCGCCTGTATGTTCCGTGATGGTGACAAGCGCAAAGGGAACCATCAGAAAGGCTATTTCCCAGCTGATCACTTCCAGCGGTGAAAAGTCGATGAATGGGACAACGAAATCAGGAGCCTGGAAGAGAGCTGCTATAGCGCCCGTAAACGAGCCGGCTGTTGTAATGGCCGTCCATTCTTCCTGGATGCCACTCGTATCTACGATTCCCCTGGGTCATAGCGAATGCATACCCGCCGACAATTCCGAAGAGGATCGGCAGCAGGGAAAAGAATCCTTTAAAATAGATCGATGCAATAATCGTTATAGCCAGAGTGACAAGAGCGACCATGAAGTGCGTTCCACTGTAGATGTTTTCTTCCTGTCCAGGCAAGTACATGGCCATCTCCACAGCCGTTGATGCCAACCCGAGCCCTATGACTATGATGACCGGGCCGACCACAATCGGAGGAAGCAGGTTCATGAGCCACTTCGTTCCGAAAATGGAGATTAAAAGTGCAACCAATCCGTAGACGAGGCCGGCAAGAAAACTTCCGACCATCGCCCCTGCAACCCCACTCGATTTGGAAACTTCTATAATCGGAGCAATGAAAGCAAAACTTGAGCCGAGATAGGCCGGCACCTTCCCTCTTGTAATGAGCAGGTAAGCAAGTGTTCCGAATCCGCTTGAGACAAGCGCGACCGATGGTGATAAACCGGTCAAAAAAGGAACGAGAATCGTTGCGCCGAACATCGCGAACAAATGCTGGAGGCTTAGAACAAGCCATTTATTGAGTGCTGGGACTTCATTAACGTCGAGTGCTGCTTTATGTTGTTTCATATTGATTTCCTCCTTGGTGTCTCCTCTTCTGTGAGAGGTAGTAAGTGGCTTTGAGCCCTCGAGATTTCCCCATAAAAAAACCTCTTTGCGCTTAAAAAGCACGCAAAGAGGTAGACGTGTAGAGATACACGTATCCTTACGAACCTTTTAAGCCTCACGGGACTTCCTTTAAAGGTTACTCTTCATTCATTTTTCATAAATTTTCACTTCGTCTGCTTCATCCGTTTCAGATAAAGTGACGGTAATGATTTCTTCATGGGAAGTCGGAACATTTTTCCCGACATAATCCGCTCTGATCGGCAGTTCCCGGTGTCCCCGGTCTACTAAGACTGCCAGCTGGATTTCTTTCGGTCGCCCATGGTCGATTAGTGCATCCATTGCGGCACGCACCGTCCGGCCTGTATAAAGAACATCGTCGACGAGGATGACTTTCTTGCCATCGATATCCGCCGTAATATTCGTTTCTTTCAATTGAGGTTCCGCTCCATTTTCCTTAGGAGTCAAATCGTCGCGGTAAAGCGTGATATCAAGCTCTCCATCCGGAAGGTCTGCACCTTCAATCTCCTGTATTTTTTCTTTGAGACGTTGAGCGATTGGCACGCCACGGGTTTTAATTCCTACTAGGACGAGATCCTCAATCCCTTTATTTTTTTCTATAATTTCATGCGAGATCCGGGTCAATGCCCGACGGATCGCTGCATCATCGAGTACTGTCGCTTTTGCATTCATGATTGAGTCCTCCTTGATTCCATGGATTCAGTGACGAAAAAACCCCTTTTCCGCATAATGGCAGAAAAGGGGTTTTCGATACACGTATCCTGTGTATAACCGTCACCTTTTCAGCCTCACGGGACTGTCTTTAAAGGTCTTTATATTCTATATGGAAGTATGACACTCCCTGCATACATTGTCAAGAAGTTTTTAAACCTCTCTCGTTTCCAAGTACTTCAACGTCTCTTTAAAGTCCGCTGGAGGTTCGACCTCAAACGTTTTCCATTCGCCTGTTCGCGGATGCTCAAAGCCAAGCGATTTGGCATGGAGAGCCTGCCCATCAAGGTCTAAAGTTTTACGAGGGCCGTATTTAGGATCACCCGCTAGTGGATGATCGATATAGCGCATATGCACACGGATCTGGTGCGTACGTCCTGTTTCCAATTTACATTCGACAAGGGTGAAATCAGTGAAATGACGCAGCACGCGGAAATGGGTGACAGCATCACGTCCGCCATCGACCACAGCCATCCTTTGACGATCTTTAGGATCCCTTCCAATCGGTGCATCAATGGTTCCATATTCATGATGAATTTCCCCATGGACAATCGCTTCATATTTACGTTCCACCGTCTTCTTCGACAGTTGCTCAGCGAGGGATTGATGGGCAAGATCATTCTTAGCTACCATCAATAGACCACTCGTGTCTTTATCAATCCGATGGACGATTCCCGGACGCTCTACCCCGTTGATTCCAGACAAATCTTTCACATGGAATAAAAGAGCATTTACGAGTGTTCCGGAATAGTGGCCTGCTGCCGGGTGGATCACCATACCTGATGGTTTATTGACGACAATCACATCTTCATCTTCATACACGATCTCGATCGGAATGTCCTCAGGGAGGATATCCATCGGCTCAGGTTCAGGAATATGCCATGTGATACTCTCCCCCTCCTGCACCTTATAATTACTCTTTACCGCTTTCCCATCTACGAATACAATGCCATCTTTGAGCCATCCTTGAATTTGGGATCTGGATGCTTCTTCGATAACCTCTGTTAATAATTTATCAATCCGCTTGGACTGATCGTTTTCTGTAACCTTATAGTGTTCACTCAAGATTTCAAACTTCCTTTCTTTCTGCGCTCATCCAAGAATGTGGCTATCATGACGAAAATCACTCCAACGACAAGTGCAGAGTCCGCTACATTGAAAATAGGAAAGTCATAAGTGAAAATGTACGTGTTGGCGAAATCAACGACTTCCTTACGAAATACACGGTCGATGAAATTCCCAATCGCCCCTGCGAGTATGAAAGCAAGCGCTACACCTACAAAACGACTTTCTTTTCCATATTGATGTAAATAATAAATGACAAAACCAATCACGACCACCGTTATAATATAAAAGAACCACATCTGCCCTTGTAGGATTCCCCAGGCAGCTCCTTGATTCCGGTGAGAGGTCAAGTAGAAAAAGTTTTCGATGATTGTTATGCTTTCTCCAATATTCATTTTTGTGACCACAAGCCACTTTGTCCACTGATCAAGGATGATGAGACCAATGGCGATGATATAATACAAAATCATAAGCGTCCTCCATGAATCTTAGTCCTAGCCTATTGTACCACAAAACTCCATCTGCAAAGAACAACTTCTCACTTCCACATAAGCTCCCGATTGTGGAAGAAGGGATGGCAGAGAAAAGGTGCCGTTCTTGTGGGAACGGCACCTTGGTTAGTATGAAAGGATAATGTCCGTATGTACGGGATGGTACTTAAGGCTGGGAGCTGTATTCCTCTTCCATTTTACGCTCCACTTCTTTCTCATCATCAAGTTCTGTATCAAATAAATGATCCCAGTCATCGTTATCAATCATATCGATTTGAGCTTCTACCAACATACGCAGTCTTGTTTTGAAAACTTTCGCCTGCTTTTTCATATCTTCTACTTCGATATTAATACGGCGTGATTTTTCAAGTGCTTCATTGATAATACGATCGGCATTTTTTTCTGCCTCTTTGACAATTAATTTCGATTCTTTGTTTGCACTGTTCTTTACGTCTTCTGCGGTTTCTTGAGCGACGAGAATTGATTTATTGAGCGTCGTCTCGATATCGTTAAAGTGACCTAGACGTTCGTTCAATTGACTTACTTCCCGTTCCAGCTCTTTTTTCTGTCGTATAACGATTTCATAATCTTTGATGACTTGATCGAGAAATTCGTTGACTTCATCTTCATCATATCCTCTAAAACCGCGAGTGAATTCTTTGTTATGAATATCCAGTGGTGTTAATGGCACACCATCCACCTCCCAAAACATCGATCTAATTTATAAATTCGACAGGAACCTACGTTATCCTTCTTTGCTGCTACATTAATTTAATTTTGATGTCATCACTTTATATTTTTCTTTTTTCGTTTCACCCAGCACTTCATCGAGTTGGCTTCTCCCTTTTCCACGTAAAGAAATAAGATCGCCTTCTTCTAATGAAAATGAAGTGTCTTCTACGGTACGGAAATTGACCTTCACCTGTCCCGCCTCAATGAACATGGATGCTTTATTGCGGGACATCCCGTAAATTTCCTTGACCATAACATCCAGGCGTAAAGATGAAACCGTCGTTTGTTTCGTCGACCATGTTTCATTGCTCTCTATCCGCGTAGATAAAGGTTTTTCTTCAAATTGCACGTTGGAGCGCTTAATACCGGTTAAGTTCATTTTAATGTAGTCACTAATTTCAGAGGCTGTTGTCATTTGAATGATGCCATCCTGTACAACGAGATCTCCCATCTTCTCTCTGCGAATTCCCAACGACATAAAAGCCCCTAGAACATCGCGATGCTCAAGCGCAACAAATTTTTGAGGGTAGGAAGCCTCTAATAACGTCAACTGAAAGTCTTCTTTTTCAATAATCTCGTAATCAGGAGCGATGATCGCACGTTTTCGTTCACTAGTCTCTGCTCCCCCTTCTAATCCGTAAATAAGATCCGGATCATTACCCATGATCGCCTTCATGATCATTTGTTCCCTCGGGTCGAGGAAATCTGTCAGCTTCCGCTGATATTTAAGAGCCACATCTTCACGAAAAGATAAGACTTGATCGATGAATGGCTTTTCTTCTTTTCGAAAGTGTTGATAGATATCCACCTAAAAAACCTCCATAACTACCAAAAGGAACAGATGTGAGCACATCATGATGTGCTCTCTGATCTGTTCCTCGACTTATAATCCCATAATGATGTAATATAGTTCGCCTAAACCTGCTCGAGCAAAGTTCAGGACGAGAATAGCAACAATTGGTGAAATATCAATCATACCTAGTGGAGGAATGATTTTACGGAAAGGCTCCAAGAAAGGCTCAGCCAACCGGGAAAGGACTTCACCGAAACTAGATTCACGCGCCCCAGTAAACCAGGACATCAAAATGTAGATAATGAGAATCCAACTGTAAATTTGTAGTGCAGTCATTAAAATCTGAAACAAAAACGCCATGTCTTACCACCTTCTGTTTATATCATCTTCATCTTGCGCAATCATTTCTGAAATAGATCCTGAAATTTCAACATTATCAGGAGTACAAAGAAATGTTTGTGTTCCGAGCTTTTGAATATCTCCACCTATAGCATATACTGTTCCGCTTAAAAAATCTACAATTCGTTTTGCCTGATGATGATCGACACGTTGTAAATTGATTACAACAGCACGGCGGTTAACCAGCTGATCGGCAATGTCCTGAGCTTCGTTGTAACTGCTCGGCTCACTCAATACCATTTTTGATGAGGATTTAGCACTTTTCAAACTGACCACATTGCCCTGCTCCTGTTTCTTCGTGGCTCGTTGATGCTGGGCAGGCTCTTCTTCGTAATCATCTTCCACTTCTTCCTCAATGTACTCGTATTCATCATCCAACGTGAAAAACGAACGAAATTTATTTTTCATGCTCATTTTCATCACCTCTGATTTTATTTATTCACCGACTAGACTGGAGCCAAGGCGGATATGTGTCGCTCCTTCTTCAATCGCCAGTGCAAAGTCGTTGCTCATTCCCATGGATAAATATTCACAAGGGGCATGACGATAACCTTTGTTCCTGATGCGATCTCTTAGAGCTCTCAATTGACGGAATACACCACGCAATTTCTCTTCGTCATCAGTATGTGGGGCCATCGTCATCAGACCGACGACTTTAACATTTTCGTAATGACTTAACACTTCTATAAAAGATTCAACTTCTGAAGCATCCAACCCGTGTTTGGATTCCTCTTCACTAATGTTAACCTGAATAAAACATGGAACCGGACAACCAGCCCTTTTGTTTATCTCTTTAGCAAGGGACTTCCGGTCAAGAGAATGGATCATGGAGACTTGTCCGATTACATCCTTCACTTTTCGCGATTGCAGGGTCCCGATAAAATGCCAGGTCGCCTGATCACCGATTTCCTCATACTTTTCCAGAAGGCCTTCTTTCCTGTTTTCACCAAGATGTTTGATCCCTGCCTCCAGGGCTTCTTGTGCCCGATCAGTAGTGACGTATTTGGTAACCGCTATAAGGGTGATTTCATTTTTAGAACGTCCACTATTTTTACATGCTTGTTCAATTTGTTGATCAATTTTTGCTAAGTTATCTACAACCGACATGTTAGAACTCCTTCCCGCTCATCAAGTCCGAAGCGTGATATACCCAAGCATACGCCCCGTACTTCCCTGATCGCGCCGGTGGGAATAAAACGTTTTTTCTTCCTCGTATGTACAAAAGTCAGTCATTTGAATATTGTTTTTCCCTAAGCCTTCTTCTATCATCATTCTACGGTGAAGAATTTTCAGGTCTAATTGATATTTCCCTCTTCCTTTACTTATCACACATTCTTTTTTGTAGCTTTCAGGAATGAAACTGATGACATGGTCATCGACTTCATAGTGTTTCTTGCCAATGGATGGTCCGATGACGACTTGGATGTTTTCAAGCTTACATCTTTGGTCTTGAAGTGCGCGGAGCATCTCTCCTGCCATCCCGTTTACTGTTCCCTTCCATCCAGCATGAGCAATTCCTACCCAACCTGATTCAGAATCAGCAAAGTATAACGGCACGCAATCTGCAAAAAAAGCGCCAAGGACAAGGTTTTTCTCATTGGTAATCAATCCATCCACCTTCGAGACGGCGGTTTGCAAGGAAGTCGCACCAGCTCCAGCATTTCCTTTGTCTACAGCAGCGACCTCGGTACCATGAACTTGCTCACCGATTACCCATCTGGAAAGCGGGATGCCGATCTCCTCGGCAAGCGCGCGTCTATTCTTCAACACATTTTCTTTTTTATCGGATACATGGAGCCCCATGTTCAGCGAATCGAAAGGGGCTTCACTATGTCCGCCCTGACGTGTTGTCAATCCTGCAGTCACATTCTGGTGGGAATGAAAACAAGTCATCTGTCTAATGGAATGCGATTGGAAAGGTTCCATTTGAACACCACCTCAATTTCACTCCATTTTAACACATTTTTCATCCAATTTCTTCTCTTATTCGTCTGATTCTGTCTTTTGTACCGTAGAAATGCTTTTGTAGCCATTCTTTTTCACTAAAATGACATCAGCCCCAATATTCACAATTTGGTCCCACGGAATCGTCATTTCTTCTTCCTTCCCGAAAAGTCCCATCGCTTTCCCTTTCAAAGTAAGGACGAGCCCCTTAAGCCGCCCCCTCTGTGTATCTATATCAAGATCGCTTATATACCCCAGACGTTCCCCTGTTTCCATCGCAATGACATCTTTCATTTGCAGTTCCGTGATTTTCATTTCTCCTCACTCTCCTTATTCCCACTATATGCATAGAATCAACAAATTAGAAAACAGAGAAAACGATTCCACCCATTTACTCAAAACCTTAATAAAGTATATGGCAGGATTGTTGAAGACTCAGTTTCGAGATGTTCTTGGGGGTCGTTGCCTGGGTTGAGCGTCAGGGGTGGTTGGGAAGCCACTCGCTTTCCTGTGGGGAGTGGCAAGCTTCCTCGGGCGTTTTGCCGCACTAAGGGATCTCGCCTATCTCCTTTCTCCCACGGGAGTATCGCAGCTTCCCAACCACCCCATTCTATGAAGGTGAGAAACGAACCCCATTATTGTGTGAGGATGCCTTCCACGACCCTGTTGTTATAAGAATAAACGCTATTTAACAAGCTTTTCGCATGCAGAATTGCGACTTTAGGAATTCTTTCCCTCCAATTACCATGTGTATAAAAAGCAGTTTATTCCCAATGTGGTTTCGAGATACTTATATAGCGAAGGGGCGGAGGGTAATGGCGAGACTCCTGCGGGAAAAAAGTGCATGGTGAGACCCCACAGGACGCAGTCCGAGGAGGCTCACCGCGCTCCCGCGGAAAGCGAGCTATTCCCCGCAGCCCCATCTACTCAACAAAAGTCTCGAAACTGAGTCTTCCAGAATAGGGAGCGTTTGTTGAAGAAAAGGGAGTTCGGGCATTAAAAAAAGCTTCTGCGTGGGCAGAAGCTTAAGGGTTCATTGGAACATGGATGAATTCATTTCTTTGATCGCCGCTTTTTCTAAACGCGACACTTGAGCTTGCGAGATGCCGATTTCTTCAGCGACTTCCATTTGCGTTTTTCCTTGGAAGAAGCGCTTCGTCAAAATCATTTTCTCTCGATCGTTCAGTTTCTTCATTCCTTCTCTCAGCGATAGTTCATCGAGCCAAACCGAGTCTTTTTCCCGATCATCTTTCAACTGATCAACAACGAAAATCGGATCACCGCCGTCATTGTAGATCGGTTCAAAAAGAGATACGGGATCCTGGATGGCATCCATCGCAAAGACTACATCTTCGTGCGGGACTCCCATGCGTTCAGCAATTTCATGAGGAGCCGGATCTTTACTTGTCTCACTGATCATCTTCTCACGCATTTGCAATGCTTTATATGCCGTGTCGCGCAAGGATCTGGAAACACGAATCGGGTTGTTGTCTCTTAAGTACCTGCGAATTTCACCAATGATCATGGGTACAGCGTAAGTAGAAAATTTAACATTGTGACTTAAATCAAAATTATCAATGGATTTCATGAGACCAATGCATCCAACCTGGAACAAATCGTCTCCATACTCTCCGCGATTGTTAAAACGCTGAATAACGGATAAGACGAGGCGGAGGTTGCCATTCACCAGCTGCTCTCTTGCCTCCAGCTCTCCACTTTGTAAGCGTTCAAACAGGTCTCTCATTTCTGCATTTTTCAGTACCGGAAGTTTTGATGTATCTACGCCGCATATCTCTACTTTATGTCGTGTCAATGTAAGACCCTCCCAGGAAGCTGTAATCAGTTCTCAGTATCTCCCTGGGTGGGAAAATTATGCATCAAAGGGTGGTCGGCTGTTAGACCATTTTATCGAATTCGCGTTGCAGCCGGCGGATGATTTTCTTTTCAAGCCTTGATATATATGACTGTGAGATGCCCATCATGTCTGCCACATCTTTTTGTGTTTTTTCTTTTTTCCCAATTAATCCAAAACGAAGTTCCATGATTTGTTTTTCACGATCATTTAATTGTTCAAGCGCCGATTTGAGTAATTTTTTATCGATTTTCTTTTCGATGCCCTTCGTAATTAAATCTTCGTCTGTTCCTAAAATATCAGATAATAAAAGTTCATTTCCGTCCCAGTCCACGTTCAATGGCTCATCAAAGGATACTTCTGTTTTCAACTTATTGCTTTTTCTAAGGTGCATGAGTATTTCATTTTCTATGCAGCGAGAAGCGTATGTCGCAAGTTTGATTTTCTTTTCAGGATCAAACGTGTTCACAGCCTTGATTAGTCCAATCGTCCCAATACTAATTAAATCTTCTATGTTCAACCCCGTGTTTTCAAACTTCCTGGCGATATAAACGACAAGTCTTAAATTCCGCTCAATGAGCATCGCGCGTGCCGCCTTATCCCCTTTAGGAAGAAGTTCAAGCAATTCTCTCTCTTCTTCTCTGGATAATGGTGGTGGCAGGGCTTCACTTCCACCAATGTAATAAATCTCATCTTGTTTAATTCCAAGCTTCATAAGTAAGCGATAATACCAGAGCCGCGCTTTAAAGAACCATTTGAACATGGAATCCCCCTCCTGAAATCACGCTGATTTACCTTTAACCATCAAGTGCGGATGTATGAGCATTTGATAAAGTCGGTCATGTGTCAAATCCTGTTGCTGCACCCCTAATAGGGGAGCTTTCATTTCCAAATTCCCTGACTCTGTTTTGACCGTGATTTTATCCACCACTAACGTCACGAGTAACTTTCCTGCAACCCCTGCCGCCTGATAAGGAACAAGCCGTACTGAGGACTGAATCTCATCCGGTAAGTCCGCTAAAGCGGTTACGACATGATCCACTTCAAGTTGCTGGACCTGTTCCTTTGATAAAAATTGTTCCCATAAAAAAGAATCGGCGAGAAAAACCATTTTCCGACTGACCGGATCCACGAGCTGGTTTCCGCTATCTACTAAACCTTTGCAATGGGCGGCCCTTCCATTCCACTCTACTGTCACATCATAAATATCCTCAAGCTTCATCTTATGGACGCTGACTTGATTCAATCGCCATTTTGTAAAAACAAAGGAACATGGAAAACCAATGATTACAAACAACCAACTGACCGGGTCTCCATAACCACCACTGAATGTTACGATTGATCCCCCTTGTAAGCTGATCTCTGTCGCAAGAAAATAATGAACCCCCATCATGCTTCCACCGATGGCGAAGGTAATAAAATAAAAACTGATCCACTGGACAAAAAATGCTCGGAGAGAGGTGTAGGAAAAGGCCACCCAGATGATGAAAAACGAAAAAAAGATTTTCCCGAAACTTCCTACAAGCCAGGAATCCGGCATATAAATGGTAATCGGGACGATCGTAGAGGCGACAAACGCCCCAGCGGCCATTCTTATTTTCGATGATTTCGCTCTCGTAATCCCCTGCGTAAGCGATAAGATCATGCCATCCATCAAAAGGTTAAGCAACCAGACAGCATCAAGATAAATGATCCTCTCTCCCCCCTTCTCTTTATCTGCTGTACTGAAAAGTATAAGCCCGTCCGGTTAAAAAGTCTGTCACAATCTGAACCACACGCTAGCAAGTTTTGTAGAAGGATGGAAAGATCCCTTTATTCCACAAACGCTCCCTTTTCTTGAAGACTCAGTTTCGAGATGACCGGGGTTCGTTGCCTAGGTTGAGCGTCAGGGGTGGTTGGGAAGCTACTCGCTTTCCTGTGGGGGAGTGGCGAGCTTCCTCGGGCTAAAGCCCTGCGGGATCTCGCCTATCTCCTTTCTCCCACGGGAGTCTCGCAGCTTCCCAACCACCCATTCGATGTATGTAAGAAACGAACCCCATTTCTCGATTGAGGCGTAAAACGCTCTGTATCAAGCTTTCAGGATTTTAATACCTGAGCATAGGAGCTTTATCCTTGTACTCCCACCAAACTAAATAGCAGATTATTAGGGAAGTGGTTTCGAGACACTGATATAGAAAAGGGGCGGAGGGGAATGGCGAGACTCCTGCGGGAAAAAAGTGCATGGTGAGACCCCACAGGACGCAGTCCGAGGAGGCTCACCGCGCTCCCGCGGAAAGCGAGCTATTCCCCGCAGCCCCATCCACTCAACAAAAGTCTCGAAATCTTCTACCACAAACCTGCCATTATGTTTAATAAGTGGTTGATGGTGAAAGGAAAAAAAACCCGCCACACAGGAATGTGTGACGGGTTTTGAGTTGATATTTTATCGGCGACGATTGCGGTTACGCAGGAACGTCGGGATATCAAGCGTGTCTTCTTCTTGATTCGGTTTGTTCTGTGGTTGTGGCGGAGCTTGACGACGAGGAGGTTGCTCTTCCCGTACGTTACGCTCTGGCTGTTGTTGTTCTACTTGCTTTTGCTGGTTCACAGGGTTAACAGTTGGACGCTTTTTCTGCTGACCTTGGGCAATTTGCGCTTCATCGAAACCTGTTGCAATAACAGTAACAACGATTTCATCTTTCAGGTTTTCGTTGATCACAGAACCGAAGATGACGTTTACTTCCTGATCTGCTGCAGAGGTTACGATATCCGCTGCTTCCTGAACTTCATAAAGGCTCAAGTTGGCACCACCGCTGATGTTCATCAGGACGCCGTGTGCACCGTCAATGGAAGTTTCGAGTAATGGAGAGGAGATCGCCTTTTTGGCTGCTTCAGCTGCTCGATTTTCTCCTGTCGCAATACCGATTCCCATAAGGGCGGATCCTTTGTCGACCATGATTGTTTTCACGTCGGCAAAGTCTACGTTGATCAATCCTGGTACCGCAATCAAATCGGAGATACCTTGTACACCTTGACGAAGGACGTTATCCGCTTCACGGAACGCTTCAAGCATTGGCGTATTCTTATCTACGATTTCAAGCAAACGGTCGTTCGGGATGACAATCAGTGTATCAACCGCGCCTTTAAGACTTTCTGTACCTCCGCTCGCTTGTGTGGAACGCTTACGTCCTTCAAACGTGAATGGACGAGTGACAACCCCGACTGTAAGGGCGCCTAGTTCTTTGGCAACTTGGGCAATGACAGGAGCGGCACCTGTACCTGTTCCGCCTCCCATTCCTGCAGTTACGAAGACCATGTCTGCACCTTGAAGGGCTTCTTCGATTTGTTCTTTACTTTCTTCCGCAGCTTTACGACCGACTTCCGGATTCGCACCTGCACCAAGTCCGCGAGTCAATTTTCCACCAATTTGCATTTTAACTTCTGCTTTTGAAAGATTAAGCGCTTGTGCATCCGTATTGACGGCGATGAATTCGACGCCTTGGACACCGTGCTCAATCATACGGTTAACGGCGTTACTACCGCCGCCACCTACTCCGATTACTTTAATCGTTGCTAGTTGGTCCATGCTTGTATCAAAATCTAACATCTTACGTTCCTCCTAATACACGAGATTACAAGATTTATTGGTTCGTCCGTCCCTTGACCGACTCAAACTTGTTCATTAATCAAAGAAATACTTCAAGAGATTACTGAAGCCTGATTCTTTTTTCTTCTCTGGTTTCTCTGTTTCTTCTTTCGGCTGTTGCTTTGTCGCACGTTTTTGCTTTTTAGGTTGGGGTTTTTCTTGAAATTCTTCAGTTACAGATGGAAAGATCTCTTTGCCTTGTATTTTCGCATTACGATAGGCGAATTGCAAGATTCCTACCCCACTCGTAAACTGCGGCTCTCTTACTCCGATGTAATCCGGAATCGCGAGTCTTACGTTTGCGTGGAAAACATCCTGCGCTAACTCAAGAACACCAGGCATGTTCATCGTACCACCGGTCAGTACAAAGCCTCCCGGAAGTTCGCGTACACCCATGCGCTGGATCTCCTGGGCAGCAAAGACAAAAATTTCTTCTAGTCTAGCTTCAATCATATCAGAGATTTGCAATTGATTGAATGCCTGTTGACGATTACTTCCAATAATCGTGACAGAAAAATTTTCCTCTTCATTCGCATCATCAAAAAATGCATGACCGTGTTCCATCTTAACCTGCTCGGCTTCTTCTGTAGAAGTCCTCAAGCCGATCGATAAATCTTTGGTTAAATTGTCTCCACCAAAAGGAATCATGCTCGTTCCTTTTAAATGTCCTTCCTCAAATACCGAGATTGTCGTAGATCCACCTCCGACATCGATAAGTGCTACGCCCAGATTCGTTTCATCACCGGATAACGAGACAGTTCCAGAAGCTAGCGGCTGCAAACAAACATCCAATACTTCTAAACCTGCTCGTTCTACACATTTCAATGTATTATGTAAAACGGTTTTGGCACAGGTAATAATCATACCTTCCATCTCAAGACGTACTCCGATCATTCCACGTGGGTCTGTGATTTCATCCTGACCATCTACGATGAACTGACGAGGAATTACATCAATAATTTCTCTTTCCGGCGGTACAGAAACCACCTGAGCAGCATCGATTACTCGTGTAATGTCTTCGTTTCCAATTTCTCTACTCTCGCTGGAAACGGCAACAACACCATGGCATGGCTGCAATTGAATGTGATTGCCATTCACACCGACAACGACCCGGTCGATTTTCATATCCACCATGCGCTCGGCTTGTTCAACCGCTGAACGGATCGAATGGACCGTTTGATCGATATCTACAATCGCACCTTTTTTCATACCGTTCGATTTAGCTGTCCCTACCCCAATAATATTGAGGTTATCATTCATAATTTCTCCTATGATCACTTTGATTCGACTTGTGCCTATATCTAAACTTACTAAAATTTCATTTTGATTCACCAGTGACGCACCTCCTGTAGCAAGCCATATAAGTAGTTCAAAGCATATCGAATTCACGCTTAAAATACAATCTTTGAAATACAAACGTAAATGAATTGATATATTCCATGGGGTATCTCCTTGGAATATGAG
Organism: Halobacillus litoralis; assembly: GCF_020524085.2. Taxonomy (NCBI): domain Bacteria; kingdom Bacillati; phylum Bacillota; class Bacilli; order Caryophanales; family Bacillaceae; genus Halobacillus; species Halobacillus litoralis. The sequence goes on from NZ_CP129016.1 coordinate 3,141,985, forward strand.
AGAAAAAACTCGCTCCTATGTTGTTTTCCACAGTGTTTCGTGAATTTCCTCTTAAATACGTTTATTTTTTTCTGAATTTCGTTAGCAATTTCTGGTCGATGACGATTCTTCTGACGATAGCAAGGTTTCTGAACAACCGGACACCGAAAGCAAAGACAGCTGCAAGATAGAGATCCACGCCTAATTGAACGCCGAGGAAGGCAAGTAATGCAGCAAGTGTGATGTTGAAAAAGAAACCGGTCAGAAAGACGGTGTCATCGAACGTTTTTTCTAATTGTGCCCTGATTCCGCCAAGAAGTGTGTCGAAAGCGGCCAGCACAGCAATGGATAAATAATCGGAATAGGCATCCGGGATACGGATATCCGTCAAGATACCAAGGGTCACACCGATGATCAGAAATAAAAGGGGTAACCACAAATTAACCACCAGCTTCTTCTAAAATTTCTAAATGGAGAGGGTCATCGTACTTTGGAAGCACCAATTGTTCTTTTACTTCAAAAACAATTTCCATATTGTCGATGTTGAAAATATCTTGAGTGGGACTTGCTTTCATGTGATCCTGCATTTTTTCTGGATCTTCAGCCAGCACCTTTATAGTCAACGGGAGTGAACCGATCGGCCGATTGTTCACATAGGTTGATCCATTTACATCCCTAACTGGGGAAAGGTTGGTCAACCGTTCATTCCCTATGCTGATATCCTCTGCTCCGTAAGTGTTCAGTTCATTTAAGAGACGACTGAGAAGATGAGGGGATATACCTGGATATTCCTGCCCGGCATCACTTTCATCAAAAATAGGACGGATCGTAAGTTCCACTCCTGCCCCCTCTTTTTTCTGAAGGCCAATCTTTTTCTCTAAGGCCCCAATGGACCCTTTTAATGTCTCCACCTGTTCGCGTGACGATTGCTTCTCATAATTTCCAATGGTCTGATCGGCCACGGCAATTTTCTCTAAGAGGTCCTGTTGGTGTTCCTGCTGGGTTTTCAAATCTTCCCGCACTTCCCAAACATCTCTTGTATCTCTCAACTCTGTTTCATGGGATGTGGTCTGAAACTGAACAGCCACCATAAATCCAATCAAAAGAAATACGGTAGATAGCAGCCACTGTGTTCTTCGCTTCATGTTGATCACCCTTCAGCCGATAGCCTTGCCTTCATTTCCAATTGATTTTCCTTTGATATTTGCACCTCAACATTTTCGTTGAGAAGCTGATCGACAACACCTCTGGTCAGGTTAAGGCTAGAATAGAGAACCTCCGGGTCCCCGATCGCAGAAATGACGAATGGAGCCGGGTGTTGAACGCCGTCTACAGTAATGACTGGCCCTGTACATGCAATATAACTATCTCTCATGAACCTTTGTCCATTAATGGCTATGGCTTTTGCTCCAGAACTGAGAAGTTCATTGATCACACTGTGGATATGACTTTCGTGGACGATATACTGATTCACTTGGTCTTCATCCGGTATATATTCCGCATCGCTCAGAACGACTTCTACCCCTTGTCCCTCAACCGGAACTTCACCATTCAGCATCTGAAGCTTCTTTTTACGTTCGACGAAGTCGGCAATCACCTGTTCACGATCGGCCATCTCATTCTCAAAGTTTTGAATTGTACTCCGCTTCTCTTTTAACTCTTCACGCAGCTGCTTGTTCCTTTTTTCCATGTCCAGCAGCTGTTGTTGATAAAAGTATTCTTTTTCCCATTGCGAATCGTTCAGTTGTACCATTTGTGGTGAACTCTTTGTCAATTGATAGCTGTAGCTGATCAGAAAACCGGAGATGAGCAGGACCAGAGATAAAATAATTGGTTTCCCTTTACGCCTCTTCATCCGTGTTCTCCTCTTCTTCATCCGCTTCTGGCTCACCTTGCGACTCTTCTTCCTCCGATTCAGGATATTCTTCGAAGTAGGCCCCTACATCGATATGTATGATCCCTTCAGCTCCTTCATCAAGCTGGGCAACGATGGAAGGATAAGCCGGCATTTTTTCGGCAAAACTGCGGATCGAGGCCTGCACCTGATACCCATCATTCATATAAAGAAGGATTTGATATGGATTCCCGTCACGAGGGTCCCAATGGATTTCAGAAATGAGACTGCTTACACTTGAAGGCAGATCTTTCAACTCTTGAGAGATTTCCTTCAGATACGTTTCCTTATTGAACCCGACAAGGATTGGAGCATCTCCTCCCGGAAGTGCCGTTTGTCCATCCAAGCGAGATCCATTTTCCAGTATGGCATGAAAAGCACCATCCTGTTTGACGTAACCGATTCTCTCCGCTTCCTTCACTTCAATCTGAACATTGTTCGGGAAGGAACGATCGATGGAAGCAAAGGTGATTTCTTGATGCGACTCAATCTGCTGTTTCATCTCTTCTTCATCGACTCTCCAATAATTCGTGGATGTTGTGACTCCGGCAAGCTCGATGATTTCTTCCTCAGATACGTGGTACTCACCTTCCACAACTATATGACGAACATTACTGAGTGGCGACTGTAGATAGATGACCGTCGCAATCAGCAAAAATAGAATAGTCAAATACAGAATCAAACGACGATTGGCTTTTTTTCGCCTCGTCTGTTTCAATTTTGGTATGCGATCTTCTATGGAAACCACTTTTCTCTCTTCCATAACGGGCATTTCTCCTTATTGCTAGACACCCTTTACGCTGTTTGTCCTAGCTGTTTGAAAGAATGATGTTCCTCTAAAAGATGCCGAGCTTACTCTACATCTATACGTTTCCCATTATATCACAAAAACAGAGTGAAATATTGATAGAGTTTTACTAGTTTCCTATCAATTTTATTACAGGAAAACCCGCATTTCGATAGGGGTCAAGTGATTTCGCTAAAATGGTTTACCCATTCTTCACCGCAGTTAAACTTCTAATCAGGAATTCTTCTATATTTCCACCTGTCCCTTTTGTGAAAAGACTCAATTCCGAGGTTTTTTGCACAAGATCGGATCCGCCCTAGTTCACATTAAAAGGAGCTTCGGAATGGAGAGTTCGATGATCCTGACAAGGTTTAAGAAAGTATATTAGGATAAATCAGCAAAATAAAAAGGCCATGGACTCCATGGCCTTTTTATTTTGTTGAGAACCGGCTGACGCTGAGAAGTAACCCCAGGGATGCAAGAGTCAGGGTTAAAGACGAGCCTCCATAGCTGATAAGAGGAAGCGTAATTCCTGTGACAGGTATGAGGCCTGTGACCACACTAATATTGATCATGACCTGAATGCTGATCATTCCGACGATGCCAAGAGCAAGCAATGAGCCGAAAAGGTCCGGGGCAAGGAGACTTGCTCGGATCCCTCTCCATAAAAGAATAAAGAAAAGACCAAGGACGAGTAATCCGCCAAGGAATCCAAGTTCTTCAGCAAGTACTGCAAAAATGAAATCCGTCTGAGGTTCGGGCAGGTAGAAAAACTTTTGCATACTGTTGCCTAAACCTAATCCCATTAAGCCACCAGGTCCGATCGCATATAAAGACTGGATGATCTGGAACCCCGCTCCTAAAGGGTCTTCCCATGGATGGAGGAATGCAGTGATTCTTTTTATACGATAAGGAGCAGAAGCGATCAATCCAACCATACCCGCTGCTCCTGCGCCGGCGATCCACATGAAATGACTGATCCGTGCCCCTGCTGTAAACAACATGACAAGGCATGTCCCTACCATAACGACACCTGTCCCTAAGTCAGGCTGAAGCATGATGAGTGCGAACGGGAACAAAATTAATGCTAGAGCTGGCAGGAACCCCTGCTGGAAAGAGTTCATGAATTTTTGGCGCTCCGATAAAAAGCGTGCAAGAAATAGGATCAAACCGAGTTTCATAAATTCTGATGGCTGGATGCTGAACATTCCCACTCCGATCCAGCTACGTGCCCCTCCACGGACCATACCTACTCCCGGAATGAGAACGAGCACAAGGAATACCAGGCAAATGATCATTATCATCTTTGAATGACCATGCCATACATAGTATGGGATTCTTGATAACACCACCATGGCAATCAGACCAGCGGCAGCAAATAGAATCTGACGTTTGGCGTAAAACCAAGGATCATCAAACTTATATTCGGACCAGATGCTCGATGAACTGTAAACCATCACGACCCCGATGATCAAAATTCCGAGTATGGCGGCAACCAACCATAAATCCGGCTTTTTTTTCTTCCATAGAAAAAGCCCTACCTCCCATCTAAGTGGAAAACAGGGCTTTAGCTTGTCGCACAAAGCCCTTATTAGAGCTTATGCACAGCTTGGATAAACATGTTGCCTCTTTCTTCAAAAGTACGATACTGATCCCAGCTCGCACAAGCAGGTGAGAGCAGAATAACGTCCTCTTCTTCTGAGTATTGGTATGCCTGATCGACGGCTTCCTGCATCGTTTCTACTTTGGTTACTTCCTCGATTCCAGCTTCAAGAGCCGTTTCACGTAATTGATCAGCGGTTTCTCCAAAAACAACCATGGCTTTGACACCTTTCATATGTGGGATCAGAGTTTCAAAACTCGTCCCCCGATCCAGACCACCCGCGAGCAGGATGACCGGATTCTCGAATGATTTCAACGCATAAGAGGTCGCTAATATATTCGTCGCCTTAGAGTCATTGTAAAATAAACGGCCGTTTGTTTTCGTGACGAATTGCAGGCGGTGTTCTACTCCGGCAAATGTTTTCAAGACCTCGACAATCGCCTCGTTGCGTATTCCATTCACTTTAACCGCTGCAACGGCAGCCAGGATATTCTGAAGATTTTGTTCTCCCACTAATACAATGTCCTGTTTTTTCATGATCGGTTCGTTTTCAAAGTAAATAAACGTATCATCAGCCCAGGCGCCTTCGCCTTCCTTCTTGATTGAAAAAGGGACCAGCTTCGCTTTGACATCAGGTAAAAATCGGGCGATGCTCTCATCATCCGCATTGTAGACCAGTGTGTCTTCCGCCGTTTGGTTGGCCGTTATTTTCGCCTTCGCCTGATGATAATTTTCTAAGGTATGGTGATAATCCAGGTGTGCTTCATAGAGGTTGAGCCACACCGCAATCTCAGGGTGGAACTTTTCTGTTCCAAGCAATTGGAAGGATGAAAGTTCGGTCACCATCGTTTCATTTGTATCCGTACTTCTTGCCACCTCACAAGAGACATGACCGATATTCCCTGCAAGCGAAACCTTTTGTTGATCCGCCTGAATCATTTCATGGATCAACGTCGTCGTTGTGGTCTTGCCGTTGGAGCCTGTAACGGCTACTAGTGGGCCCTCATGGAGAAAGCTCGCTAATTCCACTTCGGTAACGACTGGAATATTCCGTTTCTCAGCTTCTGCAATGACTGGGTTCTCATAAGGAATGCCTGGGTTTTTGACGAGGTAATCCACATCATCCAATACGGATAACGGGTGTCCTCCCGTGATGACCTCTGCCCCTTTTTCTATCAGTTTACGCACCCCTGGGTCAGCCTGATCCGCTTTTAGATCATTAACTCGAACTTGGATGCCGCTGTCCAGGAACAATTCAGCAGCTGCTGTACCACTTTTCGCAAGCCCTAATACGAGAACTTGTCTGTATGGAAAGTTTTTTAATGTCTTCATCCGAACATCACCTCAATATAAATGCCGATCACTGCAAAGACAAGTCCAACGGCCCAGAACGTCGTCACGACACGCCATTCGGACCAGCCCTTCAATTCATAATGGTGATGAAGCGGACTCATCTTGAAGACACGTTTTCCTGTCGTCTTAAAAGAGATGACCTGAATGATGACAGACAGGGTTTCAAGGACGAACACACCGCCGATAATGACAAGAATAAGTTCAAGCTTCGTCAGGATGGCAATGATGGCAATCGCTCCACCTAAAGCAAGCGATCCTGTATCTCCCATGAAGACTTTAGCCGGATGAGCATTGAAGACAAGGAAACCAAGCAAGGCTCCGACAATAGCTAGAGAGAAAATGGTAATTTCTACATTCATCTGGCCTGTCCACGCTAAAATAGCGAATGCACCGAATGCGATAGCAGCAGTACCCGCGAGCAGACCATCAAGCCCATCCGTCAGGTTCACAGCATTGGATGCACCGACGAGCATAAACAGAATCAACAGAGCATAACCCCAGCCAAGGTCTACTTCAAAGTTTGTGCCAGGAATACTGATATAGGTCGGGAAATCCGAATTTCTAAGAATAAAATAAACGACGAGCGCAATGACGATCTGCCCGAGCATTTTTTGCTTTGACGTGAGGCCCAAATTCCTTTTCATTGCCACTTTAATATAATCATCCAGGAACCCGAGCAGCCCATACCCGACTAATACAAATAATACGAGGAACATTTGTGTGTTCCCAGTGTCCGGGGTGAACCAAAAGGATGCAAGGATGGTGGTGATGACCACCGCTACAATGATCATCACCCCACCCATTGTCGGGGTTCCCGATTTTTTCTGATGGGATTCAGGTCCCTCATCCCTAATTGCCTGACCGAACTTCAACCTTCTCAAAAAAGGGATGATCATCGGCGAGATCACAACAGTGATTGCGAATGAAATAGCCATAGTGATTAGTAGTATGTATTCGTTCATGTTTAGTTCTCCTCCTTTTCCATCATCATCGCCTATCGATCAATCCACGAGATTTTCAAGTAATTCTTCTAGTTTCATTCCTCTGGAAGCTTTGATGAGTACGACGGTGTCCGCTGTTAATCCTTGACGGACGTGATGACTTAACGTTTGTTTGTCTGTAAAGTGATGCGTTTCAATGGACGGATATTGATTCTGTACGGCATCCGTGATGGCCTTGGAATCTTGACCGATCGTATAAACCGCTTGAATCTTCTCATCAATGGCAGCGGCTACACTCTTGTGAAGCGATTCTGATTGTTCTCCTAACTCGAACATATCACCTAATATTAACACTTTCCTGCTTTTAGATGTCAATTGACTGACAACTTCAATGATTGCTTTCATTGAAGTCGGGGAAGCATTGTAGGCATCATTAATGATCAAGGAACCCTTTTGGCCCTCATGTTTTTCAAAACGCATGCCAGACATTTGCAGCTGCTGGAACCCTTGCTGGATCTCTTGTGAAGATAAACCTAAGCGTTCGGCAAGAGCAATGACGTATGTAGCATTTTTCACATTGTGTTTCCCGGCCATAGGCAATTCAAAAGACTGCCCACCGACTCTAAACGTACTGCTCTCATCTGTCAATTGAAGAATCTCAGCTTGATAGTCAAGGGTGTTACCAAAGCCACAAGTAACCGTCCAGTTTTTAGACTTTTGTTCTTGCAATAATGGCTCATCTCCATCAAGAATTAAGGCCCCTTCTTTAGAAAGACCTTCTGTGATCTCAAGCTTCGCCCCTGCGATTCCTTCTCTGGAACCGAGATTCTCGATATGGGACTCTCCAATGTTGGTTATGATGGCATAGTTTGGTTCAGCAAGCCTTGATAAAACGGAAATTTCCCCCGCACGATCCATTCCCATTTCCAGAACAACTGCTTCTGTTTCTGGATCCATGGCAAGGACAGTGAGAGGGAGGCCGATATGATTATTAAAATTACCAGCGGTCTTATGTGTTTTATATTTGATTTGCAGGACGGATGCTGCCAGATCTTTGGTTGTCGTTTTTCCATTTGAGCCGGTGACTCCGACGACAACTGGATCTACTTTTTTCAAGTAATAGGACGCCAATTGCTGAAGAGCCTTTGTTGTGTCTTCCACAAAAAAGACAGGGAAGTCCGTAGGTGTCAGCTTCGGCAAAGGCTGATCTTCCTGCCATAGCGTTGCGACCGCTCCCTGTTTAATCGCATCTCCAAGAAAATTGTGCGCATCGAAATTCTCACCCACGATCGGGACGAACAAGCTTTGCTTGGCTATTTTTCGACTGTCAGTCATCACAGACCTGAGGTGGATCTGATCCGATGCGGCTCCTTGTTTTTTCGGAAAAAGTTTTGTAAGTTCATTGACTTCTAAATTCATGATGGATGCTCCTTCATCTCTCTTAATATCGTACGGGCCACCTCACAATCATCAAAATGATGGCGGATGCCTTTGATTTCCTGATACGTTTCATGGCCTTTTCCTGCAATCAGAACAATATCTCCTGTTTTTGCATGATGTAGTGCGTATTTAATGGCCTCTTTTCGATCCTCAATCTGTTTATAACGCCCTTTTACATGGGCGGTCATATCTCTGAAAATCTGTTTAGGGTCCTCTGTACGCGGGTTATCATTGGTAAATATGATCCGGTCTGCATAATCGACGCTTACCTTCGCCATCTCAGGACGTTTGCTGCGATCACGGTCCCCTCCGCATCCGACGACAACCGTGATGGTCCCTTTGCATAGATCCCGGAGCGTTTGCAAAACGTTCTTCAAGGAATCTGGAGTATGGGCATAGTCCACGACAACACCGAAGCCCTGCCCTTCTCTTACAGGTTCGAATCTCCCTTTTACACCTTTAGTCTGTTGAAAGGATCGCTGAATCGTCTCTAGAGGCACGCCTGATAGGATAGCGGCACTCGCTGCAGCCAGCATATTATAAATACTGAACAGCCCCATCAATGGACTCTTTATGAAAACCGAACCGATGGGAGTGGTCATAATAAAGGCGGTACCCGTTTCGGTCATCGTGTATTCCTCTGCTTTTACATCTGCCTGTTCAAAAATGCCATAAGTCAGCAATCCTTGAGAAGTAGAGCGGATGAATTTCTTCGCCTGAGGGGAGTCATTATTGATGACCGCGAATTTCTCACGTTCCTTATTATACCCATTCCCTAATTGCGCGAACAATAGGGACTTTGCACGAAGATAATCATCAAAATTTTCATGATAATCCAGATGATCCTGGGTTAAATTTGTAAACACGGCAATATCAAAATCACAGCCATACACCCTGCCTTGATCGAGGGCATGGGAAGATACCTCCATAATCGCATGGTCGACGCCCGCCGCATGCATCTTATGAAAATAGCGCTGCAAGGTAAGAGCGTCCGGTGTCGTGTTTTTCACCGGGAACGTCTCCCCCGCTATATTCACCTGAATTGTTCCGATGATTCCGGTCTTCTTTTTATGCTGTTGGAAGATTTCCTCCAGTAAATAGGTTATGGTCGTTTTGCCATTCGTTCCGGTCACTCCGATAACGTGGAGAGACTCTGAAGGGCACCCATAAAGAGCAGCAGCTCCCATAGCAATTGCTCTTGAAGTATCATTCACAAGGACGACAGGAACAGAGACAGCCACCTCTTCTTCAGCAATGACAGCCACTGCCCCTCTTTCCACTGCGCCCTTCGCAAACCGGTGCCCATCGACATCCACGCCGCGCAGGCAGACAAATACATCGCCAGGCTCCGTCGTCCTGGAATCCATGGAGAGCCCTTTAATGTGGAGATCTGTCACAGATTTCGTCACTTTATAAAAAGGAATATATCGCAAGAGTTTCTTCATTTTCATATGTGTCACCCTTACCTGCTCACAAGTTTTATTATACCAAACATGGGTTTAATTCCCTAGATACACACGAATGGTCGAACCACTTGGCACTTTGACACCGGCTTCAGGCGCCTGTGTAATCACTTTAGATCCAGTTCCACTGACTTCCACTTCCAAATTCAAGAGCATTTGATTTAACTCTTTTTTCTCCATCCCTGTCACATCCGGAATTTCTACTAACGGTTCATCCGGCCAGGAATATTCTTTTTCCAACCCATCTTTCCTAGGTTCCACTCCTAAGGCGCGTAAACTGTCGCCCATGATATTCCCGACAATCGGGGCAGCGACGACGCCACCGAACTGAACGGTATTTTTCGGGTTATCGATGGCAAGATATACGACTAGTTCAGGATCATCGGCTGGAGCAAATCCGATGAAGGATACGATGTGGTTATTTTCCATGTATCTGCCGTCTGGACCGACTTTTTGAGCGGTACCGGTCTTCCCACCGACACGATACCCTTCCACATATGCCCCTCTTCCTGTTCCTTTTGCTACAACACTTTCAAGAGCACGTCGTATTTCTGCCGATGTTTCTTCAGAGATGATTCTCTCTTTCAACTTCGGTTCATTTTTTTCTAACGTTTCACCAGTGGTTGGATCGAGCCACGCTTCCTGAATATAAGGCTCGTAATAATACCCCCCATTCACTGCTGCTGCGACAGCCATGACCTGCTGGATTGGTGTGACGGATACCCCTTGTCCGAAGGCTGTCGTCGCCTGCTCTACAGGACCGACGTTTTCCGGTTTAAACAGGATTCCTTTTCCCTCTCCTTCAAGGTCGATACCAGTCTTCTCACCGAAGCCGAACCGATCGATATATTCAAAAAGCTTCTCTGTACCAAGGCGCTGACCGAGGGTGACAAACCCAGGGTTACAGGAGTTTTGTACAACTTCCAGAAAGGTCTGATCCCCGTGCCCGCCACGCTTCCAACAACGAAGAGTCGCTCCGTCTACTTTAATCGACCCCGAGTCGTGGAAGTGTTCGTCATCAAGGTCGACAAGATCCTCTTCCAGAGCTGCAGCAAGGGTGATAATTTTAAAAGTGGAACCAGGCTCGTACGTACTCCACACAGGTAAATTCCGGTTATAGACTTCCGGTTTCACTTCTTGATAATTAGCCGGGTCAAAGTTAGGACGAGTAGCCATTCCCACAACTTTCCCTGTATCTGGATCGACGGCTAGCGCGACCGCTCCATCAGGGTTGTATTTGGCCTGTGCGATATCAAGCTCGCGTTCTATGATGGACTGGACTTTGTAGTCGATCGTCAATTGCAGGTCTTTTCCATCGACGGGAGGTTTATAGATATCCGCCATGTCAGGCATACGTTTCCCTTTGGCATCTGAGAAAAAGGATAACGCTCCTTTCTCCCCCTTCAATTCCTCGTCATAATACGCTTCTAGACCGAGCAATCCTTGATTATCAATACCACTGAAGCCAAGCACATGGGATAGGAAAGATCCGTGAGGGTAATATCTCTCTGAATCCTCCGCAATGTACACGCCTGGCATCTGTAAAGACTGAATCGCTTCTGCCTGTTCCTCACTGATCTTACGCCCTTCTGGATGAATTCTTTCAATAGAAGTCACTTTCGTCACGTGAGAATAGGCTTTTTCTACACTCATGTCCAAAATCTGTGCAAGGTTTTGAGCTGTCTTATCCGCATCCTTCACTTGTCTCGGGACGACCATGACAGTCGGTGCAGATTGGTTTCCGACGAGCACTTCGCCATTAGTATCGAGAATCTTCCCGCGTTCAGGTTCGAATGTAATATCCCTGCTCCAAGATTCCTCCGCTTTGGAAATTAGGAAGTCACTTAGAAAAAACTGGACATACCCGAGCCTCCCTGCGATGACAAAAAAAATAACCATTCCAACAAGAAAGACAGCGACTAATCGTTTCTTTACGACCACTTGTGATACTCGTCTCATCTTAATAACTCCTTTTTGAAGTCAGTAGAGTCAGCTTGTATCACTATATGCAATCTAGAAACGATTAGAACACTGCCCGGAATGGTGTCACTCCTCTCTTGGAGGAGCTAATTCTACGACTAAATAGCCGCCTTCTTTTATGCTGGATCCTTCAGGGATGCTTTGCTTTTGTACAAAGCCGTTCCCCATCGTCTCGATATTCAGGTTGAAATGTTTCACAAGTCTATGCACATCTCGAGCTGAATAACCGGTCAAGTCAGGCATGGTCGGTTTGTCCGTAATGACCATGACCCTTTGATTCTCTACAACTTTTGAGTCTGGCTGTGGAAGAACAGCTGTCACCTCGCCACCGTTACCAATGACTTCTACACTCGTGAACGTTTGTTTCAGCTCCTCTTTTGCCGTAGACGTACCTTTTCCTATTACATCCGGAATGGTCAACGGTGAAATCGATTCATCCAATTCCTTATCCGGTTGAATATCCATGTAATGAAGACTGTTTTCAAGTACGGTCCTGGTAATGTAAGAAACAGGTTCAGAACCTAACTCCGTAACTTCCAGGTCCGGCTGCTGAACAGCGACATACATGAGAAGTTCAGGATCCTCCTTGGGAGCCATCCCCATGAAGGAGAAGATGTAGTTATTACGCCCCGTCAAATAACGCCCGTTCTCAATCATCTGAGCGGTACCTGTCTTGCCTGCGAGCGTGTAATCATCCAATTTGAACGATTGTGCGGTTCCTTGTTCAGACGTAACAACTGTACCCATAAGGTCACGCACTTGTTTGGCTGTGCTTTCAGAAATTGGCTGTCCAATTTCTTCGGATTTGTTTTCCTTCAATACTTCTCCTGTTTCACTCGAGGTGATTTTAGACAGCATATAAGGGCGCATCATCTTGCCATCGTTGGCGACGGATGTTGCTGCCGTCATCAATTGGATAGCTGTAAATGTGGAACCTTGTCCAAAAGAAGTCGTCGCCTGTTCAGACGGCTTATTAAAAACAAAGCGGCCATTTTTCTCATTCGGAAGATCGATCCCTGTCTTCTCATCAAAATGAAAATCGGTCAAATATTTTCGTAGTTTCGTAGGTCCTAGAACCTCAAGAGCTATTTTTGATGAGGCCACATTTGAGGAGCGTTGAAAGCCTTCGTCATAAGAAATAGGCCCCCAGCCTTCGCCATTATTATGGTCCCCTATCGTATGACCTGGTACTTTGTATGTGCCTGATTTGAACATATCGCTTCCTTTATACACACCTTCTTCGATCGCAGCTGCCCACGTGAAAATTTTCATCGTGGAACCAGGCTCGAACGTGTAGGAGACAATGTCGTTGTACCAATTATCAACGTCCCCGATATTGTTCGGGTTATAACTCGGACGGTTACTCATCGCTAAAATCTCACCGGTATCCGGATCCATGACCGCTGCCATAATCTTTTCAGGACTATACTGTTCATCCACCTGTGATAGAGCATCTTCCAAGAACGTTTGAATCTTCTGGTCTATTGTCAAATGGACATCGTTCCCGTTTTCGGGTTCTGTCATCACTTCGTTCGGATCTAACAGTTTCGTTCCGTACTTGTCCCGTTCATAACTGATCTTCCCCTTTTCTTCCTGCAGATGTTCTTCCATCTGCTTCTCAATCCCTGTCACGCCGTTGATGTTTCCATCCTGGCTGCGGGCGAAGCCAATGACATGGGAAGCAAATTTCCCATTAGGGTAATACCGTTTCGACTCTTGTTTGAAGGCAATGCCATTCAACTCAAGCTCTTCAATTTCATCTCTCGTCTCTTGGGAGATAGAACGTCCACTGGAACCGAATTCGACTTGGAAACGTTCATTTTCCTGACCTTCCTCGATCGTTTTTCTAATTTCACTTGCTTCCATATCCAGGAGTGGAGCCAGTTTATCTGCTGTCTCACTTGCATCCGTAACGTGTCTCGGTGGATCGAGGTTAACGGAATACTCCGGGTCTACGATGGCATAAATTCTATAAGTAGGCCGATCATAGGCAAGCACCATGCCATTTTTATCATAGATTTTCCCTCTGTCTGCATCGATTTCATAAGAGCTTGTCCGGATGTCTTCCGCCCATTTTTGCAAATCGACACCTTCCACTGTCTCTGCTGTCTCAATATAAATGAAACGCCCCGCAATGATGAAAAATACAATCGCAAAGGCGACCATCAAAAATGCGGAGCTTTTATTATTGTTGCTTTTTTTTCATTAGGAAATCACCAGCCGTTACTCGTTATTGATTTTACCGGCTTGCTTCACTTGTGCATTTTGGATATTCAACCCATTTTCTTTAGCAATGCTCAAAATCCGATCCGGGTTACTGAGTTCTTTCACCTGATAAGCAAGGTTTTCGTTGAGAGACGCCTGTTGTTGGATCTCTTGTTCAAGCCCGCGGATATCACGGTTGATCGTATCTGTTTGAGCAGATGTCTGCACTAAAAACACCGACGCTGCAAGCACTGCAGTCGTGGCAAACGAATAGAGGAACTTCTCCCCTGTACTAATCCATTTCTTCTTTTTATGTACCTTTACTTTCGCCTGTTTTTGTCTTTCAGGCTGCTGTAAAGGCTGCTGTTTTCTAATCTGTTCAGCACTCATGTCTGTTTCCACCCTTCATTAAATTCGAATTCCTTATTCCAAGGTTTGACTTTCTCGACAATCCTCAGTTTCGCAGAACGTGAACGACGATTCTCCTCAAGTTCTGACTCATCGGCTACAATAGGCTTTCGGCTGACCATTTGAAAAGGTGGCTGTTTATCTTCAGGGATCATTGGGATGTTTTTCGGCAAAGGAGGGTTTGTACTCCATTTCTTGAACGCCTGCTTGCATAAACGATCCTCTAAAGAGTGGAAAGTGATGACGGCAATCCGTCCACCGACCCCAACGACTCTTGCTGCCTGATGAAGGCTGTCCTGAAAAGCTCCAAGCTCATCATTGACTGCAATACGGATGGCCTGAAAAACCCTTTTGCCAGGGTGTCCGCCTTTTCTTCTGGCAGGTGCAGGAATCCCTTCCTTGATGAGTTCCACCAATTCTCCTGTCGTTTCAATCGTTTTCTCTTTTCTTGCTGCTTCAATCTTTCTTGCAATTTGTTTCGAAAATTTCTCTTCTCCGTATTTGAAGAAGATTCGGACAAGGTCCTCGTAGGGCCACTCATTGACAACTTCTTTCGCACTAAGTTCTGCTTCCTGGTTCATCCGCATATCGAGCGGAGCATCCTGATGGTAGCTGAATCCTCGCTCTTCTACATCCAATTGGGGACTGGAAACGCCAAGGTCGTAAATAATACCATCGACTTCCGTTACCTCAAGTTCTGCTAATTTCTCTTCCAATTGACGGAAGTTGGCATGGACGAAAGTAACACGGTCCTGATAATCTTCCAGGCGGTCCTTTGCAGCTTTCAAGGCAACCTCATCCTGATCGAAAGATATCAATCGGCCATTCCCCTTTAAGGCTTTGGCAATCGCTTCGGAGTGCCCTCCGCCTCCTAAGGTGCAGTCGACATAAATGCCTTCTGGGTCCAAATCTAAATGTTGTATGGTTTCACTTTTTAATACACTGTAATGTTCAAACATGGTTTCACTCGTTTCTATCGATCAGATATCAAAATCCAACATATTTTCTGCGATCTCTGAGAAGGAATCTTCAGATGCCTCGAAGTAACTTTCCCATTCATCATGACTCCAAAACTCTATCCTATTGGATACGCCGATGACGACACATTCTTTTTCCAGTGATGCATATTTCCTAAGAGGTTGTGGAATGTTGATTCTTCCTTGCTTGTCTACTTCACATTCAACAGCACCAGAAAAGAAAAAGCGGGTGAAAGCGCGGGCATCTTTTTTTGTTAAGGGGAGTTTTTTCAGCTTCTCTTCAAGCAGCTTCCACTCGTTCATAGGATAAGCAAACAGACACTGATCTAAACCTCGGGTGAGAACAAAGCTGTCACCAAGGTCCGGGCGGAATTTCGAGGGTACGATGATCCGTCCTTTTGTATCAATGTTGTGTTGAAATTCACCCATGAACATAGAGTTCCCCCACCTTCTAATTTCACCTTACCACATCGCCCCACTTTTCTCCACTTACTTTTTTATCATTCTATTCCCATGAAAAAAATCCTGCCCGTAAAGGCAAGATTTTAAAGGGTTTGATCATATTTTTTCGTGGTGGGGGATGGTGGAGGACCTTCCCTACAAATATACGACATAATGATCGTTTCTAAAGCTCAAATGGTGTCTGTTCATCTGCTGAAACACCGTCGTTCCGTACTGATTCACCCATGGGACGATGCTCCACATCCTCTCCTGCAGTCCCCCACCAGGATGAAGTGTCCATTCCATATTTTCAAACTGATCCATTTCATGTTGATGACGGGATTCCATCGAATGGTTGATCCGCTTCTCTAGAAAATCGATGTTTTCCAAAATATACTCCAAATTCTTTTCCGCCAGCTGACCGAGGTCTGCACCGAGTGTCGCAGATTTTTCGCGAAGTGGAGCATGGACGGCGTTTATTTCTTTCTTCACCTGCTCAGTTAGATGATGTATCTGAGGGGTGCTTTGGGAAGCGATCCAATTCATCTTCTTTTCTCTCACTCCAGAGCGGATCGCTTCATCCGCTGGGATATGAAAATTTTTTAACTGCTGCCCTGTCTTCCTGTCAATCATCGTAAAGGATAGACGCGGAAGAACAGGCGGCATACACAACTC
This sequence comes from Halobacillus litoralis, assembly GCF_020524085.2. Classification (NCBI taxonomy): domain Bacteria; kingdom Bacillati; phylum Bacillota; class Bacilli; order Caryophanales; family Bacillaceae; genus Halobacillus; species Halobacillus litoralis. Next base: position 3,158,131 of record NZ_CP129016.1, read on the forward strand.
CGCTGCTTCAAAAGCTGGTTTTAAAACAGACCAGTAATTGATTTCTCCCGGACCTCCGATAAAGGCGAGGACTGGGAAAAGGGCCTCCTGCATCAACGGTCTTGTTACTACGTTATTGCTGAGAAGCTCCGGTGTTTCTGCTGCGATCTTCAACAGTTCTGCTTCAGTCAGGACGACTTCATTGTTCTTCCCTCGGAAATTCCCTTCTTCATCGCGTACAAGGAGAACCCTCTCTCCTTCGAAACTATAGAACAAGTGGGCGTCATCCAGCTCGCTGTCAAGGATGGTCTCATACCCTTCCTGACGGTTTTTCTGCAAGACCGCGTACACACCACTGGCCATTTCTCTATTTTTTTCAATCATCGTACTGAAGTAAGGCGTTTCAAGACGGCGCACTTCCGGGTCATGAGCATCCATTAACACGAGGCCTTCCTCAGGGAAAAGATGATAAACCACTTTGGCAAAAAAGTCACTGTAACTGTCTGATTCTTTTAATAACCTTTCCATTTCTTTATAAAAGTCCTGCGTATGCTCTGTTTCCTTCACCATTCCGAAAACGTCCTTCAGCCAGGAAGAAGCTTTTTGTTGATCGATGGTGATTTCAGAAACGGAAGCTTTTGTCTCAGGGGTATGATCGATGGTCATCTTTTCCATACCGCTTCCCTGCTTCATCATGATATGGTGAATCTCATCAAAATCGTGATCTTCCCCAGCAATCCAAAAAAACAGGAATGACCGGTTTTCCAAGATCGCGTTCCTTTTCTTTTGTCAGCTGCAGAACGGATATGATTTTATGGACAGAATAGAGCGGACCCGTGAGCAGGCCGGCTTGCTGGCCAGCGATGACGACCACACTCTCTTCATCTTTCAGCTTTTCAATATTGTTAAGGGTTTCCTCAGGAGCTTCCCACCGTCGATTCATTCGATTCAGCACTTCAGAAAGCTCAGCCCTTTGATACGTTTGATTCCTTATTTCAGATAACCGACGCTCCCAAGTAGATTCTTCAAACGGGTGGTGGTTAAACCGATCAGCTATATTTTCATAATTGTTTTTATAGTCACGAAACAACGTTTGTTTCGGTTCAAGTTCAATCGGTTCGATGCGCATCTCTATACGACTCCTTTATCGGCAATAATTACATGATTAATTATGTATCCTATTGTATTGTACAAAAAACCACCACAGACTTCACATTATCTGTTTGAAACCTCTAAATTCCATATAAGCTCCCAATTGTGGAAGACTCAGTTTCGAGATAACCGGGGTTCGTTTACCATATTGGGTGTCAGGGGTGGTTGGGAAGCTACTCGCTTTCCTGTGGGGGAGTCTCGCAGCTTCCCAACCACCCTATTCGATGTATGTGAGAAACGAACCCATTTACCAAGTTGGGTTGTCTTCCGCTATCCCAATTGTTAAAAGTATATAACGCTCTGAATCAAGCTTGCAGGATTCTAATACCTGAGCATCGGAGTTTTATCCTTATGCTCCCATCAAACTAATAGCTAATTTTTTAGGAAGTGGTTTCGAGACACTGATATAGAAAAGGGGCGGAGGGGAATGGTGAGACTCCTGCGGGAAAAAGTGCAGGGTGAGAACCCACAGGACGCAGTCCGAGGAGGCTCAAAAGAATAGTGGAAGTTCGATTAAGTTCGGCACGTCCTGTGCCAACACCGAACGACCCCACCTCGTGTGGGGCCCCGCGGAAAGCGAGCTATTCTCCGCAGCCCCATCCACTCAACAAAAGTCTCGAAATCAAGTCTTCCACAATCCTGCCATATTCTTTAATAACTAATAAGGAAAACTAACATGTGAAGAAGTCTTTAACATGTATAAGCACAGCCTTTTTGATTTGGGCTGTGCTTATCATTAGCTTTAATTATTTTATGTCGGACTGAAGAATTCATGTAAAAGCTTTGTTCAGACACTAACTGAAAAAGACTCTTGTTACGAGTCCAAACGTACTCAACCCCATGTAAAAAAGAATAAACAAAAGGAAACTTACGCGCCAGAACCCTTTGAGTGCGCGGAAGAGGCGGACTTCTTCGTTTATTTTGTATTGTGCTACCATCGACATACCTAAGAGGATCAAAAGGAAGATAATGATGAACGGTAGAAAGCTGCGGTCAAACAAGACGATAAGGAGAACATGAACCGACATAATAAAGATAGGCGCGGTATAGTTCGCTGTACGGTGCAAGGCTTTTAACTTATGCTTGCTCCATTTTCTGGCACATAGGTAGAAAACCACCAGTAAAGGAATAGGCAGGGTAAGCAGAAACGCAATCGTATAGACGATCAGATCACTCATCTTTTTCGAATCCCCCTTTCATATTCGAGTGCATGAATGGCATGCACGACGAAGTGATGGTAAGGAAGTGGGTATTTCCCATGATCGAGGATGTAGCCACTGATGCTGTCCACTTCTGTCAGCCTGTTCTCCGTGATGTCCTTCAACATCGAGGAATGATTTTCTCCTGTTGTTTCGGCGATTCTTTTCACCCGCTCCCATTCTTCAAGAAAGGAAAGGCCTAGAACGGAGCAAGCTTCTTTGCACAACATGCGGGCCAGTTCATTTATGGATGGATTCGTGAGGATGGAACGATTTGGTTGAGAGAAAAGTGCAGTAAGAGGATTAATCACCGTATTTATGATTAATTTGCTCTTTAACATAGGCTCATATTGTTCTTTATAAACGACCGGAAAGTTTGCTGTATGTAATTCTTTTGCCAGGGATCTGCCATGATTGGGCTCCATTCTTCTATAAACGGCTATTTGAATATTTCCTATCCCTCTATGATCGACTTCGTTTGAACTTTTAGCTAATGCGCCGTGTTCGATGACACCGACAGCGCTTTTCAAACCAGTTTGTGATAGTTTCTCCAAATGCCCCATCCCGTTTTGAAGGAATAAATAGGGGGCGTCACTAGGAAGGTCTTGTTTTAAAAAGTCATCCATCGCATGTTGTTTGATGGTAACCACCCATAAGTCGTAACCTTCTCTCATTTGTGTAACGAGATGCGCATAAACTGGCACAGGTTTTGTGAACTGCTCGCATATTATGCCTTCCTCCGCAAGGGTTTTTCTTTGTTCTTCCTTTTTAACAAACATATGCACTTCGTGCTGTTCACCTAAATAGGCCCCTGCCAATAATCCTATGGAACCAGCACCTATGATACCGATTTTCATGATTCTCTCCTCATTTCGTACTAATCTGCTTCACTATTGTAGCAGATTCCTAAACGATATTGCAGTCGATTCTTGTCCAATGTATTATTATTCATTTCATTCTGAAAATTTTTATATTATAATATGGATATAGACAGATATTTGAAAGGGGATTCTTTCATGATGACGAAAACAAGAGTTCAACCTTTATTGGTCAACTATAAGACACTTGAGGAGTTTAAGCGGTTCAAAGAATATGGGAACTAGGAACTTGCGATGCTCGAGGACTTAGAAAGCAATATTGTGGAAAACGATAGTGAGTCGCCATTTTACGGAGTGTATTATGGAAGCGCTTTAGTTGCCCGCATGAGTTTATATCGAGTGAAAGCGAAGTATGATCATTATTTCACCCCTTCCCAGGACTACCTGGAACTGTGGAAGCTTGAGGTTCTTCCAGATTACCGCGGGCTCGGATATGGACAAGCACTCGTAGAATTCGCAAAAAGCTTTGATCTGCCAATTAAAACGAATCCTAGAATCAATTCTCATGGATTTTGGGAGAAGATGGGTTTTCAGAAAGCTAATTATGATGTAGAACGTGACCTCGGAGAGAATCCATTGATCTGGATGCCTTCAGGCGTGGAAGAAAGAGATGTAAACGCATAGAACATGAATGAGGCCGCTACACAGTGTTGTAGGGGCCTTTGTTTATGATGGTAAATAATATGAATGGCAGGTGATGATCCTTCAAACACCACTCTCACTTTTTCTTTTTTCTCTTACCCAATGCACAAGTTTATCCATTTCATTCCACGCAGCTTCCCACTGTTTCAATTCTTCTCTAAGCTTCTCATTATCTTCGTTGAGTTTTTTTAGCTGGGTTTCTAAATTCTCTTTCCCATAATCTTCAAACTGCTTGGATCTCATTTCTTTCAGAAACGAGATAGCCGCGTCCAAAGACATGGGTGCATTGTCAGAAGACTTAGAGGATGAATAAATCGTCCGTGTGGCTTTACGGCTGTTTTTCGCCTCCTGGATCTCTTTCTGATATTCTTTCCTTACAGTCGCATTCCATCTGAATCCACAGGCAGCCGGCGTCCTGTGCAATTGTTCAGCCACTTCATGGAAGGCTTCCAGCTGCGTCTTCCCTTCACGAATGTGCTTTAAGACCGTCGTTGCCAATAACAGGTCTTCCTCGTCCTTCAAGGCATCTTGTCTTGGGGCATCCATAGCATCCCTCCTCTATCGTTTGCTTATAGTTATGCAGGAGGAATGATTGATAGAATCGCATTTCTCATCTTTTTCTCTTAGCTTCAAAGTTTCGAACCGCTTCTTTATGCTCATCCGACTCCCATAAAAGGGAGCATTGTCTGACCTCACGCCCCATACGTTCAGAGAGTGTTTGGAAATCCATGTGATCCAAAAACTGCTGCTTAAAAATTTTCATTTGCTCAGTTGTTTTAGTAAGAAACGATGAGAAAATTTCTTCACTCCAGTTTACCGTAATCATCTTATGTAACCAACCAATTCGATAGACTTGCTCTGCTGTGTACATGTCAGCATCCATTAACCAATGAGCAGCTATGTCACTGTTTACCCGCTGATATAGGAGTGTGCCTCCTCCCCACCCAGGGATAATGCCTAAATTAGCTTGGACGAAACCAAAAGAAGCGTCCTCTATTCCATATCTAAAATCGCAGGCCGTTGCAATTTCACATCCGCCTCCCCTTGCTTGTCCGTTTAATACGGCAATCGTAGGGACAGGAAACGTAGCCAATTCATACAGGACTTCTTTCATCGGATGCAACGTCGCGTAAGCTTGTTCAGCATTCATATCTCCATGAAGTTCACGCAAGTCTCCCCCTGCACAAAAAGCGCGGTCACCAGCACCCGTGACGACAAGGAACTTCAGGTTTTCCTTCTTCAACTCTATAATCGCTTGATAAAATTCTTTCGTCATTTGTTTCGATATGGCATTCATCTTTTCCGGTCGGTTCAATGTTAAAACCGCATACCCCTCTTTTTTCTCTACTAAAATTAGTTGTGACACTACTTCCACCCCTTCCTATACTAATGTACCAGAAATTTATAGAATTTGTTCAACTATATGGCAGGTTTCTTGAAGACTCAGTTTCGAGATGTTTCCGGGGTTCGGTGCTATGTTGGGCGTCAGGGGTGGTCGGGAAGCTACTCGCTTTCCTGCGGGGATGACGGCAAGCCTCCTCGTGCTTCGCACTGTGGGGTCTTGCCAGTCCATCCATTCCCGCGGGAGTCTCGCAGCTTCCCAACCACCCCTTTCGATGTAAGTGAGAAACGAACCCCTGCACCAAGTTGAAAGGTCTCCCACTATCCTGGTGTGATTAGTATAAAGCGCTCTATCACAAGCTTACAGTATGCTGGATAGCGTCCTTAGAAGTCCATTCCGTTCGAATGACAACGTGCAAAAGCAGCTTATTCCAGAAGTGGTTTCGAGATACTTATATGGCGAAGGGCGGAGGGGAATGGGGAGACTCCTGCGGGAAAAAAAGTGCATGGTGAGACCCCACAGGACGAAGTCCGAGGAGGCTCACCGCGCTCCCGCGGAAAGCGAGCTATTCCCCGCAGCCCCATCTACTCAACAAAAGTCTCGAAACTGAGTCTTCAAGTATAGGGAGCTTTAGTGGAAGAGTTTGCGGACATAAAAAAAGACCTGACGGATGTCAGGCCTTTCTTTGATGAACTTAGTCGTTCACCACTTGTTTTCCATTATATTGTCCACAAGATTTGCAAACATGGTGTGGTTTTGAGTACTCTCCACAGTTATCACACTGAACCATTCCTGGTGCGTGAAGTTTTTTGTGAGTACGACGTTGGTTTTTGACTTTCTTAGACGTTTTACGCTTAGGTACTGCCATGTTGTACACCTCCTTTAAGGGATTTCTGAGAACCATAACATATTGTTTTACTCGTTCTCTTCTTCATTTAATAATGATTGCAGTTTAGCCATTCGAGGATCCACTTTCTTTTCCTCTGGTTCCTCTGTAACCACCTGCCAGCCTTTCCCTTCCTGGGGGGCTGCTTCATGAGCCTCATCATCATTGGAAAAAACGCGAGTCGGAATCTCCAACTGTACATTTTCCTTGATATAAGGCGTTAAGTCAAGCACTTCTCCATTCACGGAATGAACTTCAGAGTCATCTTCTTCTGTATGGTAAGGTGACAGATTAAATGCCTCCAGAGCATCAATGTGAAATGGATAAGTCACATCAACTAACGTTCGGGCACAAGGCAACACCATTTCTCCATCAATCGAAAAAGTTACCGTTATATCGTTTCCTCGAGTCATTGCTTGACCTTTGACATGAACAGGGGAAATCCTGCGAATGTCATTGTTCAGTTGTGCTAATTCGCGAATATCTACGTCATCCTCAAAGTAGAACGGCTCATCACCTGTCTGCTTGAGTTTTTGTAGAGGAAATTTCATAGTTATCACCTCATGGCAACAAGAGTTATTGTAAAAGGATTTCGCTGATTTGTCAATATTTTTTCTTTACAGCATATCCTTATTCTCGTGCGGTTTTAGTAAGATTCTCATATTTCACGGTCAGGAATGCGAAATTTCCATAGTATCATGATAAAATAAACCAAACACTTGTTCAATAGTAAAGAATCAGATGGGAGGATCTTTTGTGAAATCCTGTGGAGTAGTTGTTGAATATAATCCTTTTCATAATGGACATCTTTATCATTTGGAAGAATCGAAAAAACATGCAAACGCTGATTGCATGATCGCTATCATGAGCGGTAACTTTTTACAACGTGGAGAGCCTGCCATTATTGATAAATGGTTTCGCACAAAAGCCGCCCTTCACGGTGGTGCCGACCTTGTGCTTGAGCTCCCGTTTCTGTATGCGGTCCAACACAGCGATTATTTCAGTAAAGGCGCCATTCAGACGCTTGCGGAAATCGGGGTCGATAGTATTTGTTTCGGCAGTGAGAACGGCAAAATCGCTGCATTCACAGAGGCGTTTGAACATATGAACAAACACCAGGAAGAGTATGATGTGACCGTGAGAAGATATCTGAATGAAGGATATGCCTATCCAGAGGCTTCCCGCCTTGGATATGAATCCATAGCTTTCCCCTCAGGTTCCATCGATCTTACTCAACCGAATAACATCCTTGGTTACAGTTACGTGAAACAACTTCTTACTTATGCTCCTGATATCGAACCACTTACCGTCTTACGGAAAAATAATCACTACCATGATCAAGAGATCCATGGAAAGATTGCAAGTGCTACAAGTATTCGAAAAGAGTTGTTTGAAGAAGGTGTGATGACAGAAAAGGCTGGACAATCTCTTCCCCCTTCGACGATAGAGGTTTTACATCAGTACAAAAACAGCCATGGCCTCTGGCACGATTGGGAAGCTTATTTTCACCTGCTTCAATACAAGATCATGACGATGGAGGAAAGTACCCTCCGCTGTTTCCATGGGGTCGACGAAGGGTTGGAATATCGTTTAAAAAGGACAATTAAAGAAGCTACAACGTTCCATCAGTTTATTTCATCCTTAAAGACGAAGAGGTACACGTGGACAAGACTTCAGCGAACCCTTGCACATATCCTTGTTGGAACGGACAAGCAGGAGGCGCGCGTTCTTTTAAGAGAAACACCACCTCCTTACGCAAGGATCCTGGGCATGTCGGAAACCGGGAAAAAATATTTACGGACCATAAAAAAAGAAGCCTCTATCCCGCTTATCACTCAACCTCAGCAGTTGGATCATGAACTGCTAACTTTGGAAGCTAGAGCCGCTGCTGCTTATTATAGTGTCTTAACTCCTGAGCGTAGAGTGGATCAACTGAAACGAGAATACGGACCACCTGTGATCCATTCTTAACCGGGATAGCCTACATCTCCCCTGGGAGTGCTCATGATGCGGTTGCCCGGGAGCCTGTAACGAATTAAAGTTCACCGTATAGAATTTATTCAATGATAAAAACAGCCGCTCCTCCTTCGGAACGGCTGTTTTCTTAAGCTTCCTGTTTCGGTTCTAGGTCTTGCAGGTAATCTAGTGCATCTTGGAACGTATCCACAGGAACGACTTTCATATCGGTATCGATTTTATCCGCCGTTTCTTTAGCGACTTGATAGTTGGACCCTTCTCTTCCTTCTTCATTCGGAGCAAAGAAAATTTCGGCACCATGATCGGAAGCGGCTACCACTTTCTTATCAATGCCTCCGATTCTGCCTACCTGTCCTTCATAATTGATTTCTCCAGTACCTGCAATTTCATATCCTTTAGTGATATCCGGTTCTGTCAATTGATCGTAAATTTCCAGTGAAAACATCAACCCGGCACTCGGTCCTCCGATTTCACCACTTTTGACATTCACTTTCGGATTTACATCCACCGTTCGGTCGGTCACAAGGGAAATGCCGACACCGACTTTGTCAGGGTTATCTGGGAAAGGAGCAAGTTCAAGTTCCCGTTCGATTGTTTCCTCATCTCTCACAATGGTGAGCATCACAGAATCCCCTTCGCCCTTGTTGCTCACATAGTCAATCAAGTCGCTCGTCTCTTGAATGTCCTGTCCATCGACCTTCACAATCTGATCGCCCGTCTCTAGAATTTCTTCCGCCGGCATGCCTTCGATTACGTTCATGACATAAACGCCTTCGTAGTTGATGTCAATCTCTTTGCCAGCTGCTTGATAGGCGACGACTTTGGAGGCTTCTTGAGATGATTCCATCATTTGTAATTGGGCATGGAAGTACTCTTCCTCCGACACCCCTTCTGGACGGATGTCTTCTAACGGATAGATTTGATGGAATGGACGTACCTGGGCAAGGACCCATTGGATGGGTGTCGCCTGTCCACCACGTACGGTTACAAGGTGCATGTCCCCTTCACTTTCGAAACCACCTTCGACTTCGACTATGTCATTCAGCGCATCCGCTGTTCCCGGCTTATAAATATAATAAGGGAGGCGGAAAGCCCCCAGAAATGCCACGATAAGTACGGTTATTATTCCGGTGATAATCAGTCTACGGTTTGTTTTCATTCGTTACTTGACTCCTTCCACGCAGCGAGCTTCTTTTTTATTTCTTCGATGACTTCTTCCGCTGCTTTCTCCCCCGCCTCTACAATTTCCTGGATCTTCGTAAAAGCCCGGGAGCTGAACTTCGATACATCCGGCTTGATCATCACATCTGCATCAGAGGAGACACCAATCGCTGTGACTAATTCATCCTGCATAATATCGATGCTCTGTGTGATGACATCATAGATGGAATTAATGTTTGGGTCGGAATCAAAATGGGCACAATCCACAGCAATAATGAATGCGGCCCCCATATCTTTCACCACTGATACAGGTACACGGTCAATGACCCCTCCGTCAATATATAGACGATCTTCAATCTTTTCTGGAACGAAGATCCCGGGAATCGCAATGCTTGCCCTGACCGCTTCACTTGCAGGACCTGTCGTAAAGATTTTTTTCTCTCCGGCATAAAGATCCGTTGCGACAATGGACATCGGCGTTTGAAAATCCTCGATGTTCTTTCCGAACGTGAAAAGCCGGATGTATTCTTTGATTCTTTTCCCTTGCACGAATCCCATTTTCGGAACGGTGAAATCCAAATAATACTTCCGTTTAAACGTAAAGGCGAGTTTATACATATCTTCGATTCTTTGTCCGGCAGCAAAAAAAGAGCCGACGAGCGCCCCCATGCTGCTTCCTGCAATGAAATCAACGGGAATATCATGTTCACGAAGGACCTTCAGAACACCCAAGTGTGCAAAACCACGTGCCCCTCCAGAACCTAAAGCCAATCCGATCTTTGGTCTCGCCACTCGTCATTCCTCCTTCATCCATGTGGTTTATTTTATGGAATAAACCATTCCCTTATGAGCGTACACATGGAATATAGACAACCTGTGAGCACGCGTCGAAATCTATACCCATTCTACTATTCCTATGATGAGAAGTACAGAAAACAGCCATGTCTAAGGAGGCGTTCTCGATTTCCAAATTGAAAACCTTCGCATTGACGCTGCTCGCTTCGGCGCTTGCGGTTTCCTTGATTTTATATCCACGGGATGCCCTGTCCGCTAGTCTCAGGGGCCTTGATCTTTGGTGGGAAATCGTCTTCCCTTCCCTTTTACCATTTTTTATTACGGCAGAATTTTTAATCGGCTTCGGTGTTGTCCACGGGCTCGGCGCCCTTAGTGAACGGTTCATGAGACCATTGTTCAATGTCCCTGGTTGTGGCGGGTTCGTTTGGGTGATGGGGATGGCAAGCGGATATCCATCCGGAGCGAAATGGACAGCCGATCTGCGTAAGAAAGGACAAGTAACCCGTGCAGAAGCTGAGAGACTTGTCGCCTTCACCAACGCATCCAGTCCCCTTTTCATTTTCGGGGCGATCGCTGTAGGCTTTTTCCACGATGCAAGTCTTGGAATTCTCATTGCCATAGCCCATTACGGCGGGAATTTCCTAGTGGGCATTGGTATGCGCTTTTATAAGAGGAAGGATCAGGAACGAAGCATGGACCGCGTTTCTGCTTCATGGAAGGATGCTTTCGGTAAAATGCACCAATCCAGGCTCGAGGATGGCCGGACGCTGGGGAAATTGATGGGTGATGCGGTAACACGATCAGTGGACACGCTTCTTATGGTCGGGGGTTTCATTATGCTTTTCTCCGTTCTCACAGAATTGTTGAAGCAAACGGGAGCCATTCATATTTTTTCGCATTTGCTTTTTTATACTGGACTGCCGGAAACCTTTCATGTTCCCTTTACTGCAGGTATGTTGGAACTTACGACCGGCATCGGTGCGATTACAGAAACGCATGAACCTTTGCTCGCTCAGCTTTTGATCGTAAGCTTCATTCTCGGTTTTCACGGGTTTTCGATTCAAGCGCAAATCGCAAGCATCCTCGCCGAAACGGATATTGGATTCAAACCGTATGCACTTGCAAGAATCGCTCATGGATTTATTGCCGCAGGCCTGATTTATGTGTTGTATTTCATTTACCGTCCTTTTCAACAACAAAGCATGCCGATCTGGAACCCGAACGAAAACTTCACAACCCCCATTCTTGAATTTTTCAATCATTATGGACCTCCGATCACATTGCTCATGATTATGCTCATGATCGGGGTGAAATGGAACAGTGAGCGGAAAACAAAAAAACGATCCCTACGCACATAGTCCGTAGAGATCGTTTTTGTTATCGTTTTTAAAATTTTTCTGAAAGAGCTTTTTCTACAGGCGGAGGAACAAGGTCACTGATGTTCGCTCGATATTTGGCCACCTCTTTAACGATGCTGGAACTCAAGAAAGAATATTGATTGTTTGTCATCACGAAAAACGTTTCAATGTCTTCATTCAATTTCCGGTTCATGGAAGTGATCTGCATTTCATATTCGAAGTCACTCACGGCTCTCAAACCTCGAATGATAGCATGCGCCCCTTTTTCCTCGGCATAATCCATCAAAAGGCCACTGCAGGCGTCTACGGAAACATTGCCGATATCTTTCGTTACTTCTTCCAGCAATTCCTTGCGTTCGTTCACATCAAACAGAGGAGATTTACTCTGATTGTTGAAAACAGCCACAATGACGTGATCAAAGACTTTCGCCCCTCTTCGGATAATATCCAAATGTCCATATGTAACGGGATCGAAACTTCCCGGGCAAATCGCAATACGTGTCATACCCTTCTCTCCTTACTCAAAAATCGATACACCAATATTACTCCCGTAATGATCGGTTTTCATACGTTTCAGACGCCCCACTTCTTCAGGTATTTCTTCTGAAGCATCGTGTTCACAAACGATAGTCGCATTTTCTGCAATCAGATCAAATTCTAAAAGCGCTTCCATTAGGTCCTGATAAGAAAACTTCTTATAGGGTGGATCCAGGAAAATATAATCGAACGTCAGTCCCCGTTTTCCAGCCGCCTTGATTGCGCGCATGGCATCGGTTTTAAAAACTTCTGTACGCTCATTGATGTCGAGCGTTTTTATATTTTCATAAATGGTTTGGATCGCTTTTTGCTGTTGATCCACGAACACACAAGAATTCACACCACGGCTCAAAGCTTCAATACCGAGACCACCGCTCCCAGCGAATAGATCCAAAGCTTTACCGCCCTCAAAGAAGGGTCCAATTCCATGAAAGACCGCTTCCTTCACCTTATCTGTCGTCGGTCTGGTTTTATGTGTAGGGACAGATTTCAACGGACGTCCCTTAAATTCACCAGCAATCACTCGCATCCTGTACACCTCACTTGTCAGCATTCCCCATAATCCTACCACAAAATAGACGTCGCAGGGAAGTATAGGGTGCGTGTCAGGCCTTCCTCTCGGAACCGGATTGTCTAAAGCGGAAGTGCCCTGCAAGTCTGAAACATCATAAATCTTGCACATTTTTTTAAAACCAGTGAATAATCAGGTTCAGCAACGTACATACTAGCACTTGAAGCGGATGATACTGCTTCTGAAAACGGAGAAGGCTTACATCCCCATAAGCTCTTCCTCCGGTTTCTCCTCTCCCTTTACTTTTTTGTTTCATCTCTGATGAATCAGAAAAGCAGGGTCGCCCGTGATGGGCGACCCTATTTTTTTGCCATTATTTCGCATTGGTCGTAGGGGTTGTATCAAACAACTCCTGAAAATCCTGCCACTTTATATACGGAGAATCTTCTACCATGATCAATAACTCCTCCCCCATACCGAAATTTTCTTTATTGACGATAAACGTCGGCTGATCGACATAAAAGCGATACTCATTTCCGATAACCTCTAAACGATAGACCGCCCTTTTCTCGATTTCCGTAAGTTCATAATCCAGTGCACGGCTGATATCGACTAATGAAACATAAGGAGCTCCATGGTAATGAACAAAATGATCTGTGACAAGCTGCTCATTATAAAAAACACGTTTGTCTTCAACAAAGTAGAGGTTATCTTTTGTAGGAGCGACAAAGTCTTGAAAATAGGAGGTTTCTGCTCCGTAAACGGTGGACAATGCTTCATCAAGGAATAGTCCTAAATCCTCTACGTTTTCAGCTTCCAGCAGACGTTTCTTCCACAACATAAGCTCTTCATTTGATAGCGAGGCTGCTATTTCCCTTGCCATCGTTGTTTTCTTTTCTGTAAAAACATCTATGAGGGTCTTCAACTCCCAAGGTTTTTTCTCTCTAGTGACGTTTCTCAAATGTGCCACTACATATTCCGCCTGCATCCTCTTTACATTTCTTCCTTCCACCTTCATAAGGTTGTCCAATACTTTAGTATCGGACTGATCAAGCTGAATCAAAATAGGACCTGTGGACTCTAGGAAGGTTTGTAACTCCTGTTTGACTTCAGCCGAAAGCTCTTTTCCTGCTTCATATGTAACTATACTATTTCCTCTATTCCATAAGGAGGCTTCTCCTTTTCTTGTAAGAGGCAGCGATTCATCCATGGAAGTAAACTTATAATAACGCAGGTTCTCCAATGGGATATCACTTTTTTTAGCTGAAGGAACAAGCCATGGGTCTTTCGTCTCGTCCAAATCCTGTATGGTCAATGAAAATGGGGGCTGCATCACACGATCCTCTTTTTTCAATACAAGCATCCAATCATGGACCACCTCATTCTCAGGCATTGGCATTGTATAATCTACAAGAACTTCTCCTTCCTTTTCTAAAATCATATTAGGGTTTGCTTGATTGGTTATGCGACATGGCGACTCTTTTTGCGAACACCCGATTACTGCTGCTTTTTCCGGCATCTCAAGCGTGTAGATTCCTGGTTTTAAATGTTCATATGTATACGTGAACTGCAGCTTGTTCTCACTGACAGTCATGGAAACGTCCAGATTTAAATAATGGCTGACCTCTTCACTATCCGCTTCTGCTTGGTCCCACTGATAAAGAAGCATGAGGGTGGACACACTGAGAAGTAAAGTGAGCGGAATCCATAAGACCTTCATCCTGCTCCCCTCCTTTTCCAATTTACATGCACAAAGTTTCGTGCTACCTTTAATTTGATTGTTTAATAGACTGCTCTGTTACATCTCAATGTTTATTGAAGATAAGCTCCCGATTGTAGAAGACTCAGTTTCGAGATGTTTCCGGGGTTGGTTTGCCATAATGAGACTCAGGGGTGGCTGGGAAACTACTCGCTTTCCTGTGGGGGAGCGCCGAGCTTCCTCGGACTGAGTCCTGCGGGATCTCGCCTATCTCCTTCTCCCACGGGAGTCTCGCAGCTTCCCAACCACCCCATCTCTTGTAAGGGGAAACGAACCCCTGTACCGAAAAGGAGAGGCTCCCGTTCTTCCCTCCTAAGCAGGCATAAAGCGCTCTGTATCAAGCATCTATGTTCTAAATGCCCACTGGGGATAGTTAATATAATCCACTTCCCACAATCATATAAACTGATTTTTCCAGTAGTGGTTTCGAGAATCTTACTTGGGAAAGGGGCGGAGGGGAATGGGGAGACTCCTGCGGGAAAAGAGTGCTTGGTGAGACCCCGCAAAGCGTCAGCCTGAGGAGGCTCAAAAGAATATAGGAAGTTCGATTAAGTTCGGCACGTCCTGTGCCAACATCGAACGACCCCACTTCCTGTGGGGCCCCGCGGAAAGCGAGCTATTCGCCGCAGCCCCCCATCCACTCAATAAAAGCCTCGAAACTGAGTCTTACACAATCCTGCCATATACTTTATTTACAAATAATCAATGAGTATCAGAGCTGATAAGAAAGGATGTACATATCTATGATACAAAAATTCATCGAACTTGGCGAAGGGTATGCGGATGTTTATGAACTGATCGATCTCGGCACGCGGATGCCTGAACGCATCCAGCATGCCATCGCTTTTTACAGTGAAAAAAACGGCGTGCCCGTCGCTTCCTTATCTTTAGTGATGAAGCCTGCGCATAACGATAAATTCCAGCCCATCTATATTTGCAGGGAAGGCGTCCCCAACCCGCATGAAAAGCCGAACCAACGCTTTGATATGTATAAAGAAATGGTTGAACAGGCAGGAAAAGAAATCGCCGAATTCACCATCAAACCTTCCAACCTTTTTCCTGAAACCGAGCTTTTTTACCAGCATCTAATTGGGATTCTTCGTATGAATAAATTCATTGCCCCATTAAGCTGAAGCCTCACAATCATGGACTTCACAGCATCAAAAAAGCGTCCGCTTAAGAAGCGGACGCTTTTTTTTCAGATGCCCATCTTATAATCATACTGTTTGGCTTTGTCAGGCTTCGCCCCTTCATATTCTGTGCGAACCTCCGGTTTATAAGAGGGCACGACACGGGAAACGAATGGTAAGCGTTCGAGTTTTTCCATTTTATACTCGACATCTTCCTGATTCACATACAATAAGGCATACTTCATTTTCTTAGAGGCGTGGATCAAATGACCATGTTTCTTGATCTGCCTGATGTTTTTCATATGTTGAAAATATACGATTAGTCCTTGTCGTTTAGTTCGGATCATTGTTTGACTCTACTCCCCATCGAACATAATAGATTAACGTCAGTTTACCAAATATCCCCGCTTACGGCAATGAGGAGGTTGATGTTCATGCTCACAGACCATGAACGAGCATCCCTAGTTTTTGAAGAGCTTTTACAGAAGTCGGAAAAAATCAATACGGTGATTTTAAAAAAGGTCGCTGGAATTCCTTTCGTCTATTTGCAACCGGGAGAAGGTACAACAAAAAAAGATGTGGAAGAAACGTTAAAGTGGTGTGCCTCGAAGGCGATGAAAGGAAAACGCCTGACTCTTGCGATGAGCTATGTACGCAAGAATCAGGCGCTCTATGTTTATCGTGTCCGCTTTTTAGTTCCCCAGCGTAAAATGTTCTGCTGTGGGAACTTATGCGACGATTGTATTCGTTTCACTGAACCTTAAGAAGCACAACCACAGCTGCCGCCGCTTCCGCAACCGCCACTGCAACCTGAGTCCGTAAGTGCCATGCCATTTTTGGGCACTTTGATTTGCTCGCTTACACTGAAGGCTACACTTTCGCTGATTTCATCCAACAGCTTTTGGATATTGCGTTCAGCTTTTTTGAAATGGGCTACCGTCTCATGCATATCCATCTCTCTTTTTACGGAGCGGACTTTTTTCATGATGGTATTATAGTCAGGGTGATAACGGCCGAAACGTTGCACGTCCTCATAGTGTTCTTTCATATCCGCAAAGTCTTTAATGAGTCTTTGCGCCTCTTTATCGTTTTCAAGAGCATTCTTTGCCTCTTGGTACTCTTGCATGGTGTCTGAATGCATGACCATCTGGCCGATCGACTCAGAACGATCTAGCAGATCGACAATTTCCATTGTAGCTAGCATAGTACATGTCCACCTCCACTTTCTATCTTATCAAATAGGAAAGCAGATGGAAATGAAAGATCTTTTCCACCTGCCCTGTTTTTTAGTAATAAGGGTATTCCATTTCCTTCTGGTTCTTTCCTGATTCTTTCTTGACATTAGTGATCAGCTGTTGAAATTGACCTATTGCTCCGTTCAGTTCATCGATTTGCCTTGAAACCTCTTCCCAATTGATTTCTTCCATCAGTCCACCCAGCTGCTTGATCCAGTCCATCTTTGCTGTAGCACTTTCCTTTTTTTCAGATGGAAGAGAATCCCAAAAAGGGTCTTCTTCGCCGAGGATCATATATTTCTCGTAATAACTTTGAATCAATTTATGATTTTTCCTCAACTGCCCCTTCACTTTTGGGTGTTTGTTGACAAAGGCTTTGAACTGCTGGACGCTCGGGTGCAATTCATTTGTACTCATACCTTTTACACCTCACTGTAAGAACTACAGTATAGCCTATGCAAAAAAGAAACGGGCGTTCATGGGACAGTCAGGAAATTCTGTGTATAGTATCGCTGATGAACGCCGACGCCAAGGTGAGTATAAAGAGGATCAAGCAGAGCTTTCCTGTGTCCTGGACTGTTCAGCCAACCATGAACCGCTGCGGTAGCATCCACATATTGAGAAGCAATATTTTCACCAGCTCGCACATAGGGAATTTCACCCAGACGCTCTTTCAAACCTTCTCCATTCTGCGAATAGTGAGAGAAATAATTATTCTGATTCATATCCCGACTATGTGCGTAAGCAACGAAAGAGGCTTCTTCATGTGCCAAAAGGAGACCGGCTTCATGGAGAGCACGGACACCGTTGGTAATGGATAGGATTTGTGCTTCCATTCCATCTTCAATTCTTTCCCATGCTTTCTTGTCCAAAACCTCTTGAAGAGGAAGGGTACCTCGATAGATCACTTTGTAGGGTTGGTGTTTGAGAAGAACATCATTTCTCAACATCCGTATGGCAAAGATTTCATTGGTTACGTTGTCAAAGTATAACTGCGCTGTCCATCGTTCTCCTAAGGAGATCACAGGCCGTTCAGCGATATCCTTTTCTGTCAGCTTCAAGGTGTACGCTCCTTCACTATCCAGACGATAGGATGATTCAAAAGGATAAGACTCTGCGACCTCTTCGTAAGAATCTTGCACACGAACAGGCCCAGATTCTTTTTTAAAAAGAACCCCTGTCACCACTTCTCTGTCCTGAATACCAAACTGCATCTCAATCTCCTCTTCAGATCCATAAACCCACCAGTCATATCCATATTCACTAGGATCTTTCCTCAGCGGTTCCCCTATCTCCTCCAATAAAGCGTCAGAGGATAACCCGCGAAAAGAGAAAAAATCCGCTTCATTCTGGGCCTGGGGCTGACCAACAGTTTCTATGGTAGGTTCTGAAAACTCCTGGACCACCTGTTCTTCTAAAGGAGAGTTAAATAGGAAGTACAATCCAACAAAAATAAAAGTAACCAAACATAAGATCACGGATTTTTTTATCATATCGGACCCCTCATCAAAGACTATTTTATTTTATGTATAAGCGGATCAGGTGGAGGCTATGATTAGAAAGAGATGATTGCTCTCTTTCATAAAGTGAAAAGAGCCTACTCCATTAGAAGTAGGCCCTTATAATCAGTGAAGCTCAGGACGCTCGGAAATATCAT
This sequence comes from Halobacillus litoralis, assembly GCF_020524085.2. NCBI lineage: Bacteria > Bacillati > Bacillota > Bacilli > Caryophanales > Bacillaceae > Halobacillus > Halobacillus litoralis. The sequence goes on from NZ_CP129016.1 coordinate 3,176,329, forward strand.
GCAACGCAACACCTGCTGCATGGTCGGACATTTCTTCTGTCGATAAGTCACCAAGAGAAAGGATGCCGGAAAGTTTCCCGTTTTCCACAACAGGCAGACGGCGCACCTGGTGCTCAGCCATGATTCTGCTCGCCTCTTCTAGTGAACAATCGGGTGTACAGCTGTACATACGATCACTCATCACTTGTTGAATCGGTGTAGAATCAGGTTTTTTCGCTGCATACCCACGAATGACTAGGTCACGGTCTGTCACCATACCCATGAGGTTGCCTTGATCGTCACAAACAGGAATAGCGCCGACATTCTTTTCTTTCATCATAGAAGCTGCGTCACTCAACTGGTCATTCGTATGACAGATGGAGACATCGCTTGTCATGATATCTTTTACACTTTTCATGAAAGATCCTCCTCATTAATCATGATCAATGTTTATTGTCCCCGTTTTACCGAATTTATTACATGCATCCGGTTTCCTTTTATAGTATAATGAGAACGTAATCACAGATATTAAACGTATGGCAGGACGTTTGTCATGCCAAAATTGCAAGCATTACCTTTTCATACTAAAATGAGGTAAGATACATAACAATTGCGAGGTGGAACAAATGAAATTAGAAGGTACTGGGATTGAAGGTCTCGTCGTTGACTACAAGCCATTGACAGAAATCATGGAAAGAAATGGGTTCATCCTTGGAGGATCCTGGGATTATGAGCGTGTCACATACGATTATAAAATTCCCGCTCCAGAAAAAAACATTACCTATTATATCCGCATCCAGGGGATTTGCCCTTGAAGGGGATGTAGATAAAGGCGATGCTGTTGTGCGTTTAATGAAACCGCTTCTAGGCCGCCACTATTACCCACACGGCATAGAATATGGTCACCAGGAAGGGTTTACAGACAGCATCATCTCTAAAGCGAAATCATTGGTTTCCAAAGTGAGTGAACCTGCGAAAAAATACCACAGCCAAGTGCCGGAACATGTCGTCTTGGACAAGTTGAAAAAATGGGCGGAAGAGAATGAAAATGAGGAAGTTCTTAAGAAAGTCGAAGAACTATCCACGGATTCTGATCGCCGTATATAATCATTCATCCAAATCTTCCGGATGAACAACAGTCGCACATCATTGTATGGTGAGCGACTTTTTTAAAAGGAAGCAAAGAGTGAACTCATGATTGGTTTATGGGGGAAAGGAGACTCATACATAAATTGTTCCGATATCTATCAAAAAAACAGTGGATTTTAATCTTAATATCCGCTCTACTCATCATTGCAGGGTATTTCATTTTACCTGTCTCTATTCCATTGATACTCGCTTTCGTTACGGCACTATTCTTAAATCCGGCGGTAAGGTTCACCCAGTTTAAGTTCCGTATCAACCGGAAAATGTCCGTGACGATCGTTTTCTTACTGTTCCTTATCTTTCTAGGTCTCTTGGGAACATTCGCTGTGACCCGTGCCGTCACCCAAATTGTACAACTGGCGGACAACGCCCCGCAGTACATCAATCAAATCAATAATGTGCTGCTGGATTGGGAAGATCACATGGCCAGTTTTTCACAATCGATGCCGAAAGAATTCGTAGATAAAGTGACAGCAGAAATGATGAATGCCATCGACCGGACGACGACAGCTATTTCTGAAAAGCTTCAACTTTCCAATATAGCCGCTGCTGCTGCAAAAATACCTGAGCTGCTTGTCAGTTTTCTCGTTTATTTGATCGCCTTGTTCTTGTTCATGCTTGAACTTCCGCGACTGAGGGATAAAATGCACGACCAGTTCACAGAAGCGACGTCAGAAAAAGTGAAATTCATGAATGCACGTCTCTCTTATGTCGTGTTCGGATTTTTAAAAGCACAGTTTCTTGTCAGTATTATCATTTTTGTCGTGTCATTAATCGGCTTATTATGGATTGCCCCAGATGTCGCTTTAATTATGTCACTGATTATTTGGGCCATCGATTTCGTCCCGATTATCGGTTCTATCGTCATCCTTGGGCCATGGTCTGTCTATATGCTTATTGTCGGGGATATTGCGATTGGGACAAAGCTTGGTTTGCTGGCGATCGTCCTGCTTGCCATCCGAAGGACCGTCGAACCGAAAGTGATGGGACGTCACATTGGTTTATCACCGCTTGCTACGTTGATCGCTATGTATTTAGGTTTACAACTGATCGGACTCCTCGGGTTCATCCTCGGACCACTCGTTGTCATAGCTTTCAACTCTGCTAAAGAAGCGGGCATCATTCGTTGGAACTACAAATTATAAGGAAGAAAAAAAGCCTGAAGCGACGCTTCAGGCTTTTAAATTTCTTTATTCATCGTATTTTCTTTTTGCTGGATTTTTTTCTCTTTCTTAAAAACGAGGATATCCATACTTCTTCCTGTATGGTTGAATCCGTTATTAATCAGCACTTTTTGAGAAGGAATATTGTCTTTATCACACTGTGCTTCAATCCCATCTACCTCTGGATGCTCAAAAGCCCATTCACAGAGCGTTTGAACGGCTTCCGAAGCATAACCGTAATTCCTTTCTGAAGCGACAACATGATAACCGATCTCGACATTACCCTCACTGTCTGGCTTGCCTTTGAATCCGATATCCCCAATGACATGCTCACCGGCCGAATCAATCATGACCCATGGGCCAAATCCTAATTCATCCGAATCATTCTCTAAGCGTTCCGCATACATGGGCATAAGTGCTTTTAAACCGTCATGTGGCCAGTTTTTATTCCATGGTAATTGAAACTTATAATAAAAAGCGAGTGAATTTTTCATCAGTGTCTGTGCAAGGTCTAAGGTAATCGGGAATAGCTGTAATCTCTCTGTCTTCAATTCCATAGTGGGTCATCCCTTTCCTGTTTTTATGTATATGGAAATTTATGCATCCATACACTCATTCCCTTTACCAACCCAAGATAAACCAAAAACAACGAATCGCTGATCAACGATTCGTTGTTTTTCTTTAAGTTCCTAATATTGCTTTAATCATACTTGTCGTCGTACCACCATCATAGATGATGTATAACAGCATATAAACGGCGACACCCGTAACAGCTGTGAAAAACCAGATGATACTTGTCACCGGACCGATTTTACGATGCTTTTTAATTTTGCGCTTGAAAGCGAAAGTCAAAGTCACTATTCCGAATACGGCTCCGACCGTCGCCAGGAAGATATGAAAAATCAAGAAGATCGTATAAAAGATTTTCACATCATCCGGTCCACCAAAGCTTGTGTTCCCAACAAAAATTGTCCGGCTTAAATAAATAATAAAAAAAGTCAGAGCACTGATGGCAGCTGCGATCATCACTTTACGATGCGAGCTTCTCTTATTTTTTACAATCAGTACCCAACCGATAGCGACGAGTACAGCGCTTAATACAATGAAAAATGTACTCAGTGTCGGCAATAACGGCATACTTCCACCTCTTCCCCTCTAGCAAATCTCTAAGATTCTGTCTGTACTTGACTTGGCAGTGGATCAATCGTATCTCTTTCCCTGTTGAACCAACTAAAGAATATATAAGCGATGATCGCACCGAAGATCACTTCCTGTGCAATCTTCATGATAATACCGCCTAATTGCTGATCTTCAATCAAAGGCATCGGAGTAAAATAATTCGGTCCATTCAAATTCGATGCTAGGCCATTCAAGACATCCGCTGGTACACATAAACTCATCGCCTGCATCCATGCTCCAGCTTCTGAGTATGTTTCATAAAGCGGTGCTCCAGCAAAAATGATCAAACCACACGCCGGAGTAATCAGCACACCATTGGCGAAAATAAAACCGATTTTTAAGATGGGGCTTAACCTGTCCAAATGCTCCAATGGAGGAAAGACAGAAACCCACATACAAAAAGCGATAAACAATATGATTGTTGTAATCACTGTGTGTGCCAGGTCACTTGATTTTGCGTAATCAAAAATGACAGGCATGTGGTACAAGGAAAATAGTCCATTGAAAAGCAGCAAGGAAATCAATGGTCGTGTAAGTAGATCTAGCACATTCTTTATTCCTTTGGCTGCAAAAACTTTCTCCCATATCCATAAAGGGAGCCCCTTGATGACCAGGATCGGAAACAGTAAAAAGTAAATTGCCATTTGCGTCATGTGAGCTGTGAACATGATGTGCCCAAGCAAGTCTACAGGAGATCCTTTGACGATGTATAAAAGCACCATCCCGCTATAAAACATGAATTGCTGAAAAGCACTCGGACGGTCCATTCCCTTCTTGCGTCCAGGTCCTGTTATGTAGAAATATAAGGCCGATAATAACAGAACGAATACGAAATAATACGGGCTCCATAAGGCGCGGAAGCCAAAAATTTGAAGTTCTAACCACATTGGTGTCTCACCCCAGATTGTTTTACTTGTACTTCTCCATTTTACCTAATTATCGCCGAAAAAACGAGCGGACATAAGGAATTCTTCCATTGTTCATAATTTAGTCATATATCTTACGGAGAACAAAGGCGCAGGCACCCTTGGAGCTCCGACACGCTTAAGCAAAACGTCCTGCGGAGGGTGTTCTTTCCTTCCGTAGGGTGGGTTGATTATGTCACGAGTGGCTGGTCGCTTGCGCCGTGGAAGATTAGGGATGTGTTATCCACAGAGCCCCAATTTTATAGTTTCCTAAGTAAAAATAAAGAAAAAAGACCGGAGCACCGGTCTTTTTTTCTTTGTCTCGTATTCACTTACCACCAGATAATAGATGTGAACGTGATGATGGTCAAAGCAGCAACAGCCACGCCGCCATACATCATGACAGCAACCATATTATGACCTTTATTCTTCATGTGCATGAAGTAATAAAGTTGAAAGGCTACCTGAACGACAGCAAGGATAATCAATGTCGGAATGATGAAGTAGGAATTCACTTCAAAAATAACCATTCCAAAAGCAATCAACGTGAACAGAATCATCAACCCGAAGGTAAGGACCTGCTGTTTCATTTCTTCACGATGCTGCTTTTTCTCATATTCCTGGTGATGAATGGGTTTGGAATGTGTTTGATCTGCCATGGATTAACCCACCTTTCCCATAAGATACACTACTGTAAAGATGAATACCCATACAACGTCAATGAAGTGCCAATAAAGGCTTGCAATATAAAACTTCGGCGCGTTATAAAGGTTCAATCCACGCTTCTGGTTACGGATCATGAGCGTCACAATCCAGCAGAGTCCAAAGAGAACGTGTCCTCCGTGGAAACCGACAAGCGTGTAGAAAGCTGATCCAAATGCAGAGGAACGGAACGTGAATCCATATTCATGGATGTAATGATAAAATTCGTAAAGTTCCATGCCAAGGAATCCGAGTCCTAAAACTACAGTGATTCCCAACCACATTTGCATTTTCCGGAAGTCCTGATTCTTCATATGGTACATCGCATAAACACTGGTTAACGAGCTTGTCAAAAGAAGCATCGTCATGATGAACACGAGCTCTAAACCAAATAGATGCTCAGGCGTATTCTCCCCTTGCGTTGAACCATTCAAAGCAAGGTACGTACCGAATAGGCTTGCGAACAATACGGTTTCTCCACCGAGGAAAAACCAGAAGCCAACGAATTTATTTTTTCCTTCAAGGGTGGCTTTTTCAGGATCGTGCGGCATACGTTTTGGATTGAGTACATCTTCAGAACTCATGATTTGCCAACCCCCCTTCTTAATATCTTCTTCCAGTTCTTCTTTATGAATATGGTGACCCAGGTCGTCTTTAACAGATCTTGTTAACATGGACCCGAGTAGAATTCCCATACCTACGAACACAGCGATCAACCACATTGGATCATCGGTTTGGTAAATAAATCCGAAACCGGCGATAAATAATCCAAAGGACATCATAAATGGCAGAATAGATGCATTCGGCATATGAATGTCACCGAGCGGCTCTGCAGGTGTCATGCCTTCTTTCCCATCCATTTTCTCTACCCATAGTGGATCAAGTCCACGTACGAGTGGTGTCTGTACGAAGTTGTAGTGTGGCGGTGGAGATGGAATGGACCACTCAAGGGTACGACCGTGTTCCCAAGGATCTGCATCCGCTTTCTTCTCTTTTACTGCTGTATACACAATGTTAATTAGGAAAATAATCGTACCGATCGCCATTAAGAAAGCACCGATTGTACTGATCAAGTTTCCTGTAGCAAGCCCCTGTCCTTCAAGGAAGACCCAGTAACGACGCGGCATTCCCATAAGACCGAGGAAGTGCTGGATAAAGAAAGTCAAGTGGAAACCGATAAAGAATGGCCAGAATGCCAGTTTACCGAGTTTCTCATTCAAAACTTTACCGAACATCTTCGGCCACCAGTAGTGTAGAGAAGCGAAGAGTCCAAAGGCTACCCCACCGACGATAACGTAGTGGAAGTGTCCGACAACAAAATACGTATCGTGATACTGGAAGTCAGCAGCTGCAACCGCCAGCATAACCCCTGTCATTCCACCAATTGTAAAAGATGGAATAAATGCGATCGACCACAGCATTGCGGAAGTCATACGAATTTGTCCGCCCCACATCGTAAATAACCAGTTGAAGATCTTAATTCCTGTAGGTACGGCAATCGCCATTGTCGCAACAGCGAAAATGGAGTTTGCAATCGGCCCCATACCAACCGTGAACATGTGGTGGGCCCATACCATGAATCCTAAGAAACCGATCAATACGGTTGCAAATACCATTGCGGAATAACCGAAGAGACGTTTCTTAGAGAATGTTGGAAAGATATCACTGAAAGCTCCGAACAACGGAAGAATCAATATGTACACTTCCGGGTGACCGAAGATCCAGAATAAGTGCTCCCAGATGATGGCATTACCACCAAGACCGACATCAAAGAATGCAGATCCGAACATACGGTCGAACATCATAAGAAATAGTCCTACTGTCAAAGCTGGGAAAGCGAAAAGAATCAACGTACTTGTGACGAACACAGACCATGTGAACAATGGCATACGCATATACGTCATCCCCGGCGCTCTCATGTTTACTATGGTTACAAGGAAGTTAATTCCACCAATTAACGTTCCGGCACCGGATATTTGCAAACCCATGACATAATAGTCTACCCCATGGCCGGGTGATGTCGTTGACAACGGTGCATAGTTCGTCCAACCCGCATCTGGAGCACCACCTGTGAACCAGGATACGTTCAGCATAAGTCCTCCAAACAAGAACAACCAGAAACCCAGGGAGTTCAAGAATGGAAAGGCAACGTCCCTTGCCCCGATCTGTAAGGGGACAACGGCGTTCATTAAAGCAAAGATGAGCGGCATGGCCGCTAAGAAAATCATCGTTGTTCCGTGCATGGTGATCATTTCATTATAAAGTCCAGCAGAGATGAAATCATTGTCTGGTTTCATCAACTGGATACGAATTATCATGGCTTCGAGCCCACCGATTAGGAAAAACAGCCCACCAGAGACCAAATAAAGATGCGCAATCTTCTTGTGGTCTACTGTTGTCAGGTAATCCCAAATCACAGCGCCGAGCCCACGTTTTTGTGCTACTGCAGTACTCACGCTTTAACCTCCCTTTTCAACCTCTTTCTCATAAATCCTTACTCTTCAACTCTTTGCATCTCAAGATCGTTTCCTACATCTGAGTGATCCAACTCTAGAAGGTAATCAGCAATTTTCGCTGCATCTTCTTCAGAAACCAGCTCTGCAGGCATTTGGTTCCCCGGCTTGATTTCATCCGGATGGACAATCCAATCCACAAGATTCTCTTTCGATGGCTGCAGGATTCCTGCAATTTTCTCGCGGTTCGCTAAGTTGCCTAAGTTCGGTCCTACACCAGCTGACGCGCCACCAATAGCGTGACAACTCATGCAGTTGTCGTTGAACAACTTTTGACCTTCCTGAGCGGTTGTAGTTTCAGGCGTTGCTTCAGGATCAATGTTCTGCATGTCTTCTACCCATTGATCGAACTCGTCAGGGCTGACAGCGATTACTTTGAAGTACATCAGGGAGTGGGAAGGTCCGCAAAGTTCAGCACAAAAGCCTTCGTAAATCCCTTCTTCATAAGCTTCTAAGTACATAGTGTTCATGTTCTCACCAGGGATGGTATCCATCTTACCCGCGATTGCCGGTACCCAGAAGGAGTGGATCACGTCACTGGCTTTCATGTTTAAGTATACCCTTTCATTTGTAGGGATGTAGATTTCTTGACTTGTAGAGATCTCTTGATCTGCATAGTCAAACTGCCACCAATATTGGTTACCTGTGACATCGACCGTTAAAACGCCTTCATCTCCTTGCGTCGATTGATCGGCGAGGTCGAAAGTCGCCTGCACAGTAGGGATTGCCAGCACAAGTAGCAAAATAATCGGAATGACTGTCCAAATCACTTCCAAAGCCTTATTCCCTTCTGTTTGTTTCGGAACGATGTGTTCCTGCCCTTTCTTCTCACGATAACGGAGAAGAACGAAAGCATAAATGGCCATAACGATCACGAAAACGAAAATCATTATCGCAATACTGATCAACATAAGATCAAATAATAATTCCGAGCTATATCCTTTTGGTTTCAGTGCACTGATGTTTTCAATACCACATCCGGTAAGGAGCATGGTTAGCGCACCAAATAAGAATAATGAACGGAATTTTCCCATCCAACCTCTCATGCGTCATACCTCTCTTTCTCTTGTAATGCATTTTTTTATTTAGAAACTGACCTCCTTGTTTTAGGAGGTCAGTTCTTTAAAATGGGAATGGCAATGTGACGATGACCATCATAAAGAACATGATCGTCAGATAGTTCAAAGAAAAAATGAACATCCATGTCGCCCACTTGTAGTCATCTTTCATGAAAAAGCCTGCAATCCCTAAAGCCAACCAGCCGATAGAGAGTACATAAGCCGTGATTAGAAAGACTGTTCCAAGAGAAGCCAAATAAATCGGTAATGGGAGCAAACAAGCAACATATACGACAATTTGACGTTTTGTCATATCGAAGCCGTGAACAACAGGCAGCATCGGAATTCCAGCTGCTTGATATTCATCCTTTTTCTTCATGGCTAGTGCCAGGAAGTGAGGAGTTTGCCAAATGAACATAATGAGAAACAGAATTAAAGCTTCTAGTTGCAAACCTGGATCAACAGCAGCCCACCCGATTAATGGTGGAACAGCTCCTGAGAAGCTTCCTACCACTGTATTAATCGTGTACTTTCTCTTTGTCCACATCGTGTATAGGACGACGTAGACGAACCAACCAAATGCGCCCCACAAGGCCGCTTGCCATGTTGTGAGGAGCAATGTGACAAATCCGAGAATGGATACGCTGATCCCCAATGTTTTTATAAATGATAAAGACATCGTTCCTGTTACAGTCGGACGATTGTTTGTCCGTGACATGATCGGGTCAATGTCTCTGTCATACCAATTGTTAAGAATACAACCGCCGGCGATTACGAAAGCGGTTCCGAGCATTGTCAGCAGGAAAGTGACCCACTGATCAAAAAATAATGTACCAGTATAATGGAGAGCTAGCCAAAATCCTGCAAATGTAGTAATCAAATTAGAGTTAATGATACCGACTTTGATCAAGCTCTTTATATCAGCTAACAAAGAATGGTCATTGGTTTTTGTTTGGATCATTTCTGTAGAAGCAGATTCGACTGTTCTTGGATTGTCCATCGTATTATCTTCCTCCTTCTACCACCTTCATATCAAGAATCATGTGTTTCATAATTCATGAACGGATTCTAATGAAGGCTATTTCCATTCTTGCCTCATAAAGGATGACAAGAAACATCAAAATAATTGTATCATGTAATTGTAGTTGTATCTATTTAAACTCAACAATTTTATTTATTTGTGACAACTTTGTGAAACGCCAATCACTCTTAGTATCTACCATTCTCAACGATTTTAACGATACTGGTTGGATTCCCTCAGAAAAAGGGACAGCGTTCACTTAAAACACACCCTTTATTTCTAGCAAACCCTGTCACACATTGCAAGTTTTTTCAAGACTTTAGTGATTTTAAAGAGGTAAAATGGTATGATATCCTCCGTGTTCTTTTGACAGGAATGGAGGTGGCTTCATGCCATGCGTTTATTAAAGTGGTTATCGGTTTTTGCCACATTAGGGATGCTTCTCGTTTTATTAGGTGGAGCACTCGTCACAAAAACAGACTCAGGGATGGGGTGCGGAAACAGTTGGCCGTTATGTCACGGCGAATGGATCCCATCAGAAATTGATATCGCCTTAATCATTGAATTAAGTCACCGGCTTGTTTCTGGAGGTGTAGGTTTACTAGTGCTTGGCCTTTCCGTGTTTGCTTGGGTGAAAGTTGGTCATATACGAGAGGTTAAGTTCCTTTCCTTTCTTGCCTTCTTTTTCTTGCTCGCTCAAGGTTTGATTGGGGCCGCTGCCGTAAAATGGGGACAATCCGACTTCGTACTGGCGCTTCACTTTGGAATTTCCCTTGTATCCTTTGCAGCAGTCCTTCTACTGATGCTTATTATATTTGAGATCGACCGGAAATTTGATGCACATTCACTACTCATTCGTAAACCATTCAGGCTTCATATTTATGCTTTAACTACATACACATTAATCGTTGTATATACAGGCGCACTTGTCCGTCATACCTACTCATCAATGGCTTGTTTGGACTGGCCGCTTTGCACAAATGCATCCCCTTTAGACTTTTCATCGTATGGCTCAGCTCAATGGATTCAAATGGGACACCGTGCTGCTGCAGCCGGGGTTTTAATATGGACGGGGTATCTCATGATGAAAGCTTTGAAAGCTTACAAGAGCAGTCCAATCATGAGAAAAGGCTGGATCCTTGCAGCAAGTCTTATGGCCACTCAAGTTCTCGTAGGTGCTTTCGTTATAATGACCTATGTGCATTTGGGTCTTGCCCTCCTGCATGCGTTGATTATTTCGCTATATGTTGGTCTCCTATCATACTTCCTATTACTTTCTTCAAGAAGCGCTAAATATGAACGTTCGGTGAAATAAACCAAACTAAAATCTCAGAGCCCATGCCTCTGAGATTTTTTTATATAAGCTCCCAATAGTGGAAGACTCAGTTTCTAGATGTTTGTTGAGTGGATGGGGCTGCGGTCACTTGCCGAAAGAGATTCTCGAAACTACTTTCCAGTTAAAAGAGCTTTTATGACTAAGAATCCTATATCGATGCAGATTAAGCTTGAATTCACAACACAACCAGGCAGTAATTATAAGAGGGATTTCGAAAACCTCACTTGGTAAAGGGGCGGAAGGAAAAGGTGAGACTCCTGTGGGAAGTGCGTGGTAGATGAGACCCCGCAGAGCGTTAGCTCGAGGAGGCTCATCACTCGCCCACGGAAAGCGAACTTTTTCCTGGAGCCCCTTTCTTCCAACAAAAGCCTCGAAATCGAGTCTTCAACAATCCTGCCATATTGTTTAACAAATCAAAAAAAGAGAGGAAGGCTCCCATGAGCTTCCTCTCTTTTTAAGTTATTCAAATTCGATCAGTAAATCGCCGACGTGGATGGCTTCGTTGTTTTCTACATAAATATCCTTGATCACACCATCGAAAGGAGCTTGGACGGTCGTCTCCATTTTCATGGCTTCTGTAATCATCAGGTGATCGCCTTTTTTCACATCCTCACCTTTATTAGACAACACTTTAATAACCGTTCCCGGCATAGTTGCTCCGATGTGTTTACTGTTCGCTTTGTCCGCTTTCGGACGCTGCTGAACAGCCGCTTTCACGTTTTCATCCTTCACTACGACTTCACGAGGCTGCCCATTTAACTCGAAGTAGACAGTACGGGTCCCATCGATCTGCGGCTCACCAACGGAGACAAGCTTCACGATCAACGTTTTCCCTTGTTCGATATCCACTTCAATTTCTTCGCCAAGCCTCATTCCGTATAAGAATGTTGGAGTGTCGAGAACAGACATATCGCCAAACTGCTCCCTGAACTTATGATGATCCATAAACACTTTTGGATAAAGAGCGTAGCTGATCATATCAAAACTAGTTACTTGGCGGTCAAGGGAATGAAACAGTGTTTCCTTCAAGTTGTTGAAGTCTACCGGCTCCAAAAGCTCCCCTGGTCTCACCTTAATCGACTCGCGGCCTTTCAATATAATCCGTTGTAGTTCCGCCGGAAAGCCTCCGTATGGTTGTCCGAGATACCCTTGGAAGAATTCCACGACGCTGTCAGGGAAATCAAGAGAATCCCCTTTTTCATAAATATCGTCTTCATTCAGCTCATTCTGGACCATGTACAGCGCCATATCCCCAACAATCTTGGAAGACGGAGTTACTTTGACGATATCGCCGAACATATCATTCACCCGGCGGTACATGGACTTGACTTCATCCCATCTGTGACCTAAACCGACCGCTTTTGCTTGTTGCTGCAGGTTGCTATATTGTCCTCCAGGCATTTCGTGTTCATACACTTCCGTATGCGGGGCCATCATTCCGCTTTCGAAATCCTGATAGTACTTTCTAGTATCTTCCCAATAGTGCCCGAGTTCTTCGTAAGCAGAGATGTCCAAATTCGGCTTGCGTTCACTACCTTCAAGGGCATAATAAAGGCTGTTTGCGCTTGGTTGAGAGGTCAATCCTGCCATTGAACCCGTAGCAACATCGACGACATCAACACCTGCTTCTATTGCTTTGGAATATGTGAACAAACCATTTCCACTTGTATCATGTGTATGAAGGTGGATCGGTATGTCGACGGTTTCCTTCAATGAGCTAATCAGCTGATAAGCTGCTTCTGGTTTAAGAAGTCCTGCCATATCTTTAATACCAAGGATATGTGCTCCTGCTTCCTGAAGTTCAAGAGCAAGTTTTTTATAGTAAGCGAGATCATACTTCGGTCGACTGCTATCAAGGATGTCCCCTGTATAACACATAGCGGCTTCAGCTACTTTCCCACTCTCCCGCACAGAATGGATAGCAAGCTTCATACCTTCCACCCAGTTTAAACTGTCAAAAATCCGGAAGACATCAATGCCTGCGGTTGCACTTTTTTCTACAAATTCACGAATGAGATTATCGGGGTAGTTTTTGTACCCGACTGCATTAGAAGCTCTTAAAAGCATTTGGAAGAGCACATTCGGTGCTTTCGCTCTCAACTTCAACAGGCGTTCCCATGGGTCTTCATTTAGGAAACGATAAGAAACATCGAATGTCGCTCCACCCCACATTTCCAATGAAAACAGGTCAGGCAAAAGTCGGGCGGTCGGTTCTGCTATATTTTCTAAATCCTTTGTTCTTACACGGGTAGCCAGTAACGACTGGTGAGCATCCCGGAAGGTCGTATCTGTGAGCAGCACTTCATTCCTCTCTTTCAACCATGAAGCGAGACCCTCAGGACCTCTTTCATTTAGAATTTGTTTCGTTCCATCTGGAATCGGTTCCGAATGCTTAATGATTGGAATTCTTGGCTTCGAATAGTTCGGTTTCTTTCGATTGCCGTATCCTTCGAAGCCATTGACGGTACGATCAGCAATATACGCCAACATCTTCGTCCCGCGGTCTTTTCGTTTTGGAAAAACAAAGAGCTCTGGAGAACGATCAATGAACGTTGTATCATACTCTCCGGATAAGAACTGTTTATGCTGTACCACATTCTCTAAAAAAGGAATGTTTGTTTTGATTCCGCGGATACGGAATTCTTTCAAATTCCTGACCATCTTATGAGCGGCTTGATCAAAACTTAGGGCCCATGTAGAGAGTTTAACAAGTAAAGAATCATAGTATGGAGAGATGACCGCACCCTGGAATCCATTCCCGGCGTCAAGCCTTACCCCGAAACCACCACCAGATCGATAGGCCATGATTTTTCCTGTATCAGGCATGAAATTGTTCAGAGGATCCTCCGTCGTCACTCGAGATTGAATGGCATAGCCGTGGGTGACAATGTCTTCTTGTTTCGGAATGGCAATCCGGTCGTTATGTAATCCATACCCTTCCGCAACGAGAATTTGTGTCTGTACAATATCAACGCCGGTAATCATCTCTGTAATCGTATGTTCCACCTGTACACGAGGGTTCACTTCTATAAAATAAAATTCATCCCCGGTCACTAAGAATTCTACCGTTCCTGCATTGATATACTTCACGTTATCCATGAGTTTTACAGCTGCATCACAAATGGCCTCTCTCACTTCATCTTTCAAACTGACACTCGGAGCGATCTCCACAACCTTTTGGTGCCTACGCTGTACCGAGCAGTCCCTTTCATACAAATGAACAATGTTTCCGTCCCGATCCCCGATGATTTGAACTTCGATGTGCTTCGGTTGTTCAATCAGCTTTTCGACATAAACTTCATCACTACCAAAAGCTGCCCGCGCTTCCGACCGGGCGCGGTCGTAAGATTCTTCTAGGGTGGTAGCGCTTCTGACTACACGCATACCTCTACCACCGCCGCCCATCGCTGCTTTAATCATCAATGGATAGCCATGATTTTCACCAAATTCGCGTATCTCTTCCAGTCCACTCACAGGACCATCACTTCCCGGTATGACAGGAATCTCTGCTTGTACTGCTTGATCTCGTGCCTTAACTTTATCTCCAAACATATTCAAATGTTCACTGGTCGGCCCGATAAAAGTAAGCCCTTCTTCTTCACACCTTCTCGCGAACTCAATGTTTTCAGATAAAAATCCATATCCAGGGTGGATGGCATCAACCCCCACACTCTTAGCAATTTCAATGATTCCTTCAATATCCAAATACGCATCGATCGGTTTTTTCCCTTCACCAACTAAGTATGCCTCATCAGCCTTATAACGGTGGTAGGACCCCGTATCTTCTTGAGAATAAATGGCGACGGTACGAATATTTAATTCTGTACACGCTCGAAAGACCCGAATAGCAATCTCGCCACGGTTAGCGACTAATACTTTATTGATTTTCTTTGTATTTGTCATGATTCCACTCCCTGATTATCTATGTTTTAGGAATTTGTCCGTTCTGTACATAGTTTTCTACTAGAGGTCCGAAAATTCCTTTAAATCTGACAATTTTAGTTGTAAAAATCATAAACAAACAAATATACATACACCCTGTGTATGTATAAAAGTGAAAACAAAAAAACCCAAATCACAACAAACCGTCGCAATTTGAGTTCTTATCTTATGACTTTTGTGCAGCCTCATGCAGCACATTCAACTGTTTTTCAAGGTTATCCAAAAGTGCTTTTCCTTCTTCGTCGCTGATTAAATTCAAGCGAACCGCAAAATGAATTTCGCGGGATAATCCAAACATTTGTGTATCTAAAACTTCCTCGTAGAGCGGACACTGAGGCATCGTCAAGTTGTCCATCTGTACTTTTATTAACCTTAATATTTTATCAGCGTCAGCTTTTAGAAGGGCATAGGCTTTTTCACGATGATCCACAGCCACATCAGACAACATCAAAATCCCCTCCAATGTACAAGTCTTTCTTCTTTTTATCTTATCGTTTAACACAATAAATTGCAAGATAGGAATGAACAATTAGAAGATTGACAAATCGTAACGATTGGACAGAATTTCTAACAGCTTCAAACCGACAACACTATTCCCCTTTTCATCAAGGCTAGGCCCATAAACTGCGATCCCCCCAAATTCGTTCAACGAAGCAAGAACGGAACCCGACACTCCACTTTTTGCTGGTATACCAACCTTGATGGCAAAAGACCCTGAAGCATCATACATGCCGCACGTGACCATAAATGTTTTACAGATTCTTGCAAGATGCTTCGGTATGATCCTGCGCCCCGAGTGGATGTCCTTTCCACCATTCGCAAGCAGCGCACCAATCCGCGCCAGTTGACAAACATTCACTTCAATCGCACATTGTTTTGTATAGGCATCAAGAGTCTCCTCTACACTACCGGTGACAATCTGATGCTGTTTCATGTAAAAAAGCAGGGACCGGTTCAAAAATGCGGATTCAAACTCCGATGTGGCCACTTCTTCGTTGTACCCGATGGAATGATCATCGGTCAAGTCATGAATAAAGCTCAACAACCGCCCGACTTTCTCATCTGGCGTATCTCCGTGGATCATATTTGTCACCGCAAGCGCTCCAGCGTTGATCATCGGATTGAGCGGTTTGGATGGTATTTGTTCTAAACGGTAAATCGAATGAAAAGGATCCCCCGTTGGTTCCATACCTACACGGTCGAACACATAACTTTCCCCATTATCCATAAGAGCAAGAGCGAGTGAGATGACTTTCGAAATACTTTGAAGTGTAAACCTCACTTCTGTTTCTCCGGCCTCCACTGTATTCCCATCTAAGTAGTGGATGGCAACAGCGAGATCTTCTGGATTGCTGCGAGATAGCGCAGGGATATAATTGGCCACCTGGCCATCGTATGCATAAGGTCGTACATTATCTAACCAATCTTCCAGTACACTTTCTGTAATACCTTTAATCAATGGATCATGCCTCCTTTAATGAAATCGAATTCATTTTTTGCTATGATTTTGGATGGATGACTTTTTATTAATCGAAAGGTGGCCACAGCCATGATTGTTCAAATAGCAGGAAATGTTAAATTCCCAATTACTCTCGATCCGACTGTCTGGATCTTTGACGATCGAAAACAGACGTTCTCAGAAGTATTTGAAGGCGAAGAAAATCCAACAGAATCAACGCAAGAAGACGAGTTAAAGCGCCAGTCTACTCGTTTTGACAGAGAAGTCTATCAACAAAAAATCAACCCGCCAGTCAACAAGAGCATCAATCGTTATGAAAAACAAAGGATTTTAAAAGGCACATTTCTCATGCCGTTGAAGCCTTTTCTACATACCAGCGAACCAGCAGCTGATGTACAAAAAGCGGCTCTGATCACGGATGAAGGCGAAGAAGTGATCGATGCCGATGTTTTATCCGAATCGCTTCTACTTTTCGCTGAAAATGGGAAGCCTTTGCAAGAGCATGGCCCCGTTCACCTTTATTTCAAAGACGGATCCAATCGTTCTGAGCCAATCAAAGGAATTAAAAAAATCGTATTGCAGTAAGGATATGGGCAGCTTTTTAAGCTGTCCTTTTTGTATATTATCTGCAAGCTGACACAGGCTATAAATAAAAAAAGTGGTGATTCCCTTGAAAAAATTTATTTTGTTAGCAGCCCTTTTGGCCTTAGTTGCGTGTCAGCAAAACGGCGGTGAAGAGTCACTGCTTCAAGAGCGACAAAGTGACCCTGAGTTGAAGTATGTCACGGATTCAGATCCGGTGGAAAAGAAAAACATGACGAGCCAGCAGGCAGCCAGGCACCTCGCTAAGCTTGCCGTCCAAGTTCCGGATGTCCATGATGCTACCGCCCTTGTCCTAGGCAACTATGTAGTTGTAGGAATTGATGTGGACAAAGATTTGGATCGCTCCCGCGTCGGTGTCATCAAATATTCAGTAGCTGAAGCTTTAAAGCATGACCCTTACGGAAAACAGGCGGCTGTTATTGCAGACGCAGACGGTGTGGAACGAATCCGGGGGCTTGGCCAAAAAATGTCTGAAGGCCACCCTGTGGAAGCGGTCACCGATGAACTGAGTCAAATTGTCGGTCGTTATATGCCAAGTGGTTCAGTTGATGAAAAACCACAGTCCAATTCCAATCAAGAATCAGTCCCGCAGAAAGAACAAGAACAGCTCGAGCAAATTGAAAAAGAACAATCAAAGCAAAACTAAACGAACAGAAAAACAGCTAAATCCTCGCGGGGATTTAGCTGTTGCTTTTCTCAAGGATTTCTCTTTCTTTTTCTGTCAATTCATTATAGTATTGGACACCGAATTGAGATCCTTCTGCAACCATGTCTGAATTATCCAGCGATGCTGTTTCAGGTTTGCCAGCTTCTTCAACCGGAAGATCCTCTGATTTTCCTAAGTTGCTTTGAATGGATTTTGCTTTGTCTTTAACTTGTTGACGGTTGTCCTCATCTTTCAAGAAATAAGCAAGCGTTCCTCCGAGAGTTGCACCAATTGCTGTAAAAATCCAACGTTTTCTCAAACAAATCATCCTTTCCTCTACTTCTGTAATTACATTTCCCATTCATAATTGAAGTCAAACGTGGAAATCTCATCTATTTATAAAAAAGTTATTATGTTAAACTATATGTAATCGAATGGAAAATAGAGGTGAAAAAGATGCGTGTACAATGCGTCATTTGTGATGAAATTGAAAAAATTGACAGCTACTGTTTACAAGCAAAACGCCTTCGGAATCGCCGGATTCACACGTACATGTGTCAATCCTGCCACGATCGTATAGAAGACAACACCAAAAGACGTTTAGCAACCGGGAATTTCCGGTTCAACAGAGAGCGTAAAAAAGAGAAGCATTTAAGTTAGTTACCGAAAGAGAGAGGTTCTTCCTCTCTCTTTTTTTTATCCTCAAATGAAACATAAGCTCCTATTTCTGAATGCTCAGTTTCAATACTTTTGTTGAGTGGATTGGAGGCTGCGAGACTCCCGTGGGAGAAAGGAGATCGGCGACAGCTGGAGGAAGCTCGCCACTCCCCCACAGGAAAGCGAGTGGCTTCCCCCACACCACTGACTCTCAGCACATCAAACGAACTACGGAACATTTCGAAACAAAGTCTTCAAGAATCCTGTCATATTCTTTAATAACAAAAATTAGAAAACACTCTTGGTTAAAGGAAAATATGTAAGCAAAAAGCCCCTTTCCTTAGTAAGGAAAGGGGCTTTTAAATTAGGATGATTCGTTTTGTTGACGGGCTCCGCGTTCTCTATGAAGCCGGATCCGGTAAATTCCAAGAATTAAAGCCGCAACCACTAAACTTTCTGGAAGCGGTAAATTCAATCCAAGGATCAAGGTTAATACGAATGTACCTATGATAAGAACGGAATAAACAACAATCGTCTTCATCAAAGGTAATTTTCTGGCGAATCCCAGTTTGAATGTAATGATAGCAAGAGCAACAGTCGTTAAGTATAAAAGCATGAAAGAACGAAAGAGCATGGTCACTTCGCTTTCATCGTTTAAATTCACTTCACTCCCGAATCCGCGGAAAAAGAAATCCGCCACAGGCCATAGATCCGTCGGCACAGGTAGTGTGGACATATCGTTCATGGTGTTCCTCCTCATGGATACCCTATTCTGTTATCTATCATACTAGAAAGCCTCTCTTGATGCTACCCGTGAAACCATTTTCATTATATAGACAAATCCTATATAATAGACCTGAATAGAGGTGAGCCTTTTGAAAAACTTTCATATGAACACAGCACTATTAGCCAGTCTAGTTATTTTATCGTTTATATCCGTTGGATTTGCTATCGGCCAAGAAATCTTCTGGCTTGCAGCCGTCCTTTTCTTTTCCGGATTCGCTCTAATGAGTGTAGGGTTGAGAAGAAAAAGAAAACATCAGCAAACATCCTGAATCATGCAGAAAGCGACCTCGATCGAGGTCGCTTTCTTTTATTTCTTTAATCGGACATAATCATTCGAAATTTCTTCATGAATGTTGGAACGGCTCGCGAGTACAGTCGTCTTGTTCAACAAGTCCAATTCTTCACGATCCGCACGGGTAACGATTCCACCCACTTCACGGACGATGATACTGCCAGCTGCGTAATCCCATGGCATCAACGTCATCGTCAAGTACCCATCAAGCAGCCCTTCTGCAACAAAAGCAAATTCCAAAGCGGCCGATCCATAAGATCTGGTGCTACGTAATTTTTTCACTAGATCTTCCATGCCTTTATGATCTACGTGTGGATTTTCGGGAATTAACCAAGAAGTATTGAGCGCGAGGATCGATTGATTCAACGGACGCTCATCATTAAGCTGTGGCAACTTTTTTTCGTTCTTAAAAGCGCCTTCCCCTCGTTTAGCCGTGTACAAAGTACCGTCCATAACGTTGTAAATCAATCCGATTTCACCGACACCATCATAATACACCCCAACAGAAATGGCGAAATTCCTTTTTTGATGAACAAAGTTCATTGTTCCGTCAATGGGATCTACAATCCAGACCGTACCTCCGAGGTCTTCTATTTCATCACCGAACCCCTCTTCTCCTAACAAGTAATGGTCAGGATACGTATCATTGATTTTATTTGCGAAAAATTGTTCTGTTGCCTGATCCATTTCTGTGACCAAGTCGTTCGGGTTGGATTTCGTTTCAATGGATCGAGGCGAATCAATGTTGGTTTTGATCCGTTCACCAGCTTCCAAGACCCAAGCTTTTGCATTTTCAAAAATCTCGTTCTTTTTCTGTTGATCCATAACATCGTACCCCTTTTATAAGTATCAATCTTTATCGTACCAAATCCAACCAAACATTGCATCAAATCCGCCCCCCCTTGTCCAACCATAGCTCCTTTTACTTGAAGACTCAGTTTCGAGATGTTTGTTAGAGTTTAGGGGCTCCGGGAAAAGGTTCGCTTTCCATGGGGCGGGCGGTGAGCCTCCTCAGGCTACGCCTTCCGGGGTCTCACCTGTCCCACTCGTCCCATAGGAGTCTCACCGTTTCCCTCCACCCCTTTACCATGTAAGTGTCTCGAAACCACTTCCGGATAAAGATGCTTTTACGCACTAGGAAAGTCGAGGAGTATCAGCTTCCGTGGCCGCTATTCTGAATGCAAAAGCTTAATATAGAGGGCTTTATTCTTATAACACCAGGCTAGTGGAAGACACCCTTACACGGTAAAGGGGTTCGTTTCTTACCTACATCGAGAGGGGTAGTTGGGAAGCTGCGAGACTCCCGCGGAAATGGATTGGCTGGCGAGACCCCGCAGTGCGAAGCACGAGGAGGCTTGCCGTCATCCCCGCAGGAAAGCGAGCTGCTTCCCAGCCCCCCCTAATACTCAACATGGCGAAAGACCCCCTAAACATCTCGATACTGAGTCTTTCACAAACCTGCCGCATACTTGAATAAGCCGTTTAAATTTCGAAGGCAATAAAAAAGACGAGCAACTTTAGTGTTGCTCGCTCTTATAAGGACCATTCAATCAATTGCTTACGAAGTTCAGAGAGTCTTCTCTTTGTCTTTTTCATTTGTTCGACATCTCCGGCGATCATGGCATCGTGCAAGGTCACCAATTCGTAATCAATCTCCATACGGATTACCGGGAGCTTCTCTTCAGCTTCTCTTTTACGCAATGCTTCCATGACATGTTTCACTGCTAATCCCTCCCTCTCAAATCCTTACTATATATATATGTGACTTTTACGGAAGAAGTTTCAATTAGATTACTTATATGTAACCCATTTTTACATCATTCAAACCACCCGAACACATCACTTAGTAAGCTTGGTTACTTGTGGTAGAATAAGGGCGAGAAATGAAGGAGTTGATCGAATGACGACATTTAGTGGATTTACACAAGAGGACTTTGACGTTTTTTCCATTCCCGGATTAGTAAATAGAATGGAAGCTTTAAGAGATCGTATTTCCCCAAAGCTTGAAGCTGTAGCGACAGAACTTGCGGCAGATGTCACTGGGATGACTGGTGACGAAATGTTTGTACATGTAGCGAAACATGCGCGACGTAAAACAAACCCTCCGAATGATACTTGGGCAGCTCTGGCTTCAAATAAACGCGGCTACAAGAAGCTCCCCCACTTCCAAATCGGTCTGTGGGAGACTCATGTTTTCATTTGGTTTGCTGTGATCTACGAAAGTCCCATTAAACAGGACTTTGCTTATAAATTGGAGCAGAACAAGGATGAAGTTCTTAGTCATATTCCGGAGGACTTTGTGTGGTCCATCGATCACACGAAGCCTGACCGCATTCCTCAGTCTAATGTTGATAAGGACAAGTTTTTGAGTATGACAGAGCGTCTGAAGACTGTGAAAAAAGCAGAGATCTTGTGTGGCAGAAACATTGAACGTGGAGATGCACGTCTGAAAGATCCGGATGCTTTCATAGAGCTTTGTAAAGAGACATTCCAAACCCTTGAACCTTTATACCGCTACACAAAACAACTGGATCAGTAAAAAAAGGCGCCCCTAAGGGAGCGCCTTTTTTCGTCTACATTTTAACTTTATCGCCTTTGCTCAAACCTTTTGCCTGTTTGACAGCTCTGTAGCAAGAATAGCCGGATTCTTTTTCAAATTGTCCGCACAGCGTTTTTTCTTCACTTTTAGATGGGACGATCTGTTTGAACCGAGTATAAGCAAGCATCAGCTCATCACGGTCGATTCCTTTTTCATAGGCTTGTTCAACCATACTGTAAAAATTGACGACATCGATAATTTCTTCTTTTGACCAATGCATTTCATCGATTGGATACGTATAACTCACTCATCTTCCTCCTTACTTGCTCCACCGGGTGCGGATCTCTTCCGCTTCCGTGACGATGCGTTTGAACAATTCATCCACTGATGGAACGTCATGGATCCTTGAAGCCACCTGACCAGCCCAGCCGAACCCGTAAGCTTGTTTTCCATCATAAATAAACTTTTTATTCGCTTCGCCGTTGATGTATGTTTTCAAGTCTTCATAACCGGCTTGTTTGTCTTCCAATTCTAAAATACGTGCTGTCCAATCATTTTTCAAGGCTCGAGCCGGTGCCTTCAAACTCCTTTTGATGACGGTGG
Organism: Halobacillus litoralis; assembly: GCF_020524085.2. Lineage (NCBI taxonomy): Bacteria > Bacillati > Bacillota > Bacilli > Caryophanales > Bacillaceae > Halobacillus > Halobacillus litoralis. Next base: position 3,198,858 of record NZ_CP129016.1, read on the forward strand.
TGGATGTTTCATCCGCCTGAATCAAAGCTTCTAAATAAGCGGGATGGGCGTGAACACACTCTTTGGTTGCGATAAACCGTGTCCCCATTTCCACTCCTTCCGCTCCTAAAGCAAGTGCTGCCATCAAGCCTCTTCCATCTCCTACTCCTCCTGAAGCGATGACAGGTATATCCACGGCATCCACAACTTGTGGCGTCAAGACGAATGTACCAACATCATCACGTCCGAGATGTCCGCCTCCTTCATGACCGACGACCATTACAGCGTCAGCTCCCAGTTCTTCCGCTTTAACGGCCTGTCGTCTTGCCGCTACAAGTACGAGGGTTTTAATTCCAGTGTCTTTGACAAGCTCAAGGACTGGGGCAGGATTTCCTCCTGTCACAGAGATGACCGGCACCTTTTCCTCCACAGCCACTTGAACCATCTCTTCAAATGGACGACCATGCTGACCAATCGCGAAGTTCACACCAAACGGTCGGTTCGTTTTTTCTCTTACAGCCTCAATTTCTTCTTTCAGTTGATCAGGACTTTCCATACTCATCGCCGTTATTTGACCGAGCCCCCCGGCGATTGACACCGCAGCCGCCAATTCAGAATAAGCGAGGTGGGCAAGTCCTCCTTGGATAATCGGGTATGTAATGCCTAAAGCTTCTGTAACGCGAGTTTTCCATTCCACATGAACCCCTCCCTTTTGTTTCATTTTAGCATGATTGGAAAAAGGATACACAAAAGACTAGCAAGGGAACGCGGAAACTGCTATAATTCATTTGCTTTTCTAAATTAAAGAGGTGGAAACACATATGAACCAACAGGAAACTCCCCTGTTTACAGGGTTAAAAAAACATAGAGACCGAAAGCCCGTCCAATTTCATATCCCAGGACACAAAGGCGGAAAAGGAATGGATGAAGAATTCCGATCGTTTATCGGTGAACAAGCTCTTTCAATAGATTTGATCAATATTGAACCACTGGATGACCTGCACCACCCTCAAGGCATGATCAAACAGGCGCAAGACCTTGCTGCAGAAGCCTTTGGTGCAGATTATACGTTTTTCTCCGTCCAGGGCACATCCGGTGCGATCATGACGATGATCATGAGTGTCTGTCATCCTGGTGATAAAATCATCGTGCCTAGGAACGTCCATAAATCTGTAACTACAGCGATTATTTTTTCAGGAGCGAAGCCTGTCTTTATCCATCCCGAACTTGACGACCGCTTCGGAATCTCTCACGGCATTACTTCAGATGCTGTGCAGAAGGCTTGTGAAGCTCACCCGGATGCGAAAGGTCTGCTCGTCATCAACCCGACATATTTCGGTGTGTCTGCCGATTTGAAAAAGATTGTCAACATTGCCCACGGTTTTGATATTCCCGTACTTGTCGATGAGGCACACGGCGTCCACATTCACTTTCATGAGCGTCTTCCCCTTTCTGCCATGCAGGCAGGTGCTGATATGGCAGCTACGAGTGTGCATAAGCTTGGCGGGTCGTTAACCCAGAGCTCCGTATTAAACTTACGAGAGGGGCTCGTGTCCCACGAAAGGGTTCAGTCCATTTTGTCCATGCTCCATACGACTTCAACTTCGTACCTTTTGCTTGCTAGTCTTGATGCAGCCCGGAGACATCTCGCCATTCATGGCAGGGAATTGATGGAAGAAACGCTGCGTCTGGCGGATCATGCAAGAAGAAGATTGAATGAGATCCCGGGCATTTATTGCCCTGGAAGCGAAATATTGACGAGCGATGCTACCGTAGACTTTGACCCTACGAAATTGATCATCTCTGTGAAAAAACTTGGATTGTCTGGCTACGATGTAGAGGTTTGGCTTCGGGAAAAGCATAACATTGAAGTAGAACTTTCCGATTTATATAACCTCTTATGTATCGTCACTCCTGGAGACAGGGTAGAAAACATCGATCAATTAGTATGCGCACTTGAAAACCTTTCAGAGGAGCGATCCACAGAAGAAGAAACAGAAAACATCCGCGTGAAAGTGCCGGACATTCCTGTTTTGGCTCTTTCTCCAAGAGAAGCCTTCTACTCTTCGACGGAAACGATCCTCTTGAAAGAAGCTGTCGGGAGAATCAGTGCCGAATTCGTCATGGTGTACCCCCCCGGGCATTCCTATTTTTATACCAGGAGAAATCATTACTCAAGAAAACATCGACTATATCCATGAAAACGTGGAAGCCGGCCTGCCTGTACAAGGCCCAGAAGATGACACTCTCGAAACGATCCAAGTCATTCGTGAGCAGCGTGCGTTTAAATAAAAAAGAAGCCCAACGTGGCTTCTTTTTTGTTTCTATTCTTGCGTGCGTTTCTCTCTTCTCGCGGAAACAAAAAAGAGCCAGGTCTTAGACCTGGCTCTTCCTCTTTTTATGCTTCCTTCACAGAAAGGATGCCCCCGTTTAATAGTACATACTCTTTATTTATCTTCTGGTTTGTTGCAAGTAGGACAGGTGCTGTAAAGAGTAGAAACCTTCTCATTTTCGTAGTGCTCAATTACCTTCTGACAGTCTTGACATACGATAGTACCCATTCACATCCACTCCCCATATTTGTAATCGTTTTCAACGTAATTTCATTCTAATATGGCACAATCGAAAAATCAAGCCCAAAAGTATAACTTTTTATAAAATGTGTCATACTAATAAATTCGTTACCTACTAGTATATGATCCGGTTTCATCCTTAAGCCCAAAAAAAGATCACTCGGGGAGTGATCTTTTCTTTATGGTGTTTGAATGAGCGCTGGATCCAACAGCTCATATCCTTTGTCTCTCAGACCATCCGTGATAGAACCCAGTGCCTTGTTTGTCCATTCCCGGTCATGCATAAGCAGGTTTGCCCCGTTATTTAGCAGCGGTGTGTTCACCATAATGTCTGCAAGTGCTTGAGCGTCCTGGTAATCACTTTCCCAATCATACCCATACGTCCAGTTCATCACGAGCATCCCTTCTTCTTCTGCCAACTGCTTAGAAAAATCGGTATTCTGACCAAATGGTGCACGGAAAAAGACGGGGCGTTCGCCTATAATTTCTTCAATTTTATCATTCAAACCAACAATTTCTTTTCTTTGTTCTTCTTCACTGAGATCAGGCAAGCTTGCATGTGATTCTGTATGGTTCCCGATTGGAAAGCCCATGTTATAAATCTGTTTTAATTTTTCTTTCCCTTCTGCTGTATTGATGAAGTGGCCGTTTACAAAGAAGATCGCCGGTGCCTCTTTCTCTTTCAACGTTTCCGCCATTTCTACTGCGTGAATATCTGGTGCATCGTCAATTGTAAGAAGAGCGACTTTTGGATTTGCATCCTCAATCGGCTTAAATGACCAGTTTCCTGTCAATTCATATTGTGGCTCTACATTCCTCGCTTCGCCTTCCTCTACAGACTCCTGAGCCGCTTCTTCTTCCTCTGCATTCGTGTCTTCAGAATCTTTCTCATCCTCACTAACTACTTCTTCTGTCTTGTCTTTTTCAGCTTCTTCTTCCTCAGAATTCTGGACTTGTTCACTATTCGCTCCAGAGCAGGCAGAAAGCAGGAAAATAAGTACCAACCACATAATTGACCATTTTTTCATAGGTGTTCCCTCCACTGTTATGTATTTCCACTTCCTTCATTATAAAAGAAAATTCAACATTTTTTCTATCGTTTTCGGGTAAAATATTATATAATGTTTTATCGTGGTCTCATGACTTCTTACATATGGGTGATTTAAATGCTACATTCATTGAAAAAATTCAAATTTTTAGGAAGCCGAACGTTAAAAACGGGGATTTCTGTCTTTTTGACTGCATTGATTTGCGGTTTTTTTAATTTACCCATTATATTTGCTGTCATCACAGCTATTGTAACGATTGAACACACAGCTGCAGATTCGATTAAAAAAGCCGCCGTTCGTTTTCCTGCCTCGGCCATTGGAGCGTTGCTCGCTACAACTTTCTATGGGCTGTTGGGAAAAGGTGCGTTGACTTTCGCTCTTGTAGCTATGGTGACGATCGCCGTCTGTCACAAGTTGAAACTGGATGATGGAATTATCGTTGCTACCATTACAGCGACCGCAATGATTCCTGACTTCCAAGATCAATACGTGGTTTCGTTTTTCACGAGATTGGGTACAACCTCCATTGGAATCATCATCTCGACTTTTGTGAATTTTTTCCTTTTGCCACCCAATTATTCGCCGATGATTTACAAAAACATCAACGATTTGTATAATCATGCTGGTCTGCTTTTAAAGCGAATAATTTCTGAGGTAACGGCAGAATCTAAAGAGAAAACTCGTGCTATCCAGAGGTCCTACCGGCAATTGACGGCCCATCTGGAAAAGACAAATCAGCTTTCTCAATATCAAAGAGAAGAGTGGAAATATCACCGGCACTCAGAAGAGTCGATGGTCGCTTTTCAACTATCTCAGCGGAAATTGGCGGCATTCCAACAAATTGCTTATCATCTCGGAAACTTACAGTACGTCCAAACAAAAGCCTCTGATTTTACGAAAGAGGAGAAAGAGCTTTTGCTTGCACTTACAGAAGAATTCACCAAAGTACTTAGTGACCCGACCCACTCGATTAATGAAAGACAATTCGAGATGGTAAATCAATTGGATGATGCATTCTGGAAATGGAAAGAAGACCATGTCGTAAAGCAGACAGGTTATCGACACCATTTACCACCGCAGACGATCTTAATTTACGAATTGCTTTGTTTTCACGACGTCTTGGAAGAATTGCAAAATTTGTCAGAAAAACAAAAACAATTAGTAAAAAAATGCTATCTACCGGATCAGTCATAATGCGGTGAAAAAATCTTTTATTAGGAGGGAAGTCAGTAATGAAACAAGTAACAAAAGTGTTTTACATTTCAGTTGTTGTCGCATTCTTATTTATTGGCTGGGGAATCATCCCTGAAGCTACATTGCCGACTTGGAACTTAAAAAATGTAACATCAAACATTCAAGGTTTCCTGACAGAAAAGTTTGGATGGTTCTATTTATTGTCAGCCACAGGATTTTTAATTTTTGCTATCTTTTTGGTCTTCTCGAAATATGGAAAATTAAAGCTGGGTAAACCGGATGATGAACCGGAGTATCCTTATATCACATGGTTTGCCATGCTCTTTAGTGCGGGTATGGGAATTGGCCTGGTCTTTTGGGGAGCAGCAGAACCGCTTTCCCACTTCCATACTCCACCGATCGTCGGACAGGAATCGATGAGCGAAGAAGCCGCTCAATCAGCCATGAAGTACACGTTCTTCCACTGGGGTTTCCACCCTTGGGCTATTTATGCGGTTCTTGCCCTAGCTCTTGCCTACTTCAAATTCAGAAAAGATGCACCAGGAGTTATTAGTGCCGCTTTAACACCTGTTCTAGGTGAAAAAAGAGTCAAAGGCCCACTTGGTACACTTATTGACTTCATTGCTGTATTTGCAACGATTTTCGGTGTTGCCACTTCTTTAGGGTTGGGTGCTTTGCAGATTTCAAGTGGACTTGCTTTCACCATCGATGGTTTGGAAGATACATTCGGTCTACAACTAATCATCATCGCCGTGGTCACCGTACTATTTATGGCATCTGCGATGACTGGATTGAATAAGGGAATCAAGTATTTAAGTAACACGAACGTTGTCCTTGCCATCGTCTTAATGGTGTTCATGTTATTTGCTGGTCCTACGAACTTCATTATGGATTACTTTACAACCTCATTCGGTTCATATCTGCGTGACTTGCCGTACATGAGTTTCCGAATGACTCCATTTGCTGAAGATAATTCATGGGTTCAAGGATGGACGATTTTCTACTGGGCATGGTGGATCTCATGGGCTCCATTCGTAGGTACGTTCATAGCCCGTGTATCCCGCGGTCGTACAATTCGTGAGTTCATCCTGGGTGTTCTTTTAGTCCCTACCGTCTTTGGTGCTTTATGGTTCTCAGTGTTCGGTGGAACAGCAATCTCCCTAGAATTCTTTGACGGAGTCGACCTCTATTCTGATGTCAGCGAATTAGGTACAGAAGTTGCTTTATTCTCTATGTTGGAAAATGTACCTCTAGGTGCCATCATGTCCGTCATCGGACTATTGCTTATCAGTACATTCTTCGTTACATCTGCCGATTCAGCGACATTTGTACTTGGAATGCAGACGACAAACGGAAGCTTGAATCCTAGAAACCAGGTGAAGTTCACATGGGGTGTCATCCAAGCCGGTGCAGCAGCCGTCCTGTTGTGGCAAGGTGGATTAGGTGCCTTGCAAACGGCAGCGATCATCGCAGCGTTCCCATTCACATTCATCATGATTCTCATATGCTTCTCCTTGTTCAAAACGTTCCAGGAAGAAGCGAAGAAAGTCGATCTTAAGAAGAAAACAAAATAAAGTGTCAAACAAGAACCCAGAATTTATTTTCTGGGTTCTTTTTTCATTCTTATTTAACCAATTGTCTTTTATATCTTATGAGATGTACTGACAGCATTTTTCCCTCTTTAACTAACTTCCCCTCTCTTCAGTTCTTTCTCGGCTCACACACTCTTTTAAACGGCGTTGTAAGCATCTAATTTTTTGTAGACCTAAATAAGAATATGTAAATGATTTTACATGAGATGTCACAATACAACATGAGACTATCATTTACATGACAAAACAATAACAACCATTAAATATCCTCGGTTCCTTGTTACACTGAGAATGGATTAAAGACAAGGGAGTGGGTCGGACCATGATGAATCGTATTATCCTATCTTTCTTAGCTATATTCTTACTTGCAGGATGTCTCCAGAAAGGCGATACTGTCCAAGTACTTACAGCTACACCCGAAAATTATGAATTATACTTATACTCAGAAGCGGATAAGGAAGAGTCTGCACAGGATTACTTAAGTGCCCTGCTCGATTGGAAATTGAAACAGGATGATGGTACTGAATTGCAGTTCGAACAAACCGAAAAGGACAAAAACGACTTGAATATCCCGACGGAGGAATTACCTGTTCTCGTAGTTAAAGAAGAAGGTAAAACGGTTACCACGATCTCTGGAAAGAACCCACGTGAAAAAATATTAATGACATTAGAAAATCATATAGCGATGGTTAGATAAGCCTTTAAGCCTTCCCCGTAAAACATGTGGGAGGTTTTTTTGTAGGCAAAAAAGAATAAGGCAGTTCCAATTAGAGTTCACTCGATGACTGCTACAGTGCATAATAGGACAGGTAGAGGCCATCTACCTTCCTGTACCATGCAAAAAAGCCCGGCAGACTCATGGGAGCCTGCCGGGCTTTTTATATCTTTTCTTTATTTAACAATATGGATCGGTTGGTCAATGGCAACTTCAGCTGCTTCCATTGTGATCTCACCTAGTGTCGGGTGAGCGTGGATAGTTAGAGCTAAATCTTCGGCAGTCATACCGGACTCAATAGCCAAGCCAAGCTCAGCGATCATGTCACTAGCATTCGCACCAGCAATTTGAGCACCGATAACAAGGCCGTCTTCTTTACGTGTCACGAGCTTCAAGAAGCCGTCACTTTCGTTAAGAGATAGCGCACGTCCGTTTGCTGCAAATGGGAATTTGGATGCTTTCACATCGTAGCCAGCATCTTTTGCTTCTTGCTCTGTGTAACCAACAGAAGCTAGTTCTGGATCAGAGAAGACGACAGCTGGAATTCCAAGGTAGTCGATCTCAGACTTCTCACCAGAAATCGCTTCTGCAGCGATTTTACCTTCATAAGAAGCTTTATGAGCAAGTGGTGGTCCATCAACGATATCACCAATCGCATAAATGTTATCAATGCTCGTGCGGCACTGTTTATCGATTTCAATGATACCTTTATCTGACATCTTGATGCCTAGATCTTCAAGACCGATTTCGTCTGTGTTCGGACGACGACCAACTGTGACAAGTACGTAATCCGCATCGATGGATTTTTCTTCACCTTTAGCTTCATACTTAACAGTTACGCCGTTTTCTGTCTCTTCAACACCTTGGGCCATAGCTTCCGTTACAACGTCTACGCCTTTTTTCTTCAGACGCTTCTTAACGATGGAAGACATTTGCTTCTCGAAGCCGCCAAGGATGTCTTTTGTACCTTCAAGGATGGTTACTTTTGTACCGAAGTTTGCATACGCTGTACCAAGTTCAGTACCGATGTAACCGCCGCCGATTACGACCATTTTCTCTGGGATTTCATCCAGGTTTAAAGCACCTGTAGAATCTAGCACACGATCAGAGAATTTGAATGAAGGGATCTCAATCGGACGAGAACCTGTTGCAATGATGCAATTGTTGAACGTGTATGTTTGAGAGTTTTTCTCATCCATAACACGGACTGTGTTTTTATCTACGAAGTAAACTTCTCCTTTTACGATGTCTACTTTGTTTCCTTTAAGAAGACCTTCAACACCGCCAGTCAGTTTGTTTACAACGCCACCTTTCCACTCTTGTACTTTAGAAAAGTCGACGGTTGTGTTTTCTGACTTGATTCCCATGTCTTCAGCGCCTTGAGCGTGTTCGTAACGGTGACCCGCCTGGATCAACGCTTTGGAAGGAACACAGCCGACGTTCAAACAAACGCCACCAAGGTTACCTTTGTCGACAATGGTTACATTTTGACCGGATTGTGCAGCACGGATGGCGGCAACATAACCGCCAGGACCCGCACCGACAACTAACGTATCTAGTTCAATTGGGAAATCTCCTACTACCATACTTTACGCCTCCATCATGATTAGTTGTGGATCGTTCAGTAAACGCTTGATGTTGTTCATTGCGTGCTGAGCTGTTGCGCCATCGATAATACGGTGGTCGAAGCTTAGGGAAATCGCAAGAACTGGAGCTACTACAACTTCACCATCGCGTACGATTGGCTTATCTGCAATGCGTCCGATACCAAGGATCGCCACTTCTGGGTGGTTGATGACCGGTGTGAACCACTGGCCACCGGCAGATCCGATATTCGTAATTGTAGTGGAAGCACCTTTCATTTCTTCAGATGATAGTTTACCGTCACGAGCTTTCACAGCTAGTTCGTTGATTTCGCTTGAGATTGAGAAGACGGACTTGCGGTCTGCGTCTTTAACGACTGGAACCATTAGACCTTTCTCTGTATCAGCAGCGATACCAATATTATAATAGTGTTTCTGAATAATTTCATCCGTATTGTCGTCAATTGACGTATTAAGAACAGGATATTTTTTCAGAGTAGAAACAAGAGACTTCACAACATATGGAAGGTAAGTCAACTTGATGTCCTGCTCAGCTGCAACAGCTTTGAACTTCTTACGGTGAGCAACTAGTTCAGATACATCCACTTCGTCCATCAACGTTACGTGAGGAGCTGTGTGCTTGGAGTTCACCATAGCTTTGGAGATCGCTTTACGGATTCCGCTCATCTTCTCACGAGTTTCAGGGTAAGCTTCACCTGCAGCTGGAGCTGCTTGTTGCGTAGAACCTGCTTCTTCCTGCTTCTCTTCAGCCGGAGCTTCTGTCGCTGCTTCTGCTTGTCCGCCGTTCATGAAGCTTTCAACGTCTTCTTTAAGAACGCGGCCGTTTTTGCCGGATCCTTGAACTTTACGGATGTCGACATCGTTATCACGAGCGAATTTACGCACAGAAGGCATAGCTACAACGCGGCGGTCTTCGTCAACGTCACCATCGTTTGCAGATGCTGCTGGTTGTTCAGCTTTTTCTTCTTTGCTTTCTTCTTTCGATGCTTCCTCTTTTTCTTCTTTAGGCTCTTCTTTAGGCTCTTCTTTAGGCTCTTCAGAAGCAGGAGCATCTTCAGATCCATCATCGATTGTGATGATAACTGTTCCGACAGTCGTTGTTTCACCTTCGTCCACGTGGATGTCTTTGACCGTTCCATCTACTTGGGAAGGGATTTCTACTACTGCTTTATCGTTTTGTACTTCACAAAGTACATCGTCTTCTTTTACTTCGTCGCCAGGCTTGACGAACCACTTCGCAATTTCACCTTCGTGGATACCTTCACCGATATCAGGCAGTTTAAATTCGAATGCCACGGTTATTACCTCCTAGTATTAGAGATGATTAAAAGTTCATAACGTCGTTGACTTTTTCAACGATCGTGTTGTGATTTGGCAACCATACTTCTTCTGCTTGTGTGAATGCATACACTGTGTCTGGTGCTGCTACACGCAATACAGGAGCTTCAAGGTGAAGGATGGCTTTCTCTTGAATTTCAGAAACAACGCTCGCTGCGATTCCTGCTTGTTTTTGAGCTTCATGGACAACAACAGCGCGGTTTGTTTTCTTAACAGATTCAAGGATTGTTTCGTAATCGACTGGAGATACAGTACGAAGGTCGATGACTTCAGCACTGATTCCATCTTTTTCAAGCTCTTCTGCAGCTTTAAGAGAAGAGTGAACCATTGCACCATAAGCAACAAGAGTAACGTCTGTACCTTCGCGCTTAACGGCAGCTTTATCAAGATCTACTGTATATTCTTCTTCCGGCACTTCTTCACGGAATGAACGGTAAAGTTTCATGTGCTCAAGGAAGATGACAGGATCGTTATTACGGATGGAAGAGATCAAAAGACCTTTCGCATCGTATGGATTGGATGGAATAACTACACGAAGACCAGGCTGTTGAGCCATTAGACCTTCAAGGCTGTCTGCGTGAAGTTCTGGTGTGTGTACACCGCCGCCGAAAGGAGAACGAACAGTAATCGGCATTGGACGAGTACCACCAGAGCGGTAACGATAGCGAGCCATTTGACCGCTGATTGCGTCCATAACTTCGTATACGAAACCGAAGAATTGAATTTCAGGTACCGGACGGAAGCCTGTAAGAGCAAGCCCGATGGACATACCGCCGATTCCGGATTCAGCTAGTGGTGTATCAAATACACGATCTTCGCCGAATTCTTTTTGAAGACCTTCAGTCGCACGGAATACTCCGCCGTTTTGACCAACGTCTTCACCGAAAACAAGCACGTTTTCATCATTTTTAAGTTCTGTGCGCATCGCGTCTGTGATGGCTTGGATCATTGTCATTTGTGCCATGATTTACTTCGACTCCTTTTCCTTGTATTCTTCCAACTGCTCTTTCAAGTTTGAAGGAAGTTCCTCATGCATGATACCGATCAAATCAGTAACACTTTGTTTTGGAGTATTGTCAGCTTCTTTAACAGCTGCTTTGATTTCTTCTTTTGTTTTTTCGATCAATTCGTTCTCTTCCTCTTCAGACCATAGGCCTTTTGCTTCGAGGAACTTACGGAAACGAACGATTGGATCTTTCTTCTCCCACTCGTTGTCTTCATCTTCCGTACGGTAACGAGTCGGATCGTCTCCGGCCATTGTGTGTGGGCCATAACGATAAGTAAGTGTCTCGATCAATGTCGGACCTTCACCGTTCACAGCACGCTCACGTGCATCTTTCGTTGCTGCATAAACAGCAAGAACGTCCATACCGTCAACCTGGATGCCTTCGATTCCGGCAGCTACGGCTTTTTGAGCGATTGTTTGTGCTGCAGATTGCTTCTCAACAGGTACAGAAATCGCAAAGCGGTTGTTTTGTACGACGAAAATCGCTTGAGCACCGAATGCACCAGCAAAGTTGATTCCTTCATAGAAGTCACCTTGGGATGCTCCGCCGTCACCTGTGTATGTGATTGCTACGGCATTTTCACCACGTTTTTTATAACCAAGACCAACACCGGCTGTCTGCGTGATTTGCGCACCGATGATGATTTGTGGGCTCACTGCGTTAACACCTTCAGGCATTTGGTTTCCTTTATGGTGTCCACGGGAGAATAGGAATGCTTGGTAAAGTGGAAGACCGTGCCAGATCAACTGTGGTACATCACGGTATCCCGGAAGAATAAAGTCAGCTTTCTCCAGTGCAAATTGGCTTCCAAGCTGAGATGCTTCCTGTCCTGCAGTTGGAGCGTAGAAACCAAGACGTCCCTGGCGGTTAAGCGCGATGGAACGCTGGTCAAGAATACGCGTATAAACCATACGGCGCATAATTTCTTTAAGATCTTCATCAGATAGGTCAGGCATAAAATCTTCGTTTACGATTTCGCCTTCTTCGTTAAGGATTTGAAACGTTTCGAACTGATTTTCAATGTTCTCAAGAGTTCGTTTCAAAGTCATTCACCCTTTCCTTTCGTATTTTAAAATGGATGCTGTGAGTAGCTTTCCCAATTATGAAAAAAAAACTGTACCGATTTGCTCTTTACGTTTTACCCTGAACACTTCTTTATTAATCATGCAGGGGCTTTTATAGAAACTGTTACATTCTTCAAGTAAGATTCAATGGTACAATGTCAATCCATTATGTAGTTTAGCTCAAATCGTCATCATTCGTCAATCACTTAGCTACATAATATCTATACATAGTCATAGAGGCTTCTAACAGCGGTCGAAAAATGACTTATTTTGTTATTTCAGAACACAATACTGTATCACCACAAAATTAAGCCTGTATTAATCTTACGTTTTTTTCCCTTTACAATCAAATGAATTGTTTAGTGCAGAGCCTTCACTTGTCCATGTACAAATACTTCATTAGTGAAGATGAGCAATAAAGGACCTCCCTCACCACTAAACACTTGAGATCTATTTCACTACACCTTTCACAATCATCCTTTAAAAACAAAAAGCCGTGGACGACTATGGTCGTCCACGGCTTTCCTGTTATTCTTCTGAAGAAGATGATTCTGATTGTTCCTCATAAGTTACATCAAGTTCCATCGCTTTATAAAGTTCTTTTTTCAGTGCATTATACTCTTCGGTGTGTTTGTTGAACGTTTCATTATGTTCAATCACTTCATTATACTTCTGATTGATCTTATCGATTTGTTCCTGCAGTTTTTCTTCTTTCAAATCTTCGTTCTGCATCATTTCATACAGTTCGGCATCGAGAGTCAAAGCTTCGTCATAAGCCGTATATAAATTTTGATAGGAATCGTACCTTGCATTCATTGTTTCAACTAATTGATCTGCTTTTTCTTTTGCCTCTGCATTTTCTTCCTCTATATCTTCGATTAAAGGTTCAATCTTATCGAATTCCTCTTTTGCCGTATCGATGCTCTCTTTTTCAAGTTCAAGCTTTTCTCTGCGTTTTTCAACAATAGAGGCCGCCTGCTTGGATTTTTCTTTGATTTCATCAAACTGATCCATGTTCAAATTGATGATTTCTTCATATAACTTTTGTTCTTCTGTCTCAAGATCCACCATCGGCTGCTGTTGTTCGCGAAAAGCATCTTCCAACGTCACTGCTTTTTCAAGATGTTCATAAATCTGTTCTTGTGCTGACTGACCTGTGCAGGCAGATAAGAAAGCTGCAACGGCTAGGAGCACCACTAGCTTATGTAATCGCACACCTTTTCCCCCTCGAATTCCGTGAAACATTATTGTAATCTAAACGTATCTACAATAGTATAATAAATGATATCAAATTGAAAGCACCTTTTTCACATATGTTACCATTGACATGGATAGGAGAAAGGTCTATTGGCGAGAGCTCATTTATTCCATTCATTATAGATACTGAATCCAATGAGTTAGAGCTGTTTGAAAATGTCTAGTTTGAAAGGATGTTGCTTAAATGATCACAATGGACGATATCGTTCGTGAAGGTCACCCCGCTTTGCGTAAAGTGACAGAGGAAGTGACCCTCCCCCCTTCTGAGGAGGATAAAAAAACATTGGAAGAAATGATCCAATACTTGAAGAATAGCTAGGATGAACAAGTTTGTAACCGATACGGACTCCGTCCTGGAGTCGGCTTAGCTGCACCGCAAATTAATGTAAATAAACGGATGCTGGCTGTTCATTTCACTGATATGAAAGACAAGTTATATAGCTATGGCTTATTCAATCCTCGTATTGTTAGTCATTCAGTGGAAAAAACCTATCTTACTACAGGAGAAGGATGTCTTTCCGTCGATCGTGAAGTGCCTGGATATGTTCCACGCTATCGCCGTATTACAGTGAAAGCTACGGACCTTGAAGGTAATGATGTGAAGCTGCGCTTGAGAGATTATGCAGCCATCGTGTTCCAACATGAAATTGATCACCTCCACGGGGTCATGTTCTACGACCACATCGATCAGGAGAACCCTTTCAAAGAGCCGGAAAACGCTACACCTGCCGATCGATAAAAAACAAAAGCTCCACCGTCCTAGGACGGTGGAGCTTTTTTAACTTTCTCCGTAGAGCTTCCGTTTATTGAAAAAATTACTTCAACAAGCCTATTTCATAAATCGCATGAGAGAGGCCGTCTTCACCCACATCTTTTGTTACAAAATCACTGACGGCTTTCGTTTCAGATACTGCATTCCCCATCGCGATTCCTGTTCCTACCTCACGGATCATTTCGATATCGTTCAAACCGTCGCCAAAAGCGTAAGTATCCTCCATCCTTAGACCAGCTGCTTCAATCATCTTCTTGATTCCTTCCGCTTTCGATCCACCTTTTGGAAGAACATCACAGGAAACGGGGTGCCAACGGATGTAATCGAAAGATTCGTAGGCGTCTCTGTACTCTTCGATTTCATCCCCTTCACAAAACAGGAGGGACTGATAAATATTTCTTCCTTTAAAAAAGGCGGCGTCCGCACTAGGGTGATCAATATAAAGCGTTCCAAGACTTTCTTCTATATGATCGTGATCTGGTACAGAAGCTTTCATTTCTTCATGGTTCATGAAGACCATTGGATGGTCGTTCTGCTCTGCGTGTTTATGAAGTCGTTCTAACTCGGGTTCAGATAATGGATTCGTGTAAATTTCTTTTCCTTCAAAAACGACATATTGTCCGTTGAAACTTACAAAGGAATCGATTCCAAGTTCCTCTCTCAACTTCTTGTACATGAAAGGAGCACGACCGGTTGCAATGGCACAGTACACTCCTTCATCTTGTAGTGCTTGAATCGCTGCCTTCGTTTTCTCTGGCAGTTTTTTTTCATGATTCAGTAGTGTTCCGTCAATATCAAAAAAAGCAATTTTTTTCGTCATTTCCTTGTCCTCCTCGTCGGCCTGCGTACAATTTCTCTTATGTATCATAGCATACCCCACTCTTTGGCTATACTGTAGCATGAGTGGATAGGTTTGAGAAGAAAAACACACGATATATACAAAATCTAATATGTAAATGTTTCATTCTTCCACAAACCGTATTATACTAGAGATAACAGGGATTGGGCGGTTTAACGTTTTTTTGTTTTCTTCTTCAGGATGAAAGGGGATAGATGCCAATGATGAAGCGTCTACGAAGGAAGCTTAGAAAACGTTGGAAAAATTTCATGAAACGAAAAACATACGCGTAAACCATTGTTTTAGGGGTGTACCGAGCACCCGCACATACCATTATCATTCCCATACAGGAAACAAACGTGCTATGATGATGACAGGACAAGAATGTGGAAATTATATCTAGTTAGGAGCGATAGAGTAATGATATTTAAAGTACTTTATCAGGAACTTGCGAGCGAAGTTCCTGTCCGTGAACGTACAGACAGCATGTACGTGGAAGCGGAAACAGAAAGACAAGTTCGTGAAAAATTAAAAAATGAAGGATTCAATATCGAATATATTCAGGTGCTTGATGAGGATCACCTTGAATATGAGAAGCAATCCGAAGATTTTAAAGTGGAGAATTTTTAACCGATGAAATTCGTGAAAAATGACCAGACAGCCGTATTCGCCCTTGGCGGACTCGGTGAAATTGGTAAAAACACGTACGGAGTACAATTCCAAGACGAAATCATCCTCATTGACGCTGGTATCAAATTCCCGGAAGACGAGCTGCTCGGTATCGACTATGTTATTCCGGATTATACGTACCTCGTCCAAAATCAAGATAAAATCAAAGGGCTATTCATTACGCACGGTCACGAAGATCACATTGGTGGAATTCCGTACTTGCTGCGTGAAATTAATATTCCGATTTATGCGGGCAAACTGGCGCTCGGCCTTATCCGCAATAAGTTGGATGAACACGGCCTACTGCGGAATGCGAAACTGAATCCGATCCAGGAAGACGATGTCATCAAATTCCGTAAAACATCCGTTTCCTTCTTCCGTACGACGCACAGTATTCCTGACTCTTACGGAGTTGTAGTTAAAACTCCACCAGTAAACGTCGTACACACAGGGGACTTCAAATTCGACTTCACCCCTGTTGGAGAACCGGCTGACCTTGCCAAGATGGCCGAAATCGGTAAAGAAGGCGTGCTAGCCCTATTGTCCGATAGTACCAATGCAGAAGTTCCTGGTTTTACAAAATCAGAACGTGTGGTTGGACAGAGCATTGACGACATCTTCACGCGTATGGATGATGGTCGATTAATCTTTGCAACCTTTGCATCCAACATCCACCGTCTACAACAAGTGGTAGAATCTGCAGTAAAAAATGGCCGTAAAGTGGCTGTCTTCGGACGAAGTATGGAATCTTCCATCCGAATCGGTCAGGAACTTGGATATATCCGTGCCCCTAAGGATACATTCATTGATGCCCAGCAGATCAACCGACTTCCAGCAAATGAAGTCGTGATCCTTTGTACAGGCTCACAAGGTGAACCAATGGCTGCCCTGTCACGTATCGCCAACGGAACTCACCGTCAAATTCAAATTCAACCAGGCGACACCGTCGTGTTCTCTTCTTCCCCAATCCCTGCAAACACGATCAGTGTCAGCCGTACCATCAATAAACTCTACCGCGCCGGTGCCGATGTCATCCACGGCCCATTGAATGACATCCACACATCCGGTCACGGTAGTCAGGAAGAAATGAAGCTCATGCTTCGTTTGATCCAACCGAAATTCTTTATGCCGATTCACGGGGAATACCGTATGCTGAAGGAGCACACGAAGCTCAGCCATGATTGTGGCGTCGAGCCTGAGAACTGCTTCGTTATGGATAATGGTGACGTTCTTGCTCTTGGTAAAGAGGAAGCTACTGTCGCAGGTAAAATCCCTTCCGGATCTGTCTATGTCGACGGAAGCGGAATTGGTGACATCGGTAACATCGTCCTTCGTGATCGTAGAATTCTTTCTGAAGAAGGTCTTGTCATCGTAGTCGTTAGCATCAACATGAAAGAATTCAAGATCGCATCAGGTCCTGATATCATCTCCCGTGGATTCGTCTACATGAGAGAATCAGAAGACTTGATTAAAGAAGCACAGAATCTCGTCAGCTCCCATGTTGAAAAAGTGATGGAGCGTCGTACGACTCAATGGTCTGAAATCAAAAATGAAATTACAGATACCATTGCACCGTTCTTGTTTGAAAAGACAAAACGTCGTCCGATGATTCTTCCAATCATTATGGAAGTGTGATCATAAAAAATCCCCGCTGGGAACTCCAGCGGGGATTTCTTTTTTTATGTCAGGCGTTTCAATGCTTTTTTCATGTCTGGTAAGTCGAGGTTTCCTGACTCGAAGAATTCTTTAACGATATACTTGGAAAAATTCACAGCTGATTGATAGTCAATTTTTCCAGGAAGTGGCGCCTGGTCTTCAATGACGACATCGATCAATACAGGTTTCTCGGAAACAAAGGCCTGCTTCATCTTTGTAGAGAGCTCCTCATACGACTCAATTCGATAACCTTCTCCCCCACAAGCTTCTGCAAATTTAGCGAAGTCCACTTCCCCCTAAGTTCGTGGCATAATTCAAATGCCCCATCTGTTCTTGTTCGTACTTAATCATTCCAATCTTACTATTGTTCAGCACAATCATTTTAATTGGCAATTCATATTTGACGGCGGTCACAAAATCATGCATCACCATGGAGAATCCACCGTCTCCGGAAACTCCAATCACTTGTTTATCCGGATATGCTTTTTTCGCTGCAATCGCGCCAGTAAGACCACTTCCCATGGTTGCAAGCCATCCAGACAAAACGAACTTCTGGTTCACAAGGTGTAAAAAGCGGGAAAGCCATACGGTCACGTTCCCTACATCTCCGGATATAATGGCTCCTGGTTCCATATGCTTCTCAAGTTCATACATCACTTGTGGTGCATGTAATGGGTTCTCCGTAGATCGTTTCTCTTCTTGTAGAGCGATTCTCCAATCATTCATTTTTTCCTGATAATACTCAAGGTACTCTCGCTTTTCGACAGGAGCAGTAAGCTTCTTCAAAGCGGCGAGGGTCTCTTTACTATCCCCAGCCAATCCGACTTCAATAGGATAATACTTCCCAAGGTTCTCAGGTTTATTGTCAATTTGAATGGCTGTGACATCTTCAGGAAGGAAATCACGGTAAGGAAACTGTGTACCTACTAGAATCAATAGATCCGTCTCCTTCATCGCATGGTAAGCAGGCTTCGTTCCGATTTGACCATGCTGCCCTAGGCAATACGGGTGGTTATCCGGAATTACTCCCTTAGCAAGCAGACTTAAAATGATCGGGGCTTTAATGGACTCTGCAAAATCGATCAATTCATTCGGGGCATTTCTCGTTCCCTGTCCTGCCAGAATGATCGGTTTTTCTGCTTTTTCAATCAGCTGTCTCGCTTCATTCAATTGATTCTGTGCAGGGAAAATTTCTGGACGATAATAGTCTCCAGATGTGAGGCGGACCTCATCTGTCTGTTTGGCTGCAAATAGATCATCCGGGACGATCAAGACAGAAACACCCTTATGGGCGTAAGCTTCTTTGATTGCCTGATCGAGTAAATCCGGAAGCTGAGCTTCTGTCTCCGCCCGACGATTGAAGACAGCAACATCATCGAACATTCTTTCCAAGTTGATTTCATGGAACGCTCCCGTCCCCACTTCTTCACTATGCACTTGTCCGACAATCGCGAGCACTGGCGCGCTGTCTGCTTTTGCATCATAAAGCCCATTAAGTAAGTGGACAGCTCCTGGTCCAGCAATCGCTGCTGTGACACCAATCTTCCCTGTCAATTTCGCATAGGCCGCCGCTGATAAAGCACCAGTCTCCTCATGGCGGACTTGGACGAATTCAATTTCTTCCTGCCTTTTTCTTAAGTCATCAATCAATTCATTGATGGAGTCGCCCGGCATTCCATATATGTGATCGACACCCCAATTGATGAGTTGTTGTGTCATGACTTCTCCTGTTCGCTTATTGAACATCCAAATCATCCTTTCAAGCTCCTTAAATTATCTCCTATAACCCTTCTTATTTCCTTTTCCTGCTTTTCTTAAACAAACATATCAATGTTCATGATGCGGAAAGACCATTCTTTTATTGTAGAAAATATAAAATACCCTCTGGCCTTCTACTGACCAGAGGGTATTTCTTGTTCTTTTTAATCTTCTAATACGAGGTTCTTTTCGAAACGACTAATATCCTTATCTGCTCCAATAACAATAAGCACGTCACTCTCTTTGATTTCTTCCGTGGCCATCGGGGATACAATCACATCTTTCCCTCGTTTAATAGCAACAACGTTACATCCATACTCGGCACGGATATCAAGGTCTACAAGCGTTTGTCCGCCCATTTTGCTTCCAGCTTTCACTTCGACGACACTATGGTCATCAGAAAGCTCGATATAATCTAGAATATTGTTGGATATGATGTTGTGAGCGATTCGTTTCCCCATGTCACGTTCGGGGTGAACGACTTGATCGGCTCCTATTTTATTGAGGATTTTCTCATGGTAATCATTTTGGGCTTTGACCGTAATCATTTTGATGCCCATTTCCTTCAATATTAATGTCGTCAGCATGCTGGCCTGGATATTATCCCCGATGGCTACGATGACGTGGTCGATGTTGCGGAACCCGAGCTCTTTCAGCACATTTTCATCTGTAGAATCGGCAATAACAGCGTGTGACGCGATATCACGGTATTCATTTACTTTATCTTCATCAAGGTCGAGGGCAAGAACTTCCATTCCCTCTCGGCTCAACTCACGGCAGATGCTGCCTCCGAATCGGCCTAAACCAATGACAGCGAATTCTTTTTTCATACGTCAACCCCCAACTGTCTCGCAAAATCTATGCTTATTCTATCACATAAATCCCCACCTCAACATATAGATTCACCATATTCATCAAAGAAAAGATCTTCAACTAAAGCTCCCTTTTCTTGAAGACTCAGTTTCGAGACTTCGTTGAGTGGATGGGGCTGCGGGGAATAACTCGCTTTCCGCGGGAGCGCGGTGAGCCTCCTCGGACTGCGTCCTGTGGGGTCTCACCATGCACTTTTTTCCCGCAGGAGTCTCGCCATTCCCCTCCGCCCCTTTGCTATATCAGTGTCTCGAAACCACTTCATGAATAATCAGCTATTCTATTTGATGAGAGTATAAGGAGAATACTCCCAAGCCGAGGTACTTGAACCCTGAAAGCCTGATAC
Organism: Halobacillus litoralis; assembly: GCF_020524085.2. Classification (NCBI taxonomy): domain Bacteria; kingdom Bacillati; phylum Bacillota; class Bacilli; order Caryophanales; family Bacillaceae; genus Halobacillus; species Halobacillus litoralis. Next base: position 3,219,139 of record NZ_CP129016.1, read on the forward strand.
AGAGCGTTTTATGCCTACAACAACCGCGATAGTGGAAGACCATCCAACTTTGGTAAAGGGGTTCGTTTACCCCCTCTTGGAATGGGGTGGTTGGGAAGCTGCGAGACTCCCGTGGGAGAAAGGAGATAGGCGAGATCCCGCAGGGCGTTAGCCAGAGGAAGCTCGCCACTCCCCCACAGGAAAGCGAGTAGCTACCCGACCACCCCTGACGCCCAACATAGCAACGAACCCCGGAAAAATCTCGAAACTGAGTCTTCCACAATCCTGCCATATTCTTTAATAAAGAGAAAAAGCATAGAATCCGTAGATTCTATGCTTTTCAGGTAGCTCGATTATTTTTTTCCTTTTACATAATCCGCATCGAATAGGAAGAGTCTCATTAAGAGAATGAGTGATGGAATCAATAATAACAGTCCTGCAATAAAGACGATGACCAAAGCGATGGCCATTGAGTCGTTGGTCACACCACTCGTAATGGTAACGTAAGGATAAAGCAGGTACGGCAAGTGAGAAGCTCCGTAACCAAAGAAGGCTATGAAGAACTGAATCATGACAGCAACGAACGCCCAGCCATAATACTTCCCTTGATATACGAGAAAGACAGCAATCATGAAAAAGGCTACGGATATCCCGAAGACCCACCATAATTCAATAGCCCTTTGAAAGTGATCCATATTTTGCTGGCTAAGTGCGATAAACGTCGTGAGACTTGCAATGATGGTCGGAGAACTCCAGAACAACGCGTATTTTCTGAGGATCTCGAGCGCTGGCTTATCCCCTGCCCGATTAGCATAATAGGTAAGGAACATGGCGCTGATATAAAGGACACTGACAATAGCAAGGAAAACGACACTCCAAGAGTAGGGACTTGAGATCAACTCTCCGTATAGTAGTTGCACACCGTTAGCCGTCTCTTCAATATATCCACCTTCGGATATCGTTAACGCCGTTGATAGAGAGGCCGGGATGAGCAATCCGGTCGCTCCATACAAGAACATATAAAGCGAGTTATCTTTTGAACCATAGTTCTCGAAAGCATAGAAAGATCCTCTAATAGCGAGTAGAACAATGGCGATGCTTCCCGGAATCAAAAGCGTTTGACCAAAATAATAAGCCATATCCGGAAAAAATCCGACAAGTCCTACGAAAAAGAAGACGAAAAATACATTGGTCACTTCCCATACAGGCGATAAATAACGAGAGATCAGCTGGTTGATCAAATGATCTTTCTTCGTCATTCTCGCATAATAAGCGAAGAATCCAGCTCCAAAGTCGACAGAAGCGACGATTAAATACCCATAAAGGAAAAGCCATAGAACTGAAATACCAATCAATTCATAACTCATACGTCACCCTCCTTGCTTGCAGCGGCTGTCTGAGGATAACGATGTTCCAGTTCCAATTCAGCCGGTTTACCTTTGAAAATTTTCCGCAATGTGATGAGACATCCCATAGCCAGTACAAGGTACACAGCTGCAAAAAGAATGAACATCGAGAATACATACGGAGAGGTTGTCGCCCCTTCTGCGACAGTCATGAAACCACGTAAAATCCATGGTTGGCGCCCTACTTCTGCGTAAATCCAACCAAACTCGATCGCAAACATGGTCAGAGGACCTGTAGCTACAATGCCCCATAACAGAAGCGGGTTGTATTCGTTCCATCTTTTAAATTTCCAAAAAATGAGGAAAAGGAGCGAAATGCCGAGTGTGTAGAATCCGATGCTGACCATGAGGTCGAACATATAGTGGATCCATAGAGGCGGCCGTTCCTCTTCCGGTGTTTCATTTAACCCTTCAACCTCTGCATTAAAGTCTCCGTGTGCAAGAAAACTCAATGCGTTCGGAATCCGAATTGCATTTTCAACTTCATTATTTTCATTCAAAGTACCGAAGACAACAAGGTCCGCACCTTCTTCTGTCTCAAAATGCCATTCTCCCGCCGCCAATTTTTCCGGCTGGTACTCAGCAAGGAATTTGGCAGAAAAGTCGCCAGCAACAGCTGTTAGAATCGCAAATAGAAACGTCATCGTTACCGTCAGCTTCAATGCTTTTTTATGATATAACGAACCTTTTTTAACGAGAATGATGAACGCCGCAATACCAGCAAGTACAGCAGCAGCTGTTAAATAAGAAGAGGAAATGACGTGAAACACCTTCGTCGGGGTCGCAGGGTTAAACATCGCTGCCAGTGGGTCAACGGCTGTAAAGCGACCGTCCTCCATTTCAAAACCTTGGGGTGTGTTCATAAAAGAGTTGACTGTAGTTATGAAAAGAGCAGACAACGTACCACCAATGACCACGGGAATGGATAAGATCCAGTGGTAGATCGGCTTCTTGAAACGGTCCCATGTATATAAATAAATGCCAAGGAATATCGCTTCAAAGAAAAACGCGAACGTTTCCATGAAAAGCGGTAACGCAATGACATTCCCCGCCAACTGCATAAAACTTGGCCAAATCAATGATAACTGCAAACCAATAGCCGTACCTGTTACAACTCCGACAGCTACTGTAATCGTGTAGCCACGCGCCCAACGTCGGGCAAGCAATGTATAGTGTGGATCTTTTTTCTTTATTCCGATGAGCTCGGCAATCGATACGAGCACAGGAACACCGACTCCAAGTGTCGCGAAAATCGCATGGAAAAGCAGCGTCATAGCCGTTAGTGCCCGGCTCACTTCAACGGTTTCAAAACCAAACATCTTTGTTCCCCCTAACTAAAATCGGTCACTACTATCGTTAGTATAATGCGTGAAAACGGTTCATGGTTAGATGGTTGTTGACGATTTTGTGACATCCTTCACAAAGTGTCTGTTTTATGAAGATGGTACCCGATTTCCTTGTGGTTGTCGAACGTTATGCCTACATCTCTTCTTCCCCGTTGGTCATTCAATTTAACGTGCGAATGCAGATAACCAGCACACCACTTCTACCATTAAAACTCCCTTTACGTGAAGACTCAGTTTCGAGACGTTTGTGTGATTTTAGGGGCTACGGGAAAAGGTTCGCTTTCCATGGGGCGGGCGCTGAGCCTCCTCAGGCTACGCCTTCCGGGGTCTCACCTGTCCCACACGTCCCATAGGAGTCTCACCGTTTCCCTCCGCCCCTTCGCCAAGGAAGATTCTCGAAACCACTCCTAAAAAGGCAGCTCGTATGATTATGGGAGTGGATGCCTAGTACACCTCAACAGTACGTTAAAGCTTGATCCACAGCGCTTTACACCTCTAACAGTTGGATAGTGGAAGAACCGTCCAACTTGGTACAAGGGTTCGTTTCTCCCTTACATCGAAAGGGGTGGTTGGGAAGCTGCGAGACTCCCGCGGGAATGGATGGACTGGCAAGACCCCACACTGCGAAGCACGAGGAGGCTTGCCGTCATCCCCGCAGGAAAGCGAGTAGCTTCCCGATCACCCCTGACGCCCAACATAGCAAAGATCCAAGGAAACATCTCGAAATCGAGTCTTCCACAAACCTGCTATTTAGTTAAACAAAAAAGACACCGGAATCCGGTGTCTTTTTTGAGAATTATATAGCATCGAGCATTTGGAACTGGGCTTTTACAAGGTCGTAGTACTCGCCTTCCTGGTCCATCAATTCATCATGCGAACCTTGCTCAAGGATGCGTCCGTTTTCCAGAACGAAAATATTGTCCGCTTCTCGTATGGTCGATAAACGGTGCGCGATCATGATCGCTGTTCGTCCTTTGAGAAGTTTACGGAGCGCCTGCTGGATTTTCAGCTCTGTTTCGGTATCGATACTAGCGGTTGCTTCATCTAAAATTAGAATTCTTGGATTGGCAAGAAGCGCGCGGGCGAAGGACAAGAGCTGTCGTTCACCGGCGGAAAGGATATTTCCGCGTTCTTCTACTTCTGTTTCATATCCATTGTTCAATCGCTGGATAAAGTCATCGGCTCCAACGACTTTCGCTGCTTCGATGACTTCTTCATTGGAAGCATCCGGACGGCCGAAGCGGATGTTTTCCATGATCGTTCCTGAGAAAATGAAGGTATCCTGGAGGACGACACTGATTTGCTGACGCACACTATCAATTGTGGCATCTTTCAAGTCTACCCCATCGATTTTGACAGCTCCCTTAGTCGGATCATAAAAGCGGCTGATCAAGTTCGCAATCGTCGATTTACCTGAACCGGTATGACCGACAAGGGCGACGGTCTCGCCTTCCTTCATTTCAAGGTTAATATCGTGTAGAGCGATGCGTTTGGAATCATACGCGAATTGAACATGATCAAATTCAATGCGGCCCCGCATATCTTTCAGTTCAATCGCATCTTTCTTCTCTTCGACGTTCGGTTCCTCATCCAGAAATTCAAAGATTCTTTCAGAAGCAGCCATCGCCATCAGGAGCTGGTTATACATCTGTCCCAAACGGGAGATCGGCTCCCAGAACATGCCAAGGAAGAAAGCGAACATAACAAAGTCACCTACTTCGATACTTGACTGCAAGATTAAATGGGCACCATATGCGATGAGTATGACCGTTCCGACCGCATTACTCATTTCAACGAATGGGCGGAACATGGCACTTTTCTTTGAAGCTGTGTTCCAGGATTGGAAGTTATCCGTATTCACACCATTGAAGTACTCTGTATTTTCTTTTTCCTGAGAGAAAGATTGAGTAATCCGAATCCCCTGGAGGCTTTCATTCAAGTGCGAATTCAATTTAGACTGTTGAATCCGGACATTCTGCCAGGAGCGGCGGATGTTACGTCGCAGTTTTGTTGAGATATAGAACATGAGCGGCAGGATGACGAGGATCGCCAGCGCCAGTTTTGGACTGAAAACTAATAGAATGACGACAATTCCAGTCAACATGACGACATCCATCAGCAGGTTGATGATTCCATTCGTGAACAATTCCTGCAGGGAATTGATGTCGTTCATGATCCGGACAAGGATTGAACCTGCGGACCTCGAGTCGAAAAACTTATGAGAAAGTCTTTGGACGTGGGAAAACAAGTGCTGCCTCAAGTCATAAATCACATTCTGTCCGAGGATGTTCACATATTTAATTCTAAGTGCATTACCGATATAACTGAGTAAATACATGATGGCAATGCCAACCACGAGTTGGATTAATAGATTGGTGTCCCCTTCAGCAATCGCAATGTCAATCGCTACTTGACCAATTAATACGGGAACAACCAGCCTCACAATGGTGGAAATGAGCATCGCAATGATGGCAACGGGCAGCAATGTTTTGGCATAGGGCTTCAAGTACGTAAGCAGCCGCCACATTTGAGCCCAGTTGAACGGCTTTTCGATCGCCTGGTCCTGCGTATATTTAAATCGATTCAAATGAGTGCTCGTTTCTGGTTCATGCTTTGGTTTGCGAGCCATGGTCTCCCTCCTTTTATGAAATGTTAGATGTCTTTAAAATTTTTTCTTTATCCTGATATTGAATATCGTAAATTCGTTGATACGGTCCACCATTCGTAAGAAGGTACTCATGCACGCCACGTTCCTTGACGGCTCCGTCTTCTAGTACGATGATTTCATCAGCGTGTTTTAAGGAAGAGATACGGTGAGCGATGATGAATGTCGTACGACCTCTCATCACTTCCTGAAGCGCTTTTTGAATCTTGAATTCGGTTTCCATGTCAACCGCAGACGTAGCATCATCCAGTACAAGAATAGCTGGATCAATGAGAATCGCACGGGCAATGGCAATCCGCTGCTTTTGTCCGCCGGAAAGTCCCATTCCACGCTCCCCTAAAAGGGTGTCATAGCCATCTGGCATCTCCATGATAAATTCATGAGCCTGTGCCCTCTTGGCAGCATCGATGACATCTTCAATCGTCGCGTCAGGATTACCGTATGCGATATTTTCTTTTATGGTCGTTGAGAAAAGGAACGACTCTTGTAAAACAAAGCCGATGTTTTTGCGCAGACTTTTCAATCCATAATCTTGAACCGGACGACCATCGACGAGGACTTCCCCTTTTTCGGGTTCGTAAAAACGGGTGATCAATTGGGTGATACTCGTTTTTCCTGAGCCTGTCGCTCCAATCAGTCCGATTGTTTTTCCGGGAGGAGCATCAAAGCTTATATCTTTCAAAGCAGAATCGTCATCTTCAACATAAGTAAGTGTGACATCCTTGAATGTCACATGGCCTTGCAAACGATCTTGATGAATCGCTGCGTCCTTCTCACTTATTTCTTCCTCTGCTTCTAAAATTTCAAGCAACCGTTCACCAGAAGCTTTTGCCTGAGAGAAAAGGTTAATGACGAAACCTAAGTTCATTAGAGGGCCAAGAATATACCAAACCAGACTGAAAAAGGCCACCAATTCCCCTAACTGCATCGTGTTGTTCATAACCATGTACCCGCCGTAGGCAAGCAAGGCTACAACCGATACGTTGCCGATGAACTCCATCAATGGAAAATAACGCGCCCATATGTTGGATGTCGTAATGAATTTGGATCGGTAATCCTCACTTCTGTTCGAAAAACGCCCGATCTCAAAATTTTCCCTGGATAGGGATTTGACCGTATTCATTCCGCTGATGTTTTCCTGTACACGTGTGTTCAACTTCCCGAAAGACTTACGGATTTTACGGAAGGCCGGGTGAACTTTGCGGTCGAACCGATAGATCACAACAGCAAGAAATGGCATCGCCGCCATCGTGACAAGAGCAAGTGGAATGGAGAAATAAAACATGACGCTCAAGCTGATCACAATCAAAAGGAAGATTCGGATCAGTTCCGAGAACCCAAAGGAAAGGAAAAAACGAAACCCTTCCACATCTGCCGTCAATCTCGACATCAAATCGCCTGTCTTGGCATTGTCGTAATAACGGAAAGGCAGCCGCTGCAACTTTTTATACAACTCGTCACGAAGAGTGTACACGGATCGTATGCCGAAGAAGTCCCCTAAATACTGATGAAAATATGTAGCGAACCCTTTGATGATCATGAGTGCGATAAATGCGATACATATATAAGGAATGAGACGATACTCTTCCGCGAGAACAACATCATCGATGGTGATCTTTAATACGATTGGATAAACAACGGTAATGATGGTTACGAAGAATAATGAAAACAGAGACCAAAAGAAAAAATTTCGATATGGCAAGTAAAAGGCCTTTAGTTTTTTAAACGTATCCAAAGGTTTTCCTCCTTCTTATTTTTTAACGTAATATTAAATATATCGGGTTACGAAATAAATATCTACCCATTTGCAATAATTTTTAAAATTTTCTATCTAGAGGATGATTTTCCCTCATACAAAAGTTGTAGATGAGTCTTTTGTTTCATATAGGGGCAGGGTTTGATCTTAAAAGCGTTCCAGGTTGTGTGACGGGATTGGTCGGGAGAGAGAAAAGCGTTCACTATCCTACCAATAAAATATGAAACAACTTCTTTCAGTCACTTTAAAATTATGATTGACACTCTTCATTCTTGTGCCGCTCCTGCCACCTCATTCCACCCCTTCATTTAATTGGTATGAAAAGAAAA